>CAZGMN010000106.1:0-10747 GCA_964526905.1 uncultured Eubacteriales bacterium
GATATAGCCGATGTATTCGCCTTTATAGAACCTCTTCCAGTCAGCATAGGTTAAGGAGCCGCCCATCATCCATTTGTGAGAAAGTCTCTTTGTCCAGACAAGCTGGGTGCCGAGGTAGCGGTCATAGCTCTCCTTATGATTTGTCCTGTACTGATAAGGATAACTGCCGGTGCGGCCATAATAGTCATAATCGACGGTGTCGTCATGACTGGCAACATAATAGTTGGCCTCTGAATCAAGGGTTCCGTCAGGGAGCATGAACCTTGTCCAGGTCTGGCGGTGGTATCTCTTGTAGAAGAACTCCAGCCGGGCGGCAAAATCTGTGAAGAGCTCTTTCTCATAGGAAGCACTGACTTCGTCCAAGAGCGGAGAATTGTAGTTAGGGTCAAATTTGTTTACGGGCACTATGCTCGTCGGATCAGAAGGATTGACATTCGAGCTCCACAGCCAGTAGTTTGGGTCATTTGGATCCATCAAGGTTTCAGTGTCATAGTCGTATCCAAAGACCTCATCCGCAGTGACGCGGCCGTTGCCGTCCAAATCCTGCCAAACCATGTCAATCTCTGTCCAGCCTAAGGGATTGATGAAGTCAGCAATTTTGAATCCGGACTGAGAGCCGTAGCGGGCGACTGATAACTTGAAGACGTCCTTCCCGTTGCCGAAAAGGTCATAGGATAGGCTGAAACGCGGCGAAAGGACTTTCCAACTGATTCCAGGGTCAAACTTGTCGATGGTGAGAGCAGGCATGTACTGCGGAAGCCAGGGCGAGGCGCTGATGTTGATATCCTTCACCATAGACTTTTCCTGATCGTATCTGAGCCCGAGGTTAAAGGCCAGGCGGCCGAAGGTCATCGTATCCTGGATGAAAGCGGAATAGCGGGTAAAGGAATAATTCACCATGTAATCTCTGAGCAGCCAGATTTCCCACCATTCTCCAGTCGGCACAGCATAATCAGAGGCCCCGTAGGAGTTAAGGACGAGGTTCCCTTCATAAAGGTCATAGCTATTGACCGTTGCGCTCACATAATCCACTCCGAACTTAATTTCGTGGTTTGCGCCCAGGATTCTTTCAGCGAAATAGTTGCCGCTCAAGTTGAGATTGAGCTGGTCTCTATCCGTGCCGTAATCATCGATGTTTCCACCAAGGCGGAAGCTGGGATCATAATAGAAAATCTCGTAATCTCCTGAGCCGTCTGCGGTGTGTGCGGTGACAGGATGGAGGTAAAAGCCTCCATTGGTGAAAATGGCCTTGGCATTAAGGTATAAGTTGCCTGTCATCTGCTCTAACTCGCCCTTCCAGATATAGCCCGGGCCATCCTGGTTCCAGAAAGTTTCAGGTTCCTGAACCGTATATCCCCAGTCGGCCCTATTCCACTTCTGCTTGTTGTCATACTCGACAAAGGCATTGAACCTTGTCGATTTCGTCAGTTGAAAATCCAGTTTCGCGTATCCGGAAGCCAGCCAGGTCTTGTCTGATGTTCCGGCCAGGGTCAGGGCGTCTATATCCTGAATTCCATAGGCGGCATAGAACCAGGCTCTATCTTTGACCAGGGGTCCGCCAAAATTGGCGCCATAAAGATAAAGCCTGTTCACTCCTGCCGGGCTGTAGCCCTTCTCCTTCAACTCAAGAGGAACATTGTCGGACTGCCATTTTTTATCTTCCGCATCGAGATAGAATGTGCCTGAATAATTATTTCCGCCTCGCTTGGAGACGATGTTGATCTGGACTCCCCCTGTTTGGGAGCGGATATCATTGTTTCCATAGTTGATTTGCAGCTCTTCATAGCCTGAAATATTGAGATAAGCAGGGGCCGCTCCCAGCGCAGAATTGTCCGTTATGTTTGCTCCGTCAACGTTCCAGGTGTTATCATTCTCTGACGAGCCGTGGCCGTAATAAGAAGACTGCTGTCCGCCTTCATTGCCTCCGACATCTTCCCTGTCGACCAGCATTCCAGGAATGAGGGCCATCATCACCCAGGGATTCCTGGCCGTTGGCAGGTCCATGATCATTTCTTGAGTGATGTTCACTCCCACCTGAGCCCTTTTGGCGTCGATCACCGGATTTTCGGCAACGACTGTAATCTCCTCATTGAGCTTTGCCATCTCCATGACAATATCCAGATTGACGTCTCTCCCAAAAGAGACGGTGAGTTTTTCTCGAACGACAGTATTAAAACCTTGGAGTTCGAGCTTCAAAAGATAATCATCAGAGACAGGCAAGTTCAGGAAGCGAAAATTTCCACCCTTTGAGGTGACGGCTGAGGAGGGAGCAATCTTGGACCCGGTCAGAGTCACGCTGACTCCAGGAAGGGGTTCGCCCTGGATGTCCTTGACGACTCCCTTTATCGCCCCAAATTCTTGGGCTAAAGCGGAGGTCCTAAGCGACAGGAACAAGAAGATTAGAATCGTGATTAATATAAATAATTTTTTCATTCTTTCCTCCTTCTCTTCAATAATGTCCACCCGGGAGCAAAAATTTTGCTCCCACTGCAAATTCTTTTTTCTTTTTCAATTCGATTCTCACCTCCTTTTTAAATTGATTCTCAGTTTTCATAACAGACGCTCTTTTCTGCCAAATAGACCTGGCTCGCATTTGCCTCTTGCCAGGCGAGCGTATAATTTTGCAGGCTTATTTTTCATTTTTGCTCTTATTCTCCATGTCTTTCTTATCTCAGCCTTTCATAAAGCAAAAAGGGTGCCATCTTATTCATAGCGAAAAAATATCGGGAAAAAGGCAACAAAAATCAGAATTTATCAATTAAACTCCGGATTATTCCCCTGGAGAATTGTTAAAGACGGATTTTTCTCGCCTGGAAAAAATGAAGCGGCCAAAGAAGCCGATAAAAAGCAAATTGTCTAATTTTTAGAGAGGGAGGCACCAAGAGGGAATGACATATCAAGGCATTCTATCAAAGATAGGATAGGAAAGACTAAAATAGAGATATATGTCTAATTTTCATACATTGTAAAGGAATTCGGACAGGTTTTATTTCTTGATTTTATATTTTTTGATTTTGTTGTCTAAAGTCTGGCGGGTAAGCCTCAATACCCTGACGGCCTTGCTCTTGTTCCAGCCTGTGCGCCTCAACACCCTGATGATGTGGTCTGCCTCTATGCGCTCCAGCGATTCAAGCGGCGCCGGAATTGTTTTCGCTTCAGTGCGGATGTAATGAGGCAAGTCCTCTGGCTGAATCGCTTCCCCGTCTCCCAGAATAACCGCACGGTCCATGCAATTCTTCAGCTCTCTGATGTTACCGGGCCAGTTATAAGAAAGAAGCAGCTGCTTTGCCTTGGGCGAAATTTTTTCAACCCTTTCGGCGATGAAGTGTTGGGCAAGAGGGATGATATCTTCCTTCCGGTCCCGCAGGGGAGGAAGTGTAATAGGAACAACATTCAGCCGATAAAAAAGGTCTTCACGAACCCTGCCTTCCTCCACCGTCTTTTTCAGGTCTTTGTTTGTCGCGGCAATGACCCGAACATCAACCTTTATTGTTTTTGTTCCTCCGACCCGCTGGAATTCCTTTTCTTCAAGAACCCGAAGGACTTTTGCCTGAGTATCGAGGCTCATGTCCCCGATCTCATCAAGAAAAATCGTGCCGCCGTTTGCAGCCTGAAATTTTCCTTCCCGGCTTTCAATGGCTCCGGTGAAAGCTCCTTTCTCATGTCCGAACAGCTCGCTCTCAATCAATTCCTTGGGCATGGCCGCACAGTTGACAGCGACGAAAGGCTCATGGCAGCGAGGAGATAAGGAATGGATCGCTCTTGCCAGCAATTCCTTGCCTGTTCCTGTCTCACCCTGGATGAGGATGGTCACATCCGAAGGAGCGACTTTCTTAATGGCCCCCAAAACATTCTTCATCTCCTCCGAATCTCCAACGATCTGGAACTTTGGCTTCAGTTCATTGAGCAGACGGATGTTTTCCTGGACGACCTGGCGATGAAGATGGGCATTGCCCAGGGCAATTGCGGCCAGGTGAGACATTGCCGTTAAGAAGATAAGGTCATCCTCGGCAAAGGTCCCGGCCGAAGCCCGATTGTCCAGATAGATGACTCCCAGAATTTTCTCCTTGAAGAGAAGCGGAACGCACATCGCGGAGCGAATGCTGTATTCCTTGACGCTCTCGGCTTGTCCAAACTGGCTGTCTTGGAGGGCATTGCTGGTCAGGATGGAAACGCCGTCCTTGAAGACCTTATAGGTTATTGTTTTGCTCGCTTCAAGCTTCTCTGGATTCAAATCGCCTGTGTTATCCCGGGCAATCTCACAATCCAGCTCTCCCGTCTCTTCATCGGCCAAGGCGATGAAGCCTCTTTCAGCCTTCAGCGTCCTGAAAGCACATTTCAAGATTTCGTTCAGCAAATTGTGCGCGTCTTTGAGATAGGAATTCACAGTATTGCTGAATTCGTAGAGAAGCATCAGCCTCTGATGGTCGCTCTGGAGGGAGAGAATATCTTTGGCGTTAAAATCTTCTACGGAAAAGGGCACAAATTTTTTTGTCTCCAGGGAGGTGACCTCCTGAGGTTTCTGTGACAGGTCTTTATCCTCGAGAAACTCAACATTGATGTTGGACCAAGTGTCCTCGGATTTGAAGACTAATACCGAATCACCGACCTTGATTCTATCCCCCTCGCTGAGTTTATGGGAGGAGATGATTCTTTCATTGACTCTGATCGGATATTTGGCGCCTCTGTCATGTATCTCATATGTGCCGTCTTCAAGGGCTATGACCTCGGCGTGGTCGCGGGAGACAAAGGGGTCAATCAGAGTTATGTCGCTTTCCAGCCTTCTGCCGATTGTTGTCTTGGCTTTGGTAAGCGAAAATCTTCTGACTTGGCCATCTTTGCTTTGCAGTAGCAGGTAAGCCATGGTCTATCAATGCTAACACAACACTTTGAAGACAAGCAACAGCAGAGAGATATTTTATAGCTTTTTTCCACGAAGAAAAACCTTGTTGAGGATGCTTTCGATACTTTTTTGATGAGAGCAAAAAAAAGAGACTTTCTATAGCATGAATCCATAGATAACATTCTCGTGCTCGCTATAGCTTTTGGCTATGATTCGAAAGCCCTCTAAATTCAACTCATTTGAGATTCTCTTTAGATATTTGACGTCTGATAATCGTGCAGTCAATTTTACTTCATAGGCTAATTTGCTGTTCAAGATAAAGTCAATCTCTGCCCCTTTTTTTCTCTGGTAGAAATTGAGCTCGCCTTTTTGCTTGAGATTCTGAAAGATATTGTTTTCAAAGAGCAGCCCAAAATCGAGTTTTGCAATATGATTGGCAAGACCAGAATCGCAGAGGTAGACTTTAGGCATTTTTCTAATCTCAGAATTTTTTCCTTTTGTAAATGGCCTTATGGTTTTTAAAAAAAACGTTCCCTCCAGGAAAGCGATATATTCGTAAAGTGTGGGTCGGCTAATACCCAGTTCTTTCGAAATCTTTTGAATATCAATTTTGGAGCCAAGCCTTTGAGCCATAAGCAATACCAAATCCCTGATCACTTCATTCTTTCGGAAATCACCGAGTTGAAGAATCTCGAGTTGAAAGAACGAGGTGAAGATTTCTTCTAGCGCCCTCTTCTTCTCCTCAAGACTCGTTTTTAAAACGACTCCAGGAAACCCCCCGAATAAAATATATTCATCATATAAGGGAGAAATCGTTTCATACATTGCCCTTGTTATTTCAGAAGTATTCTGAGGTACTTTTAATGTGCTTTCTTTGAATAAAAGAAATTCGCTAAAAGTCAAAGGAAACAGCTCGAAGATGTACTTTCTTCCAGCCAATGACTCTGTAAAGAGATTTTTTAAATAAAAGCTGGCTGAGCCAGTCAAGAAAAATTTCACATTATAGTGGTCGATAAAATATTTAGCTACGGAAGGTAAATTTTTTACAAATTGTATCTCATCTAAAAAAATCGCCGACTTGCGAGAAAAATCAATTCCCAGCATCTCAAATGAAACTTTTATTCTTTCATAATTCTCCTCTTCAAAGTATCTTCTGTTTAAAGGATTTTCTAAGTCTAAAGAGATTTTATTCTTTGTTTCAATCTGGTCAAAAATAAGTTTTAAGAGTGTTGTCTTGCCGGTTCGCCTCATTCCCATGATAATTATTGCCTCGGGAGAGTCAAAATAAGGTTTAATCTTATCGAAAATAATACGAGCCTTAGCCATTTGGCTGTATTTTACATATGGTAGACCTATTTGTCAATTATTATTATACAAATAGATTATTTTTTGACCGTTACGACCATCTTCCTTTGGTGCTACTTTTCTTTATAGAGCCTTTTTAACCTTGACGCATTTCTGTTCTGTAGATATTCTTTAATTTCATATTAAATGAGGTATCAGCTTAAAAAATCGCATTTAATTACGCTCAAGGAGATTGTCGATGAGACGCTGGAATGGCTGGGGAAGCGAGAAGGTTGATTTTCCGCTGATTGGAGCGGCTAAGGCTTATCTGGCCGATATCATTGGGGCGGCCAAGCCCGGGCCTTCTGCCAAATTCAAAGATGTCTTGCGGCGGATAAAGCGCTCGCGACTGAAATCTCATCCGCTGATAAGCGATGACCCAGCTCTGAGGCTGCGCCATTCCTGCGGTCAATCTCTGCCCGATTGGATTGCCCTTCGCTTCGGAACTGTGGACAGATTCCCTGATGGAGTCGCGCAGCCAGAGTCCGAACAAGAAATCAAAGAACTCATTTCTTTTGCCCGGAAAACAGGCGCCAGGCTCATTCCCTACGGAGGAGGAACAAGCGTTGTCGGGCATATCAATCCTTTGCCCGGAAGTCGCCCTGTTCTGACTGTTGACATGAGCAGGATGTTCAGGATGACTGATCTGGATGAAGAAAGCCATCTGGCTGCTTTTGGAGCCGGAGTCACAGGGCCCCATCTTGAAGCTCAGTTGAGAGCCAGAGGCTTTACCATGGGGCATTTCCCCCAGTCGTTCGAATACTCAACCTTAGGCGGATGGATTGCGACCCTCTCCAGCGGACAGCAATCGCTTTATTACGGCCGGATCGAAGATATGTTTGCTGGGGGAAGAGTTGTCACGCCCGCGGGAACAATCGACCTTCCTCCATTCCCTGCCAGCGCTGCCGGGCCTGATTTGCGGCAAATCGTGCTTGGCTCTGAAGGACGCATAGGATTTATTACCCAGGCAACCATGCGCGTGGCCCGACTGGCTGAGCGAGAAACCTTTTACGCTGTCTTCTTTCCTGACTGGAAGAGCGGAATGGCTTCTGTCCGGGAAATTGTGCGCTCTTCCCTGCCCCTTTCCATGCTTCGCTTGCATGATTCTACAGAAACAAAAACAACTTTGGTCCTTGCCGGACGGCCGAGGATTGTCCGGCTCCTCGAGCGGCTTCTCAAGGCGCGGGGCTTGGGCGAGGAGAAATGTCTTTTGTTTTTTGCCATCACAGGCAAGCATGAAATTTTCTGGAGGACGCGGCGCCTGGCGCTGGAGATTGCCCGCTCTCACGGCGCTGTCCATGTCGGCCGCAGGATGGGAAGCGAGTGGCGGAAGAGCCGCTTCCGCACTCCCTACCTTCGTAATACGCTCTGGGACTTTGGCTATGCAGTTGACACTCTGGAATCAGCCTTTGCCTGGAAGAATGTGGCTTCAGCCGCAGAATCTATTCTGAATGGCTTGCGCAGCGGGCTTGAGGATGCGGGCGAGAACGTTTTAGCTTTTTCTCATATCTCTCATGTCTATAAGACAGGTGCAAGCCTTTACTTCACTTGCATTTTCCGCATCGCTAAAGATGCGGATGAGACATTTGCCCGCTGGAAAAAGCTCAAGGATAGAGCAAGCAGGACGATTGTGGCCCATGGCGGGACGATCAGCCATCAGCATGGAGTTGGTGTTGACCATCTCCCCTACCTTGCAGTGGAAAAAGGGGAGCTCGGCATGAATGCTCTGGCAGCGATTGTCAAAACACTCGACCCTGATGGAATCATGAATCCTGGGAAGCTGATACAGACGCAATGACAATTTTATTATTGCGTTTATATTAGTTGATAGAAGAAAGATAGAGCGATGACCAAAGAGTATCTTTCGCCCTGGGCTCCTGGTTGGCGCAGCAAGGCATGGAAGAAGATTGATAAGCACTGGGACTTGATTGTTATCGGCGGCGGAATTACAGGCGCCGGCATTCTGGCAGTCGCGGCGCGAAGCGGTCTTCGTGTGCTCCTTCTGGAAAAAGGCGATTTTGGCTCAGGAACTTCAAGCCGCTCCTCAAAGATGATTCACGGAGGCCTCCGCTATCTAAAGCAGATGCAGATCAAGCTCACCCGGGAGAGCGTCCACGAGCGGCAGTATCTGCTCAAGGCATGTCCCGGCTTGGTTGAGCCGATGGGCTTTGTCTATCCTGTTTACGAGAGCGACAGGCTCAGCCCCTGGCTGGTTCGCATCGGGCTGGGTGTTTACACCCGTCTTTCCCCTGAAGCAGGAGGATACCAGCGCCTCAATGAGCTTGATATTAGTCTTATGGCGCCGGGGTTGAGAGTCCATGATTTAAGCCGCGGCTTCCATTACACGGACGCCCAGACAGATGATGCCCGCCTTGTGCTGCGCCTGCTTCATGACGGGCTCGCTTCTTCTGAAGGCCGGTCCGTTGCGCTGAACTACTGCGCTGTTAACGGCCTGCTCAAGGAAGGCGATAAAGTGACAGGAGTTCGGATAAAAGATGAAGCCGCAGGACAGTCGGCTGATATCTTGGGCAGCGTGGTCATCAATTCCACAGGAGCCCGGGCAGATGAGCTGCGCAAAAAAGTCGGCAAGAAGCCGCGTTTGCGTCCCTTGCGGGGCAGCCATCTTTTCTTCAAGCTCGAGCGATTTCCTGTCTATCAGGCAGTCGCCTTCAGCCATCCTGACGACGGCCGGCCCGTCTTTGTCTATCCCTGGGAAGGAGTGACTCTGGCAGGAACGACGGATGTGGACCACAAGTTGCCGTTGAGCGATGAGCCGACGATTTCTGTCAAGGAGGCAGACTATCTGCTGCGTGCGGTTCAGGCCGCTTTCCCTGACCTGGAGCTCAAAAAGGAAGATGTGATCAGCACTCAGGCTGGCGTGCGGCCGGTGATAGCTACGGGGAAAAAAGAGCCTTCTGCTGAAAGCAGAGACTATGCTGTCTGGATTGAGCACGGATTGCTGACCGTAACCGGAGGCAAGCTCACGACCTTCAGGGTGAGCGCTGTCGATGCCCTAAAAGAAGCTCATAAGCTGGAAAAAAGGATTCAAGAGCCGACAAACGAGGCGAAGGTCTTTGATGAAGTCGATGCCTTGAGCCAAGCCCGTGCCTCTGAAGTTTTTGATTCCATAAAGCCCGGCTTTTCGCTTCCCGGGATTTACTCTTCTTTAGCCCGGCGAATGAACGGGCGCTACGGTGATGCGGCAGCAAGGATAGCTTCTTTGCCGGCTGAGCTTCTGAAAAATATAGAAGGAACGCCTTATCTCTGGGCTGAATTGGCCTGGTCTTTAGAAAATGAGGCTGTCTGCCATCTCGACGACCTTCTCTTGAGGCGTTTTCGGCTTGGCATTATCCTGCCTGATAGCGGACAGAGCATTCTTCCAAAGCTAAAAAATATTGTTCATGATAAACTGGGCTGGGACGAGAGGCGCTGGAGATCAGAAGTTGAACGATACAACCGAATCAGGGAAATCGCTTACAGCCTGCCAAAAGACTGGAAAGAAGAACAAAATAAGAGAAATAAGGGGACAGGCTACTTTTTGCAAAAAAAGTAGCCTGTCCCCTTTTATTTTTAAAGTGAGATAGTCCATGAATGAGCAAACTCTTATCATCGTCAATCCGCATGCGGCCGGCGAACGAGCTCAGGAAATTTTTCAGAAAATTAAACAAAAGCTAAAAAAAGCGTTTGGCGGGCTGATGATTGCCATCACCCAGAAGCCGGATGAAGTGGACCAGCATCTCGATGCCGCGGCAAAGGCAGGCATCAAGCGCCTTATCGTCATCGGCGGCGACGGCACAAACCACGCTGTGCTCAATGCTCTGGCGAAGCGGCCTGAGCTGAAGATGACCTTTGGCAACATTCCGGTGGGAACCGGACGGGATTTTTCCCGGCTGCTCGGCGTGCCGTCTGACCCGGAGCAGGCAGTTGACTGGCTGGCTAACGCCAGACCTTTGCCTTGTGACTTAGGAAAGGTCGAATACTATGACATGAAATCCGGCGGAAAGCCTTCGCTGCGCATCTTTCACAATATCGCCAGCGCCGGCATCGGCGGAGAGGTTGATTCGCGAGTCAACCGCGCGAAGCGCCGCAGCTCCCTGATTTTTCTCAAAGCGACTATTACCACCCTGCTTAAATACAGGCCACAGCGCATTTCTGTCCGCTGCGATGGGAAGGATTTCTATTGGGGAAAGAGCTACCTGCTTGCCGTCGCCAACGGCCAGTTTTTCGGACGAGGGATGTGGATTGCACCTCAGGCTGCTATTGATGACGGATTGTTTGATGTGGTGCTGGTCGAAGGCATGCCCAGACGGCGCATTCTTCTTGCACTGGGCACTGTCTTCAGTGGAAAGCACATCAACCGAGACGATGTCCATTACGGACGAGCAGCCAAGGTCGAACTCCACTCAGAGGAAGGACCCTTGGGCCTTGACCTTGACGGCGAGGAAGGGCTTGGCCAGGACCTGCGCTTCACAATCCTTCCTTCAGCAGTGAACATCCTCCGCTGCCAAGCCTAAGCTAATATTTTATTCTTTCTCCACTCATCAAGGATTATTATCTTCT
>CAZGMN010000107.1:0-7143 GCA_964526905.1 uncultured Eubacteriales bacterium
GGAAATGAACGGACATCTTGTAATTCTTGTACTGTTGCTCGTGGCATTCCTTGCAGGTCTCAGACCCGACATAGTCTCGCTGGAGCGAAGTGTCTTTGGCGCGGAGAGAGGGAATAATAAGAAGAAAAGCGAAGGAAAGAAAGACAAACGTTAAAAGTGCGACGAATAAACTCTCCTTCTTCATCTCCACTTTCCTCAGAGGTCCATTCAGGATCACTTTTTCAGGCATATTGTTTAGTGTCTTGAAGGATTTGCAAATAACCATAGGGGAGGACTGGGCATATATATTTGGTCTTTCTATTAATCCTGGGCATCAGATGAATTTTCATTGGATTATAAACTCTATAATATTAGTAGTGATTGTAAAATTTATAAAAATTAAAAGGCGTTGTCAAGGACATTTTTTTCGATGGGAAGCATCCGCAAATCCGTAATGAGAATAAGCTCAGCCTGAGTATGGAGAAGACAGTCTGAAGCGAGGAAAAATTTCTTTCCGCTATTTAAAGAGTCAGATTCACCGAAAAGCTGGGCTTAGTGCTCCTTGGTTTTTGTTTTGGCTTTGGCTATCTTTTTCTCTGCAATATCAACGAGGTCTTGAATCGTTAAGCTGTCAAAGTAATTCTTTAAGATGTTGCTGGCTTCTTTCCAGACTTCGTGTGCGGCGCAGATAGGCAGACGAGGACAGAAGCCAATATCCTCGACACATTCGACCAGGCAGCATGAGCCTTCAAGGGCGTGAAGGACTTCACTCAGTTTAATCTCAGAAGGGCCACGGGCTAAAGTGTAGCCTCCCCCTGCTCCGCGAATACTTTTTACGAATCCGCTGATTTTGAGAGGGATGATGATCTGCTCCAGATAGCGGATGGAAATTTCTTCTTCATCCGAGACGTTTTTCAGGATGACAGATTCCTCTCCGTTGTTGTAGTGTTGGGCGAGGTTCTGCATCAGGCGGGTTCCATACCTTCCTTTAGTGGAGAGTCTTATCATTCCATACTCCTTTATGAAAGAAATGCAAAAAGAGCAAAGGCATGAAAGTTTAAATTTGATACTAACTCATTTTTCTCGCCTTTTCAACACGAGCTTATAGAAATGCTAAGAATTGCTAGAGAAAAAAATTCTCATTTTATTATTTCCCGTCCCTTCTTTATTTTTCCTCCACAATTCTGATAAAATTCATGGATATGAAAAAGCTCTTATTATTTGTATTATTTCTTCTTCTTGGTTTGGGAGAAAAGGGGACAGTCCCCTTTTCTGGAGGAGAGTTAATGGCCAGCATTTCAAAAGAAGATAAAGCTCAGCTTGCCAATTTATTGCCTTTGGAGATAAGCGGCTGGAGGGCAGAAGCAGAAGACAGACTCTACGACAGCGAGACGATTTTTGATTACATCGACGGCGCAGGCGAAGTCTACCGCTCTTATAATTTTAAACTGCTCCTGGCGAGGCATTACACCAGCAAAGGCAGGCCTGATTTGGTTGCCGACCTGTTCGACATGGGTTCTTCCTTCGATGCCTTCGGAGTTTTTTCCCATGACCTTGAAGGCGATGAGGCCGGAATCGGCCAGGGCTCGACCTACAATGGAGGGCTCCTCTCCTTCTGGAAAGACCGCTTCTTTGTTTCCCTCTATGCTGAGCAGGAAACAGATGAGGTTAAAAGAACCCTGTTTGCCCTCGGCCGCAGAGTGGAATCTTCCATTAAAGAAGAAGGGAAGAAGCCAGACATCGCTTCCCTCCTGCCCGTGAAGAACCTTGCTGAAAAAAGCGTGCACTATTTTCACAACCATCTGATTTTAAACTATCATTTCTATGTTTCTGAGAGCAATATTCTCCTCCTTAACCAGCAAACCGAAGCAGCGCTCGGGGCATACAAAGTGAACAACGAAAAATTTTATATCCTTCTCATTCGCTACCCTGAAGCGGGGAAGGCTTCTCAGGCTTATGAAAATTTCAGCAAGGCCTACATGCCAGACGCACGGGAGCCGGGGCTGGTCAGGACCGAGGATTTGAAGTGGACAGGCGCCAGGCTAAAGAAGGATTTTTTGCTCATTATCTTCAACGCCCCTTCTGATTCTTTTGTTAAAGAGATGCTGGACAGCATTCAGAAAGGAATAAGCTAATATCAAGGCAATAATTAAGAGGTTTCAAGATGCCCATCTATGAATACCGCTGCCGCAAGTGCGGGAAAAAGTCGACATTCATCACCTTGAGCGTTAAATCTTCGCACAAGCCCAAATGCCGCTCCTGTGGAAGCACGAGGATGGAAAAATTGGTATCCAGGGTAGCTGTCTCTCGCTCCGAGGAGAGCCGACTGGAGAGCCTTGCCGACCCTTCCAAGCTTGCCGGACTGGACGAGAAAGACCCAAAAAGCATTGCGCGCTGGATGAAGAAGATGGGCAAGGAGATGGGTGAAGATGTCGGAGAGGATTTTGACCAGATGGCCGATGAGGCTGCTGAAGAAAGCGAAAGGACCGAGAAAGAAGGAGAAGGTGAAAAAGAGGGAGGAGGGGAGGAATTTTAGCCTAATCTCTTGGCCCGAATATCTTTGTCCCGATTCTGATTAAATTGGCGCCTTCCTCGATGGCGATTCTATAAGAATTGGTCATCCCCATGGAGAGGTGCTTCATCTCCATTCCAGGAAGATTGAGCGCTTTTATATTGTCGAAGAGCCTTTTTGTTTCTTTAAAGTAAGGACGGGCGTCTTCAGGGTCGCCGGCAAAGGGCCCCATGGTCATCAATCCCAAAATCTTGATATTTCTTAATACAGACATTTTCCTGATAAGACCTTCTGCCTCCTCAGGAACCACGCCAAACTTTTGCGGCTCTCGGCCGCTGTTTATCTCAATGAGGACAGGCATGATTTTTTGGGCTTGAGCACACCTCTTTTCGATCTCCTGGGCAAGCTGCAGAGAATCGACCGTCTCGATCATGTCGAAGAGCTCGATAGCCTTTTTAACCTTATTTGTCTGAAGGTGACCGATGAAGTGCCATCTCACAATGTTTCCTACGACATTGCGGGCAGCAAGGGCTTCCTGGACATAGTTTTCTCCGATGATGCGAATGCCCGCCCTGGCCGCTTGCAGAATCTCTCCCGGAGTCCTTGTCTTGGCTGCAGCCTCGAGCTCAATGCCCGGCGGAAGCTCGGTCAGTATTTTTCTTACGTTTTCTTCAATCACGCCAAAAATCTTAACACAAAAAAAGGGGACAGGCTACTTTTCGAAAAAGTCACCCATGGCCTTTTAATAAGAAGACAGACTCTTTTTCCCAATTCTTTTCCTTAGATTTATCTTTCGGCTTCAATAATTTTAAAAAAAAATTACCGCTTTGGCTGAAACCCTGAAGCTGTTTATGCTATAATTTGCTGCCAAAATTTATAAAGGCTTAATTCATGGTTGACCGCAAGAATTTTGAAGAGAGATTCATCGCCCACAAATTCAACGATTTCAGATGGATTGACCCCAAAACAATTGTCACCGCCCACTGGGTAAGGATGAAATGCATCTTCGGCTGCAGGGAATACGGAAAGACAGCCTCCTGTCCTCCGAATATCCCTTCAATTTCTGAATGCGAGAGATTTTTCAAAGAGTACAAAGAGGCAGTTATTTTCCATTTCGAGAAGAAAGTCGCAAAGCCCGAAGACCGCTTTGCCTGGACAAGGAAGGTCAATTTAAAGCTTTTGAAGCTGGAGCGTGAAATTTTTTTATCCGGTTATGAGAAAGCCTTTCTCCTCTTCATGGACAGCTGCAACATCTGCAAGGAATGCGGGGGAGTGAAGGAGAAATGCAAGGAGCCGAGGCTTGCGCGTCCCACACCAGAGGCGATGGGTGTCGACGTCTATACCACAGTCAGAAATGCGGGATATCCGATCCAAGTTCTCTCCGATTATACGAAAACCATGAACCGCTATGCTTTTTTGATGATAGAATAGAAAGATAATGACCATCCGGGAAAAATTGGAAGAGATAGAAAAAGAGACCCTCTCGCCCAAGGCCTGCCTGAGCAGCCAATCAAAAGGAAGAGAGCGTCCAGAGGCTCCCCATCCCTTAAGGACTGATTTTCAGCGTGACCGCGACCGAATCATCCACTGTAAATCCTTCCGCAGGCTAAAGCACAAAACCCAGGTTTTCCTCTCTCCTTTTGGCGACCATTACCGCACACGCCTGACTCATACCCTTGAAGTCTCGCAGATAGCCCGGACAATCGCCAAAGCCTTGCGCCTGAACGAGGACCTAACCGAGGCCATTGCCCTCGGCCATGACCTCGGCCATACACCTTTCGGTCACGCCGGCGAAGAGACTTTGGCCAAGCTCTTGCCCGGCGGCTTCAGTCATTACGAGCAGAGCCTGCGGGTTGTGGAAAAGCTCGAGTACGAAGGAAAAGGATTGAACCTGACTTTTGAAGTCAGGGACGGCATTTTCAGGCATTCCAAGGGCCGGGGTGAAATTCTTGATGATGTAAAGAAAAATATGCCTGTCACCCTCGAAGGCCAGGTGGTCAGGGTCTCGGATGTCATCGCCTATGTCAATCATGACATTGATGATGCGCTGAGGGCAGGCGTGATTAAAGAGAAAGACATCCCTTCCCGCCTTATCCGAATACTCGGCAAGCGGCACGCAGCTCGAATTGATAGAATGGTTGAGGATGTGGTCAAAGCCAGCCTGAAAGCGGATCTGGAAAAGGTTGCCATGAGCAAGGAAATAAGGCAGGCGATGATAGAGCTCCGAGATTTTTTATACGAAAAAGTTTATTTCAGTCCCCAATCGAGGGATGAGCTGGATAAGACCAAGAAGATTATCAACGACCTCTTCAAGTATCTGTTGAAGAAACCCGGTGATTATATCAAGCCCTATCCTCAGGGCGATTCTCTGGAGAAGAGAGTCGGCGATTTCATCGCTGGCATGAGCGACAGCTACGCTCTTGCACTCTACGAGAAGCTATTCTTCCCCCACTCCTGGCCCACACTTTAAATCTTTTCCTTATTTCTTGAGCAGGATTTCCTCGAAGAATTTCAGGGCTTCCTCGCTGTCCTTCTGTCCAAGCCAGAATATTGCTTTTTTCCTCACGGAGGGGCTTTTATTTGTCCTGGCGATTTCGATCAGCATCGGCACAGATTTGTCTTTCGGAAGCTGGCTGATGGCAAAGACGGCCGAATTCTTGACCTCAACATCCTCTCCGCTCTCGACAACGTCTTTCAGAGCTTTTGCACACTCCTTTGAAGCCTTCTGCCCCAGCCAGAAAACAGCTCTTTTCCTGACTTCACGGTCGCCGTCGCTCTTGGCAATGTTGATCAACTCCTCGAACGCTTCTTTCTGCTCGCTGAGCTGAAGGGCGAAGACGATGTGCTCTTTGACCTGCGGGTCTTTTTCTTTCCTGAATATTTCTTTGAGATAGGCCAGGCTTTTCTCGTCCTTGTAATTCCCCAGCCAGAAGACGGCGTTTTTTCTGACTTCTCTGCCATAATCTCCCAGTGCGACACGCTTCAGAAAATCATAAGACTTCGGTCCGTCATGAGCGCTGATGACAAAGACCAGCGTTTTCTGGATTTCGGGATTTCCAGAATCGAAAAGGCCTTCAAGGAAATTGATACTTTCCTCGGTGTTGATGTCACCAAGCCAGTAGACCGGCACTTCCTCGAATTCGTAGCTGCGGTCAAGGTCTATAATCTGTACGTCGACGGCTTTTCCTCTATTCTCTGAGAGCCTGTAGAGGAAAAGGATTCCCAGAGGCTCTTTTCCTTCCTCTTTGACAGCACTTTCTCCAGCCTTCTTCCCCCACTTAGAAATTCTGTGAAGCCTGATTTCATTTCCTTCAACTGTGGCTCTGTAAGGCTCAGACGAATCCCAATCCCCGCCGATATGGAATTTATGCCTGCTTAAAAACGTATAGCCGGTGAAATAAGCCTCGCCGCTTTTCGACTTCTTGAATTCCTTCTCTGCTTCTTCAAATTTTTGAACCAGAGAAAGATTCGGCTTGTCCACAACATAGACTTTTCCCTTCAAGAAGCCAGGCGCCTCGTTGGCGAAAAGGCCCGAAGCAAGAAAGCTCAGAAGAATCGCAGCCGCTGCGATACATACCTCTTTTCTCACGCCCTTCATTTCCGTTCTCCTATTTCTCGATAATCTCCTTGAGAAATTTCATTGCCTCTTCATTCTTCGACTGTCCCAGCCAGAAGATTAGGCCTTTCTTCAACTCCAGATTCTCTTCCTTCCTGGCCATTTCAATCATTGTTCGAATCGCTTTGTCACTTCCATTCCGGCCAAGAGCAAAGATAATCCACTTTTTGACCTGGAGTTCCGCAGTCTTTGAGTACAGACCTGAGAGAAGATCCACGACCTCTTCACTTTTCCCCTCTCCGATCCAGAAGATTGCCTTTTCCCTTGCCTTCATATCCTTGTCGTTTTTTGCGATGTCCATAAGCTTGTCCTTGGCCTTCAGGCTTTTAGTTTGAGCAAAAGC
Source organism: uncultured Eubacteriales bacterium (assembly GCA_964526905.1). Taxonomy (GTDB): domain Bacteria; phylum Acidobacteriota; class Aminicenantia; order Aminicenantales; family Aminicenantaceae; genus CAZGMN01. The sequence goes on from CAZGMN010000107.1 coordinate 6,451, forward strand.
AAAGATCAGCCTTTCTTTTATCTTCTCATCAGCCTCGCCGTCGTAGAGCTGAATAAGCATATCGAGCGTTCTCTCATCTTTCTTTTCACCCAGCCAGAAGATCGCCCTTTCCCTTGCCTTTGGGTCCTTATCGTTTTTGGCGATGTCGAGCAGCTTTTCCCAAGCTTTTTCGCTTGAGCTCTGAGAAAAGGCAAAGATCAACCGCTCTTTTATTTTAGGGTCAGACTCTCCATCATAAAGCTTCGCCAGCGTCTCGATCGCCCCTTCGTCCTTCTTCTCACCCAGCCAGAAGATCGCCCTTTCCCTTGCCTTTATGCTCTTATCGTTTTTAGCGATGCCGAGCAGCTTGTCTTGAGCTTTTTTGCTCTTATTTTCAGCGAAGGCGAAGATCAACCTTTCTTTGATTCTTTCGTCAGTCTCTTTGTCGTAAAATCCAACAAGCATCTCGAGCGTCTTTTCGTCTTTTTTCTGACCCAGCCAGAAGATTGCCCTCTCTCTGACTTTAGTATCCGGGTCTTTGCTTGCCAGTTCGAACATCAATGGAATAACTTTCGGGTCGCTCGATTGGCTGAGGATGAATAGAGCTCTTTCTCTGAGCTTGGGATTTGTATCTTCTCTGACGATTTTCTCCAGAATGGGGAAAGCTTTTTCCTGGTCCATATTCAGAAGAGCATTCAGAGCAACCAGCTTCAG
>CAZGMN010000107.1:7243-10411 GCA_964526905.1 uncultured Eubacteriales bacterium
GGAAAGCTTTTTCCTGGTCCATATTCAGAAGAGCATTCAGAGCAACCAGCTTCAGTTCGAGTTCCGGGTCTTCCTTTTCTCCTTCTTTGACAGCTCCATTGATATACTTCCTGTACTCACTCAATCCTTTTTTGGCCAGCTCTTCGGCAATCTCAAGCCTGAGATATTTTGCATCTTTCACCCAAGAGCTGTCGACGAACGTATCGATCAGTGAATTGAGTTTCTCCAGGGCTTCTTTCTTTGTCTCGAGCTGCGCCTCGAGGCTCTCCAAAGAGTCTGCATACTTGTCCATGCTGTAGCCCAGCCAGTAGAGAGAATCAGCGGTATAGCCGCTCTCTTTGTAGTCTTTTAAGATTTTATTCAACATTTCAACCGCATTCTGCCATTCTTTCTGATAAATCAACTGCCTGGCTTTCTTGTACATTTCTGTGGCCTGTTCACTTTCTTTTTTCTCTTGAGCTGAAAGAAAGCCGCAGAGGATCAAAGAAAAGACCAAGCCTAACGAGATTAATTTAATGTGTTTCATTTCTAAACCTCCTTGACCTTATATCTTCTTAAAGATTTCCATCTTAAAAAGTATTCCCCTCTGTCCGATGAACTCCTTGATCAGAGAGGGTGTCTGTTGATCGCTGCTCTTGAGGTTGGCGATCTCTTTGAGAACAATGTCCACATCCTCAAGGAACTGAAGAGCAGTAGGATTTTTTTCAGCGACAATTCTTCTTAATAGAATATTTTGAATGATAAGATTGCGGGCAACCTCTTTATCCATGACGATAGTTTCTTTTTCCTTCTTCGCTGAGTAATTGGCGTATTCAACCAGGACCGGCTTGAGGTCTTCGATGAAATTTTGAAGAACGGGCTGGTAAGAGGCTGCTGACAGCGACGAGAGGGCAACGGGCTGCAATGGAGGTTTTGCGCTTGGATTCAGCCAGAACCTGCCGATGAGCATTCCGGCAACAAAAATGACCAGAACGGCTGCCGTGGCATAGGCCCAGCTGGGCAGCACAAAGAAGCTTTTCATTTTGCGAGGCTTTTCTGCGATTCCTGCATCTATCTCTTTCCAGCATTTTTCCCAGCTTGCCTCGGGCATTCCTTCCTGCGCCTCATCCAGAGCCTTGAAAACTCTTTTGGTATAAGCGAAATCCTGCGCGCAATCTGCGCACTGGCGGATATGGCTTTCGACTTCCGCCTTTGTTTTTTCGTCGAGCTCGCCATAAAGATAGAGGATTATTTTTTCCTTATAATTTTTGCATCTCATAGTCTCTCTCCGTAATCAGGCCTCTCAGGCTTTCTTTGACAGATGAAATAGCCCTGAAAAGTTGTGTTTTGACGCTTCCTTCTGAGGCGTTCATGTAATCGGCAATCTCTTTGGTGCTGAGCTGCTGGTAATGCCTGAGGATGAAGATCATCCTCTGTCGGCCTGATAATTTATTCAAAACAAGGTCGATTTTCTCCCTTATTTCTTTTCGGTGCCTGACGTGCTCTGGATTGGAGTCTGCATCATCCGAAGAGATATTTTCCAGGCTGCCGAATTCTGAATTCTTCTCCCTGTCCTTTCTGTGCCGCCTTAAATAATCGATGCTGCAGTTGATGCCGATTCGGTAGAGCCAGGGCGAGAAGCTCACCCCATTCTGGAAATCGAACTTATTCAGGAAGCGGTAAGCCCTGATGAACGTCTCTTGAAGGATGTCCTCGGCATCTTCAGCGTTTTTCGTATACTGGAAAGCCAGGGCAAAGATTTTTCTCTTATTCTCTTCAAACAATGTTCTCAGCGCCTCCTTATCGCCATCTTTGGCCAGCCTGACTAAAGCTAACTCGTCCATGCTTTCCTTATATCACAGCCCATTTTTCTTTTCATATAGCATAACGCAGACAACCGCCTTTTAGTTGACAGAAAGGGCCAATAAAACAGCAAATATTAGGGGGACACATTCATTCTAGCCAATTAGGCCGCACATTAAGAATAAGTTGCCTGTGCCAGATTTTTCGCTTATGATTATTGAGGAGTTTTTGAGATGAAGGTGATCAGCGAATCTGTGAGCTTTTCCACCAGTTTTTCTCGTAAATAAGTATTGTGTCCCTGAAAATGCCAGATATTAAAGATAAACTTGAACAGCTGAAAAGAGAAAGGAAGGCACGCGCCCGCTCCAAACCCAAATCCGAGGTCATCAAAGATGCCTGGGAAAAAATCGACAAATCTGAAGAATTATCAACCAAGGATAAGCTGCAGCGCCTCATCTCACTCAGCCGTGAACAAAAGCCTTCCAAACCCTCCAAGCTATCTCCGCCTTCCTTCGAGATGGAGAAAAAAGAGCCGCTCCTCTTCTTCGAAAATCCTTACCCGCTCGAGACCCGATACGGGAAAATCATCCTCTCTTCCGGCCTTCAAATAAAAAGCGATGTCCTCACCTGGCTGAGCCGTGATTCAGCCTTCGAAAGCCTCGACCTCTCGACCGCCCTTTTCATCGACCTTGAGACAACCGGTCTCTCGGGCGGCACAGGTGTCGTCCCCTTCCTCATCGGCCTGGGCTACTACCGCGATGAAAAATTTCACGTCACTCAGTTCTTCCTCGGCGAGCTCGCTGAAGAAGAGCGAATGATTCAAGAGCTTGCCAAGTTTCTATCCCAAATGAACTTTCAATCCATTGTCACCTTTAACGGCAAGGGCTTCGACATGCCTCTGCTCGAAACGCGCTTTATCCTCCACAGGCAGCCCTTTGCTCTCAGCGGACTTCCCCACCTTGATTTTCTCTACCCAGCCCGTTCCCTCTGGCGCCACAAGCACGAAAGCTGCCGGCTCTACCATCTTGCCCATGAGGTTATCCAGGCAGACCGCGCCGAAGACATCCCTGCGGCCGAAGTCCCCTGGCGCTATTTCCAGTATCTCCAGACTGGAAATTTTGAAGTTATCGAGTCGGTCCTCTACCACAACCAGGAGGATATCCTTTCGCTCCTGGGAGTGGTCATTGCCGGCTCCATGATTTTTTCTGAAGAAGGAGAGGAGGGGCTTGTCGATTCCATGGACTTTTACGGCGCAGGCAAGGTCATGGAGAATGTCGGAGAAGTGGAGAAGTCCGTTCATTTCTTCAAGCTGGCTCTTAACGGCAAGCTTTCAGAGGAGACTTCTCTTCAGGCGAGGCGAAAGCTCTCGACATATTTTAAGAAGGG
>CAZGMN010000108.1:0-10300 GCA_964526905.1 uncultured Eubacteriales bacterium
TTCAAACGGTTTTCTCAATCACCCAGCCTGACCCTTATTATGAACTTCAAGATGTCTCTGTCATCTATTAGGAAAAAAGATTCTTCTTATATAATGCTTTTAATTGATAACCGTCGGCTCGGTATTTTATAATATAAACAATGAGGAACCAAAAAAAGAGGTTATATCTTTTTTCAATATTAATATTTATTGGCGGCTTTCTCTTTGTCACAATACCAAGCCAATCAGCAGAAGGAATTGAAAAAACTAAAATAGACAAGATTCTGGAAAAAAGCGCTAATACTGCGAAAAATTGAAGAGTTCGTCGTTAGATTTTACCTGTGTTGAGGAAATAACGGAAAGGATATATTACCAACAGCAGTTTACCTGGTCTCATCTTCGCCTCGACCATAAATACGTCATCCTCGGTCCGGTCGGGCTTCTCAGCAAAAGCTCCCAGCAAGACTATAACTATAAAATTATTGGCGAAGAAATGCTCAGGAAAGAAAAAGTGATAGTCATCGAGGCCACTCCTAAGCCTGACCTGATAGAAAGACCTTCTCATCTCTTCGGGAAGGTCTGGATTAAAGGCGATGATTTTGGCATCGTGAAAATCGAATGGAATCAAGTCTCCATGGAAAACTTTGAGAAAATTGTGGAGAAGGCCAAGAGTCTCAATGCTGAGCCTCAAATCACATTTGTTTCCGAATACGATCTCGAAAAAAACGGAATCCGGTTTCCCAGCCGCCATTTTATCAAAGAATCTTATATCGGCTCTGATGTGTTGGCTTGGAGCCCAAGCTCTCCTTCTGGAGGAAGCAAAAAAGGGACGATGAGATTTAAAAGGTCAGAAACGACGGTTACCTACGAAGACTACAAATTTTTCACGGTTGAAACGAAAATGATCCGTTAGGTTCTTAAATCAATATTAATTTTAATATTTGAGAAAGAACGGACAATCCAGTCTTAAACTCAGAGAAAAAATAATTCTTTTGAAAATCCTTGAGAAAATATTTTCAGCCGCGCTGCGCAAAAGATTCTTCGGCTGGAATGGTGAAGTAAAAAGTGGACCCTCGGCCGAGCCTGGATCTAACCCATATCTTTCCGCCATGGTTCTCAATCACCTTCTTGGCGATGGAAAGCCCGATGCCCGTGCCCTCCTTTGAGGCTCCAGAACAGCGGTAGAACACATTGAAAATTTTCTCCTGGTCTTCTCTTTTGATGCCCATGCCATTATCTTTAACCCAGAATAAATAATGGTCCTTATTTCTGCTCCAGCCAATCTCGATCTTGGGACGACTCTGGGAGCCCATGTATTTGATCGCATTATCTATCAGGTTATTAAAAACCTGCTGCAAGCCGGTTTTATCGCAGCGGACAATTGGAAACTCATCAGGTTGTTTTAGCTCAATATGCTTCTTGCTGAGGAGGGATTCAATGCTTTTTAAAGAAAGGCCCAAGATGGATTTGACCTTTACTTCTTTAAATTCCCCTGCCTTTTTGCCCGCTCGGGAAAGCTCCAGAAGGTCCGAGACCAACCTCTCCAACCATTGGCTGGCACTGGAGATTCTTCTGATGTAGGGAACCATGCTTCTGTCCATCTTATCGCCATACTTTCTATATAGCATCTCAGAAAGCCCCTGGATAGTGATCAGCGGCTCCCTCAGGTCATGGGAGACCGTGTAGGTATAATCGTCGAGCTCCTTGTTCGTCCGCTTCAGTTCTTCCAAGGCTTGAATGAGCTCTTTCTCCATCTGCTTGCGCTCGGTGATATCCCTCATCACTCCCTGAGCAGCGATCGGTTTCCTTCCCTTTTTTATAACCGAGATGCTGACTTCCATGGGAATTTTTTTTCCCTTGCTGTCCAATTGGCTTATTTCAAAATTCTTGATGACTTTCCCGGATAGAATACTTTTTAAGGCCTTCAGAGCTTTAGGGACTTCACTTTTGGGAGTGGTTTTCTTTAAATGCTTCCCGACAAGGTCAGAGGCCTTATAGCCATAGATTTTTTCCACGTTTGGACTTACATATTTGATAATCCCTGAGGGCGAAAGTTGAAAAATAACGTCATTGATATTTTCGATAATGACCTTGAGCCTCTCCTCAGAATCTCGCAAAACCTCTTCCATCCGCTTTTGCTCGGTGACGTTGGAAACCATCACGATATCTCTGATGATTTTTCCTTCTTCGTTTTTTAGAGGAGCGCCGACAATTCTCCCCACAAGCTTATTCCCCCTGCTGTGGACGAAATCAACTTCATAGGGTAAGACCTCTTTGCCGAGCATTCTCAAGGCAAAATTTTCTTTAATCGCGCACTTGCTCTCTTTAGTCAGAAAAGGGAGGTCAAGAATATTTCTTCCGACAAATTGTCCTGGTTTATACCCAAGCCAATCGTAAACTCTATAATTGAGGTCGAGTATGTTTCCTCGATCATCGAGGATGACAATGGCTTCGGGAGAAAGCTCGAATATCCTCTTATACTTCTCTTCGCTCTCTTTTAATTTATTTTCAAGACCATGCTTATAAATCGCTAACTCGATAGCTGTATAAAGGTCTCTTTCCTCAAAAGGCTTGGTCAGATAGCCAAAAGGCTCGGTGAGCTTTGCCTCCTCCAATGTTTTATGGTCAGCATGAGCACTCAGATAGACGACAGGGGTCTTGAAACGGCTGCGAATGATTCCCGCTGCCTCAATGCCGCCCATTCCCTTGAGAACGATGTCCATCAGCACCAAATCAGGCAGGAGTTCCTTGACTTTCTGAATGGCCTCCTCTCCGCCGGAAACGGTTCCAGAAACTCGATATCCGAGCCTCTCCAAACTCATTCTGAGATCATCAGCAACGATTTTTTCATCCTCGACAATTAAGATTTGTTTTTTGCTCATTTTCCATCCCCGAATAGAATTTGAAAAAGCGGAAGGCCCATCTCAAATCAATCTCTAATCTCTTATGATATTCTTTGCCTCTTCCTCGGTCAAAGGCCTGGTAATATAGATCAAGCTCTTTTGGGAAAGGTCAACTGTCTTTGGCTCATCGATGTCGCGGCCCTGCCAATCTATGTAAATTTTAACTTTCGGCCTAAGGAGCATTCCCTTGTTGATGGCGATAACCCTGCCTATCTCCTTAGTCGAAAGCTGAACCCATGTTCCCCTTGGATAAAGGCTCAATTCTTCTAAAAGAGTTTTGACAATACGCCTGTCAAAATATTTATCGCTTTCAATAATTGTCTTCAATGTCTCATCAGGCATCATGGTGTGCCTATAGGCCGGAGGATGAGTCAGCGCATCATAAACATCTGCCAGCTTGAAAATATCCTCCATTTCCTTATCTTGCCCTGACTGCTCAAGAAGGCCTTCGGCAAATTCCATGTCCTTTCCAGCATGGATCAAAGCGATAAGCGCCAGATCCTTAAGACGCTTTTTGGAAAATTTCAACTTCATTCCGACTCTGACCGCTATCAAACAGACGTTCAAAGAATGGGCGAAGATATAATCTTTTTCAAATATCTTGCTGGTATAGAGCAGGAGAGATTCATCTTCAAAAGACAACCTTTCTATAATGAAATCGGCCAATCCGCCAAGGACCTGTCTGATTAAAGCTGTGTCCTTCCTGCCCCTGAGTTCTTTCAGACTGTCCAGAAGTCCATCGTAGGTATCTTCTATTTCTGCCGCATCGCTTTCAGAGATGTTCAGCCTATGGCCTTCCTCATCGCTCATCTAATCAAGACCCTCTCAATCTTCTCCAACAAGCCTTCCATTGTTGCTGTTTTCCGGCAAAAATCAGCCACTCCCAAATTCCGGGCGACTATCTCGTCCTCCCCTTCTTTAACGGCAGTGCACATAATAATCGGAATGGACCCTGTCTCTTTGCTGCTCTTCAGCTTTAAGATTGTGGCAATCCCGTCCAATTCAGGCATCATGATGTCTAAGAGGATAAGGTCAGGACAGATTTTTTTAGCTCGTTCAATTCCTTCTTTTCCGCTTTTTGCTGTAAAAACTTTATATTTGGCGTCGGAGAGGATGTTCTCCAGCAGGAAAAGCATATTTTCATCATCATCAATAATTAAAACTTTATTTTTCTTTCCCAAACCTATCTCTTTCTTTTTTTTATTAATTATAAGTCATAAGTAAGATCATCTTCAAGCAAGATTATATTCGGAGAGGAATTTTCAAAGCAGGATTGCTTTTTTTTCTTTAACCAGAGTCGGAGATAAAAGTTGCTCTGGCTATTTTTCTTCCTCTTCAGGCTTGACCCTTCCTTCTTTGACGGCCTCGTTGATAATTTTCTGCTGAAGGTGGCTGGGAACTTCTTCATAGTGGGAAAACTCCATGAGAAACGAGCCTCTGCCTCCAGTGATCGAAGTCAAGGTCGGTTCAAAATCGAGCATTTCGGCCATAGGAACCTGAGCTTTTATGATGCGCAGATTCGCTTTCTGCTCCATTCCCTGAACTCTTCCTCTCCTGCCATTGAGGTTTCCCATGATATCTCCCATATAGGCGTCTGGCGAATAGACTTCGACGTTCATGATGGGCTCAAGCAGGGTCGGCTTTGCCTCTCTCATTGCTTTCTTGAAAGCCATGGAAGCAGCTATTTTGAAAGCGATATCAGAAGAATCGACCTCATGGTATGAGCCGTCATAGAGAATAACTTTAAAATCAACAGCAGGATAGCCGGCCAGAACGCCTTTTTTCTTCGCTTCACGAACGCCTTTTTCGATGGAAGGAATATAGTTGCGGGGAATGGCGCCTCCGAAAATATCGTCCTCGAATTCAAAATCCTTTCCTCTGGCCAAAGGTTCCATCTTTATCTTGACATCTCCATACTGGCCCCGGCCGCCAGTCTGCTTTTTATACTTGCCCTGGACATCCGAACGCCCCTTGACGGTTTCTTTATAGGGAATCTTGGGAGGCTTGAGGTCAACACTAACGTTATATCTCTTTCTCAGGCGATCAGTAATAATTTCCACATGGAGCTGACCGTTGCCGGAGATTATCAATTCATTGGTCTCTGGGTCTCTCTCGATTTTTATGGTTGGGTCTTCTTCTGTAATCCGGTGAATGGCCTGAGAGATTCTATCTTCATCTGCCCGAGTCTTGGGTTCAATGGCAAAGGAAATTGAAGGCTCCGGAAACTTGATAGGGAAAAATTTTACAGAAGCTCCTTTGGCACAGAGGGTATCTCCAGTCAAGGTCTCTCTCAGCTTGGCTGTGGCGACGAGATCACCCACCTTAGCCTGACCTGCAGGTATCTGTTCCTTGCCTTGAAGGAAAAAGAGGCCCCCCAGCTTTTCATCCCTGTCTTTGCTGGAATTAGTGACCGTCGAATCCGGGTTGACCTTTCCCGAAAAAACTCTCATCAGTGAAATCCTGCCTGTGTAAGGATCGGAAACCGTCTTGAAGACCAGAGCAGAGAAAGGCTCCTCAAGAGAAGGCTTGATCAGACTCTCCTCTCCCTTGATTTCTCCCCTCTCGGCAGGAGAGGGAAATAAGCTTGTCATTCCGTCGAGAATAGGCTGAGTGGCGATGTTTGATATGGCTGAGGTCACAAAGACTGGAAACAATTGCTTGTTGAGCACGCTTCTTCTGAGTCCTGCGGAAAGCTCCTCTGGAGAGAGAGCCCCCTTCTCAAAATATTTCTCCATCAGCTGCTCGTCATCTTCGGCAATCATTTCTGTCAGCTCCTCGATACTCTTCTCCGCCTTCTCTTTCAAATTCGAAGGAATCTCTTCTTCTCTGTATTTTCCACTTTCATCCTTCTCATAGATGTAGGCTTTCTTTTTGACTAAATCCACAACTCCGGAAAAATTCTTTTCCTCGCCTATTGGGATTTGAACCGGCACGGCCTTCCGGCCAAAAAATTGATGGATGGATTCCAAAGTTCTTTTGAAGTTGGAATTTTCTCTGTCCAGCTTATTGATGACGATGATTCGGGGAAGTTTAAACTCTTCGAGCATTTCCCAAACTTTCTCGGTTCCGACTTCAATCCCTGCTACGCCGCAGACCAAAACCACTCCAGCATCAGCAGCTCTTAAGCTGGCTCTTGCGTCCCAGATAAAATTTGTGTAGCCAGGGCAATCGATGATATTGACCTTGTGCTCATTCCATTCCAAAAAACATAGGGCAGAATTGATGGTGATGTTTCTTTCAATCTCTTCCGGGTCATAATCGGTGACCGTGTTGCCCTTTTCTACTTTTGTCAGCCTCGAGGTCACTCCGCTGTTGAAGAGGAATGCGGCGGTCAGAGAAGTCTTTCCTGAAGAGCCGTGCCCGATCATGGCGACATTTCTGACTTGATCGACAGTGTAACTTTTCATCCTGAAGCCTCCCTAGAATTTTAAAATTCGCTTTACGAACAATGGCAGCTCGATTTCTCTCGAAGAGCGGCACCGCATATCATACAACAAAATTTCCCTTGCTCTCAAGGTCAAAATCGGATAAGGTTTTGTAAAATAGCTTCGCTCCCATTCAGGTTTTTAACGCCGTTCCTTCGCAGCCCTTCTCGGCGGCTGCGGAACTCGCTCCGCTCAGACATCCTCGCCGCCCAACTTCGTCGGGTTCCCTCGAAGGGCAGCTCAGGAAGGCTAAACCTTCAATGGTCGCTATAGCTATTTCACAAAACCTTAATCTCGAACATAGTATTTCACAGAAAATAGATATCTTGTCATGGTTGTAATAATCCCTAAATTATAGCTTAGTTGTACTTCAGTTTGTTTAAAAAATCTTCTAAATCTTGAGGGAGGGGGGAGAAAAAATCGACTCTTTTTTCTGTTGCAGGGTGGATAAAGGAAAGAGATGAAGCGTGAAGAAAAAGACGCGGAGGGCCCGCTTTCGCCTTTTTTCGTCCATAGCGGCTATCGCCTGCCAGCGAATGACCTGAAGCTGCGAGATGGACTCTTATCTGATGTGTCCTTCCTGTGATCGGCCTCAACTCAAGGAGGCTGAAATTTTCATAAACCCTGACGACTGAGAACCGCGTCTCAGCCTCTCTCGGTTTTCTTGTCTTGACCGAAATTCTTTCCCCATGCTTGATGTGGCGGCCGATGGGGAGGCTAATCTTTCCCTCTTTGCTCGTCAAGCGACCCCAAACAAGGCCGAGATAACGCTTCTCAACTTCTCTCCTTTTGAACTGCCGCTGAAGATGCGAATAAGCATTTAGAGTTCTGGCCACAACCATCAGCCCGGATGTCTCCTTATCCAGACGATGGACGATTCCAGGCCTTTCCTTGGGGCCAATCTCCTTCAACTCTGGAAAATGATAGAGCAAGGCATTGACCAGGGTATGCTTTCTGTTCCCTGCTCCGGGATGAACAACCATTCCTGAGGCCTTGTCGATGACGAGGAGATGCTCATCGCTGTAAATGAGATTGAGGGGGATTTCTTCTGCTTCAATCTCTTCAGGTTCTTTTATCTCAAATTCTATCTCAACCTTCTCTCCAGACTTTAGCTTGTAGCTCGGCTTGCGCAAAATGCCGTTGACCTTGGCTCCTTTCTGCTCGATAATCCTCTGAACCTGAGAGCGGGTCAACAGCTTGATTTTTTCAGCCAAAAAGACATCCAGCCTTTGCCCCAATCCTGACTGAGGGGTCACCAGCAGCTCTTTCTTAGGCACTTTTCCTCTTTTTCAAAATGAGGAAGAGAATGATACCGGCGAAAAAACCTATAATGCAGAAAAGCTGGGGCAAAGAAAGGCTGAGGTAGGGAGAAGGATTTCGAAGGAGAAAGGCCTTGTCCGGATGGTCTCCGCGGTAGAACTCAACAAAATACCTGATAATCGAATAATTGATAATATAAAAGGGGAAAACCTGGCCGTCGAACCTCTTTTTTCTCAGAATAAGAAAGAGGATGATGAAATTCAAGAAGTTGAGAGCAGACTCATAAAGCTGGACCGGATGAAGCACAGGATGGACATAAGCGGTTTTAATGGGAATACCTGTCAAATTGTGAGCATATTCGCTGCTGAATGTTACTCCCCATGGCATTGAGCATTCCCGGCCAAAACAGCAGCCGGCAAAAAAGCAGCCGATGCGGCCGAAGCCGTGGCCTAAGGCCAAGGCCGGGCCGATGATGTCAGCAGCTTTCCAGGTGCGAATCTTGTGCTTGCGGAAGTACCAAAGGGCGAAGAGAGTCCCGAAGACAAGCCCACCCTGGAAGACACCCCCTGTACGGGCCAAGGTGAAAAGTTCGCCCGGATTATGAGAGAAGTAAGAAAAGCTTCCGATGAACAGAGTAAGCTTTGCCCCGATCAGAGAGACGATTAGGGTATAGAAAGCCATATCAGCCATCTTGGAAGGATCGAGGCCCCATTTTTTGGACTGGACAAAAAGAAACCAGAGGGCGAAGGCCACCCCCACAGCCATCATGAAACCATAAGTATGGATGGTTAAAGGGCCGAGTTTGAAGAGGATGGGATGCATTTTGGCTTTCTCTTAAATAAGATAATAAAAAAAAGAAAAACCGCACCAAGGCTGATGCAGGAGTCGGCAAGGTTAAAAGCCGGCCAGTGCCATTCTTTGATGTAGAAATCGAGGAAGTCGATCACATATCCTCTGAAGACTCTGTCTGCCAAGTTGCCCAGAGCTCCGGCGAGGATGAGGGAAAGGGAGAAAATCATAAACCTCTCTGAGGCTGGAGTCTTGAGAAAAAAATAAATGACCAAAACCAAAGCACAAAGTGAAGCCAGAGTGAGAAGCAAATAGACAACTTGATTGCCCGATTGAGAGAAAGAGCCAAAAATTGCGCCTCTGTTCCGAATATGGATCAGGTTGAAGAAGCCGGGAATAACTCGTTTGCTGCTCAAGAAAGCGATCTTGCGGGCAATGACGGCTTTGCTCACCTGGTCGGCAGCGAGCAGGATGAAAATAAATAGATAATAGAACAGGCGGCGCTTCATAGCTTCATCTCTTTAACCACTTCTTCGCAGCGCTGGCAGAATTGAGGATACTCGGGGCTTTTTCCGACATAGGTCGAATAATTCCAGCACCTCAGGCACTTCTCACCCGGAGCCTTTTCGACTTTGGCTGTTAATTCTTCGCCTGAATGAAATCGAAGCTCAACTGCAGAGACGATAAACAGAGAGGAGAGCTTCGCTTCATATTTTCTCAGAAGCTTTTCATAAGAGGCGGGAGCATTGAGAATGATACTCGCTTCAAGCGAATTGCCGATGAATCCTTTCTCTCTTGCCATCTCCAGCTCTTTTAAGACTTTTTCTCTGACAATTATCAGCTCCCCCCATTCCTTGAGCAGCTCAACTTCGAGCCAGGCCTCTCCGAAGGAAGGGAACTGTTCGAGGTGGACGGACTCTTCCTTCCTTTTTGAAAGAGGCATGTGCTCCCAAACTTCCTCGGTGGTGAATGGCAGAATCGGAGCCATCAGGAGGAGGGTCGACTTCAGAAGCTTATAGAGTGCTGTCTGGGCAGACCTGCGGAGCGCAGAATTTCTTCCTGAGCAGTAAAGCCTGTCCTTGATGACATCCAGGTAGAAGGAACTCAACTCCACAGTGAAGAAATTGTAGATGGTGTGGAAGACGACATGGTATTCATAGTCCTCGTAGGCTTTGAGAATCCTTTTTCCCTTCTCGGCACACTGCGCCAGGATCCAGCGGTCGAAAAGCTCCATCTTCTGGGCAGGGACGCTGTCTTCATCGGGAGAAAAATCATTGATATTGCCCAACATAAAGCGCCAGGTGTTCCTGATCTTGCGGTAGGCTTCGACGAGCCTTCGCAGAATCTCATTCCCGAAACGGGCATCCTCTTTATAGTTGAGCATCGCCACCCAGAGCCTCAGCACCTCAGCGCCGTTTTGAGAGATGATTTCTTCAGGCTCGATGAAGTTTCCCAAGGATTTGGACATTCCCCTTCCCTGCTCGTCGAGGACAAAGCCGTGGGTGATCACAATCTTGTAGGGAGAAGCATTCTTGGCTGCAACTCCGACAAAGATGGAGCTGTTGAACCAGCCTCGATGCTGGTCGTGACCCTCGATGTATAAATCTGAAGGCCAGGGAAGGTCAGGGCGCTTTCCCAGGACATTTTGGCTTGCCCCTGATTCGAACCAGACATCGAGAATGTTGTTTTCTTTATTGAATCTTTTTGAGCCGCACTTTGAGCATTTTGTCTCTGGAGGCAGAAGCTCCTCAGCCTTTTTGATGAACCAGGAGTTGGAGCCTTGCTTGGAGAAAATATCCGCAACGCGGAGGGCTATTTTCTCGTCAGCAAGAATGTTGCCGCAGTCATGGCAGTAAAAGGCGGGGATGGGAACTCCCCAGGAGCGCTGCCGGGAAATGCACCAGTCAGGCCGGGCGATGACCATATTGGCCATCCTCTCCTCCC
>CAZGMN010000109.1:0-10286 GCA_964526905.1 uncultured Eubacteriales bacterium
TGACAGTCCCTTCAAGGTCATAGCTAAGATGAAGGGGCTTTACCTCACCTTGGGCATCGCCTCCACGCGAAGCAACCATGCCACTCCATTCGTCGCTAATTCCTTTAATGCCTTTATTTATATCTCCCATTAGCAGATAGTTCATTCCGCCAGAGAGTTTCAGCGAAAATTTTTCTGCTTTAGCTATTGCCGGAAAGAACAGAAGGAGGCATAGGAAAACAATCGGAATTGCTCTCTTCTTTCTCATTTTCCCCTCCTGCGAATTTATGAGAATCAACCCTAGTCTTTTAGATAATGGGAACCGTGGCTCACAGGATTGCTTAAAGCGGCATAGGTAATTAAAAGAGCCACCTGAATTCCATGTTTCAAGTCTACGACTTTGGCGTCCATCCTCGCTTCTTTGTAGAACTTCATGATTCGATGATGGAGATAATCCAGGTCAGCCTTTGCCCTCTCCAATCTCTTGCGGGTGCGGATGATTCCGGCATAATTCCACATCGTTGACCTGATGGAGATCCAATCCTGGTTGACCAAAGCCGGGTCAACCTCCTCCTCTTTCTCAGGATAATACCATTCATGAATTTTCGAAGAATCGTACGGAAAGACAGGGTCAAAATTATCGGCAATATGCCTGCCTGTCCTTGTTCCCCAGACCAGGCCTTCTAAGAGTGAGGTTGAAGCCAGGCGGTTTGCGCCGTGGAGGCCTGTGCAGGAAACTTCGCCGACAGCATAGAGGTTATTGAGAGAGGTCCTCCCCCATTCATCAACCAGGACTCCGCCGCAGCAATAATGGGCGGCAGGGACGACAGGAATGGGCTCCTTGGTGATGTCGATTCCATATTTCAGGCATGTCTTGTAGATGTTGGGAAATCTTTTATTGATATCAAACTTGGCATAAGAAACAAGGTCGAGAAGGACATAGGCCGAGTTGCTGTTTGTCATCTCCTCATAGATGGCCCGAGTCACCTCATCTCTTGGAGCAAGCTCCTTCTTTTCATTGTAATTCTCCATGAAGGTCCGGCCGTCTCTGGTCTTCAAGCGGGCGCCTTCCCCTCTCACCGTCTCTGAAATCAAGAAGCCGTCAGCATCCCGATGGAAAAGAGATGTGGGGTGGAACTGGATATATTCCATGTTGACGATTCTGGCTCCTCCGCGGTGAGCCATGGCATAGCCGTCTCCAATAGCTCCCCTTGGGTTTGAAGTATAAAGGAAGACGGCACCGCAGCCTCCAGTGGCCAGGATGGTGTAAGGAGCAAAAATTCTCTTGACCAGATTGGTCTGGTTATCAAGGACATAAGCCCCAATGCACTGCGGCTCTTTGTAATAAAAGACTGGATTCTTGGAATGATGGGGAACTGTCAACAAATCCACTGCCCGATGGTCAGCAAGAAGCGTGACATTGGGCTCAGCCTTCAACCTGGCGATAAATCTTTCTTCTATCGTCTTTCCAGTTGTATCCTGGACATGCAGGATTCGCCTCCGAGAGTGCCCGGCTTCCTGGGCATAGTCTAAAGAATCCGGAGAGCTTCTGGAAAAAGGAATCCGTAGCTCCTTGATCAAGATTTCATCGACGGCTTTCTTGCCTTCTGTGGATAGAAGCTCGACTGCAGCCGGATTGTTTATTCCGTCTCCGCTTTCCATAATATCTTCCTTCAAGAGCTCTGGATGGTCATCATGGCCGAGAGAGACAATCCCTCCTTGAGCATAATAGGTGTTTGACTCTTCGGGCTTCGCATTCTTGGTGATAACAATCACCTTTAATCCGCTCCTTGCTGCCTGCAGAGCAGCGCTGGCGCCGGCAATTCCACAGCCGATGATTAAAATGTCGGTCAAAAGACTTTTTTCTTCAGACGTCATCGCTCAGCCTAAAAACTCGATGCTGATATCCACTGATTTATAAGAGTGGGTCAAGCTCCCCACTGAGATAAAATCAACTCCCAGAGATGCGGCCTCCTTGGCTTTGGC
This sequence comes from uncultured Eubacteriales bacterium, assembly GCA_964526905.1. Classification (GTDB taxonomy): domain Bacteria; phylum Acidobacteriota; class Aminicenantia; order Aminicenantales; family Aminicenantaceae; genus CAZGMN01. The sequence goes on from CAZGMN010000109.1 coordinate 1,966, forward strand.
CAGAGTCACTTTTCCTGAGGCTTCAACCGGAATTCTGCCCTTAGTCCATTTGAGGGCTTTCTTTATTTTTTCCATGGGCATGTTATCGAGCATGACCATATCTGCTCCGCTCTGGACAGCCTCCCTCACCTCTTCCAGGCTTGTTGCTTCGACTTCAATCTTCACTCCAGGCTTCACTCTCTGCTTTGCTCTTTTGACAGCCTCAGAGATGCTGCCGACAAGCCTCAGATGATTATCCTTGATCAAAACCATATCTGAAAGGCTGAAGCGGTGGTTCGAGCCGCCGCCCGTCCTTACCGCATACTTTTCCAGCGCCCTCAATCCTGGAGTTGTTTTTCGGGTGTCGAGAATTTTTGTCTTTGTTCCTTGAATAGCCTGGACAAATTTCCTGGTGGCAGTGGCAATGCCGGACATCCTCTGTAGAAAATTCAGGGCTGTCCTTTCTCCCTTGAGAAGGGAAATCGAAGAGCCCTCAATCTCAGCCAGCCTCTCTCCTTTCTTGAAAGTCTCGCCATCTTCCAGAATTTTTCTGAACCTGACTTCCGGGTCTATCTTCTGAAAGACGCGTTTGGCCACATCAATTCCAGCAAGCACTCCCTCTTCCTTGGCCAGAATGACGGCCTTAGACCTTGAGCGAGGAGGAATGATGCTTTCTGAAGTGATATCTCCTTGAGGCATATCTTCCTTCAAAGCAACCTTAATGATGGAATCGACCTCGCCTTTTTTCATTAGAAAAGATTATAGAGTTTTGTCCTTCATCAGTCAATAAATCCTTTTTTTTCAGATAGATTGCCTTCAAGCCGCGCATCTATTAAAATAAAACTAATAACGAAAAATGAAAAAATCTGAGCCTATTCCTTTTGAAGACCACTTCGAGCTTTCGAATAATAAGCTGCAGAAAATCCTGGACATCGCTCTTTCCAGAGGAGGCGATTTCTCGGACATTTTTCTCGAGTATAGAATCTACAACCTGATCAATATGGAAGAGGACATTATCAAAGAGACAGCAGAAAGCATAAGCCTCGGCCTGGGCATAAGGGTCATAGCAGACGAAAAAACTGGGTATGGCTATACTAATGACCTTTCTGTAGAAAAAATCAAGAAAGCCGCGCTGGTTGCTGCCTCAATCGCCTCAAGCGAAGCATCAAGAAATGCTTCTTCCCTGAAGCAAGCCCAACTCTCTCACAACTTTTATCCTGTGCTCGAGCCGGCTCACCAAGAATCCTTGGAAAGAAAAATTTCTTTAGTCAAAAACACTTATTTTTCGGCAAAGAATTTCGACTCAAAAATAGATAAAGTCAAGGCCTCCTTCCAAGAACAAGTTCAGTTCATAACCATCGTCAATTCAGAAGGGCTTTCAGTATCAGATGCCCGTCCACTCGTCAAGCTTGTCTGCCTGGCCATCGCCAAAAAAGAAGGAAAGAGAGAGGCCGGCTTCTCTGGAGGGGGCGGCAGAGTCGGACTTGAATATTTTTCCGAAGAGCTGACCGCAGAAGAGATAGCCAAAGACGCAGCCCAGGAAGCCCTGCATCTTCTTGAGGCCAAGGCTCCGCCAGCAGGAGAGATGCCTGTTGTCCTTGCGCCCGGGCACAGCGGTGTTCTGGTCCATGAAGCTGTCGGACATCTCCTCGAGGCTGACTTCAACAGGAAAAAGACATCAATCTTCTGGGACAAGATGGGTAAAAAAGTGGCATCCAGTCTGTTGACAATCTACGATGACCCGACCATCCCCCTTTCTCGCGGCTCCTACAACATCGACGACGAGGGCACAATCCCCAAGAAAACAATTCTTATCAATAAAGGAAAGATGAGCGGAATGCTTCAGGACAGGCTCTCAGCCAAATTGATGAAAAGCTCACTCACCGGGCACGGACGGAGGGAAGATTTCTCTTGCATCCCTTTGCCCAGAATGAGCAACACCTACATTGAACGAGGAGATTATGACCCTGAGGAAATCATCAAATCAGTGAAAAAAGGTTTTTATGCCGGCAAATTCCAGGGCGGCCAGGTTGAGGACTCAGGCAAATTCACCTTCTCTGTCAGCTCAGGATATCTCATCGAAAACGGCAAGCTCACAGTTCCAGTCAAGCAGGCCACGCTGATCGGAACCAACATCGATATCCTGAAAAACATTGAAATGGTCGGCTCTGACCTCGAGTTCGGTCTTCCCACAGGGACATGCTCCAAGGAAGGCCAGTCTGTTCCGGTGAGCGACGGCTGTCCGACTCTTAAAATCGTCAAGATGACCGTCGGAGGACAGAAATGAGGGAGAGCGAAAAACAGCTTGAGCTTAAGGAGCTGGCAGAAAAGCTTGTTACTTTCGCTAAAACAAACGGCGCAGACGAGGTGGAAATAACTGTTCTGGACGGCTACGAATTCAGCGTGGATGTCAGGCTGGGAGAGATTGAAAATCTGGTTGAGGCAGATTCAAGGTCCCTGGGCCTAAAAGTCATCAAGGATAAAAAGACAGCTTATGCCTCCTCCTCTGACCTCGCCCTTGAAACGCTCGAGCACTTGGTGAAAAATTCCATAGAGCGAGCCCAGCTTGCCAATTACGACGAATTCTCTGGACTCCCGTCTCTCTTCCCAAGCCAAATTGATATTTCCTCCTTGAACCTCTTTGATCCTCAGCTGGCAGAGCTCAGCGCAGACAGAAAAATTGCTCTGGCAAAGGAGACAGAAAAAATCGGTCTTTCAGATAAAAGAATCACCAATTCCCATGGAGCAAGCTTTGAGACAAGAGAGGTCAAAGCTGTCCTGGCCAACTCCAACGGTTTTATTCAGGAATATGATCAAACCTACTGCGGTTTAAGCCTCGGACTTCAGGCAGGAGAAACAGACAGCAGGGTTGAGGACGGCTGGTTTTCTGCCAAAAGATATTTTCATCAACTGGAATCTTCAGAAGAAGTAGCCAAAAAAGCAGTGGAAAGGACTGCGCGTCAGCTCAACCCGAGGAAGATAAAGTCACAGAATGTGCCTATTGTCTTTGAGCCGATGATGACCTCCTGGCTTCTCGGCTTTCTCTTTGCCTGCGTCTCAGGGACATCCATCTACCAGAAAACTTCCTTTTTGGTTGATAAGCTTGGTAAAAGAATTGGAAACGATAAGGTGACAGTGATTGACGACGGCCTGATTCCTGGTCTGCTCGGAACAAGGCCGTTTGACTCAGAGGGAGTTCCTTCTCAAAAGACTCTGGTCGTCGATAAAGGAATCCTCAAGAATTATCTCTGCAACACCTATGCCGCACGGAAGCTCAAGCTTCAATCTACAGGAAACGCTGACGGCGCAGGCGTCGGTCCAAGCAATTTCTACCTTATTCCAGGAGAAACGCCTCCGGAAAAAATCATCTCTTCCCTAAATAAAGGCTTAATCCTGATAAGAACCATCGGCCATGGGCTCAATTCTGTCACCGGGGATATATCAAGAGGAGCGTTTGGACTCTGGGTGGAAAAGGGGGAGATTGTCTATCCGGTGTCAGAGATAACTATCTCCGGAAATTTAGGCGATATCTTAAACAAGATTGAGGCCGTCGGCAACGACCTTGACTTCCGTGTTCCTGTTGCCGGCCCGACAGTCTTAGTCCAGGAGATGACTGTAGCCGGGCAGTGAATTCAACTGCTAGATAAACATTAATCCCAGAATAAATTCAACAATAGATAAGTCGAGGTATCTGAGCCTTAGTACGGTTAGCGTCGCCTTGGATTACTGCTCGCTAAAGTTAAAATCCATGATGCTGACCAAGAAAAAAAGTATAAAATCTAAAGATGATAGGTCTCAAGATTAGATTGATTTTTTTCATTCCCTGCTATATTTTGAATTTTAGAAATTATCAAAATCCAAGAGGAGGACTGAGCAATGAAACAAAAAGTTATTTTCTTTGCCTTCTTTTTATTCTTGAGTCTATTGGCGGTCAAATTATTGGCCGAAGATGACTGCTCAAGCTTTCTGGTGACAAAAGGAGCTTCAAAAGACGGGTCGGTGATGATCACCTACAACTGTGACGGCGAATTCCTTCCCCTTCTCGAATATGTTCCTGCTAAAGACCATGAACCCGGCTCAACCATCAAAATCAGTGGATGGGACGGCAAGGTCAGGGGCGAGGTCAAAGAAGTACCCCATACCTATGCTGTAGTCGGATTGATGAATGAGTACCAGCTGGCTATTGGCGAGACCACCTTCGGGGGGCGCAATGAGCTGCGAAATCCGAACGGGCTTCTTCATTATTTCTTTTTGATGCAATTGGCCCTTCAACGTGCCAAAACTGCCAGGGAAGCCATTCAAGTCATGGCTGGTCTGGTCGATGAGTATGGGTATACCAGCACAGGAGAGTCCTTTTCTATTGCCGATCCAAACGAAGCCTGGATCATGGAGATGATCGGCCCGGGCTCGGGCGGAAAAGGAGCTCACTGGGTAGCATTAAAGATTCCGGACGGATACGTCTCTTGCCATGCCAATATGTCGCGCATCGGGGAGTTCCCTTTAAATGACCCCGAAAATTGTATGTACTCAGCAAACGTCATCTCCTTCGCCGAGCAAAAAGGGTATTATGATAGGAAATCCGGAAAACCTTTTAGTTTCCGTTTTGCCTATGACCCTCCAAAACCCGAATCATTGAGGGGCTGTGCAGCCCGTGTTTGGAGCATGCTTCGCCGCAGCGCGCCATCGCAAAATTTCTCCCCGGATTTCGCGCGCGGCGTAGAAGGCGCAAAGCCTTATCCGCTCTGGATCAAGCCCGACCATAAACTCTCCTTATCTGATGTGATGAATATTATGCGCGACCATTATGAGGGAACAGAGTATGACATGACCAAAGGAATAGATGCAGGACCATTCGGCTGCCCTGTCCGCTGCCGAGATCTCACCTGGAAAGTGGACGATGTCGAATACAGTTGGGAGCGTCCCATATCAACACAGCAGACCGGATTTTCTTTCATCTCTCAGTCCCGGGGATGGCTGCCCAATGCCATAGGCGGTGTGTACTGGTACGGCGTGGACGACACTTACACCACCTGTTATTTTCCTCTTTACTGCTGTATTCAAGATTTGCCCAAGCCGTTCACCGTCGGGGATCTCCAAAAATTTTCATGGGATTCAGCCTGGTGGGTCTTCAATTTCGTGGCAAACTACGCCAACCTGAAATATTCCTATATGGTTCAAGATATTCAAAAAGTCCAGACGGCCCTGGAAGGTCAATTCATCTCTCTTCAACCGGCGATCGAGAAAATAGCTCTCGAGTTATACAAAACGGACCCCAAGCTTCTTGTTCAATACTTGACAAATTACTCGGTCACCCAGGGAGAGCAAGTCGTCAAACGCTGGATCGAACTCGGTGAGTACCTCCTGACGAAATACAACGACGGCTATGTCAAAGATGATAGAGGGCGGCCGCGCAGTGTGGGCTATCCTTCTGAATGGCTCAAAGAAGTTTTGAAATCCAAGCCGGAACAATTCAAGCTGCCAAAATGGGCCGAGGAAAAGAAAGACTGACGGACCGGCGAGCGATAGCGGTCTATTTTTGCCGGAGTCACCTCTTGGTCGGGGGCCGTGGCGCAGGCATGGGCTTGCGCGGCAGCAACTCATTGCGCATCGCCGTATGATAGACGAAGGAAGCCATGATTACAGCCGACTGCATCATGTCGCCCCTCTGGATGCGGTCGTAGACATCCATGTTGGAGTGGTGGGTTCGGGTGTCATAGTCGATTTCATCCTGAATAAACTGAAATCCGGGAAGGCCCACTCCGTCAAAGGACTGATGGTCGGTGCCGCCGGTGTTCCGGATTGTGAGAGTTGTCGCGCCCATATCCTTAAACGGTGCCAGCCAGGCTTCGAATATTGGCCGCAGCTCCTCGTTCCCCTGGAGATAAATGCCGCGAATCTTGCCGGTGCCGTTGTCGTAATTATAATAAGCCGACAACTTGCTATACTCCGGCTTCAGCGTAGGTGATGTCTGCATCTGAGTTCGCATCCAATTCATGAATTCCTCGCTGCCGCGCTGCAGGTTAGCCGGAGGAGTTGGCCGAGAGGCGAAATGCTCGTTCACATAGGCTCTGGATCCCAACAGACCTTCTTCTTCGCCGCCCCAAAGCGCGACGCGAATGGTTCGGCGCGGCTTGAGCCCGGCCGCTTTCAGAATGCGAACCGCTTCCATGGCAACGGCACAGCCGGCGGCATTATCTGTGGCGCCGGTAGCTGCATGCCAGGAATCAAAATGCCCGCCAAGCATGACCAGTTCGTCTTTTTTGTCGGTGCCGGGAAGTTCGGCCACGATGTTAAAGTCATTCATATCCTGGCTGAGGAAATCAGACTGGACTTCCATCTCCAGCGTGACTTTGATCTGCTTGTCCAGGATGCGGCAGATTCGATTATAGTGTTCCACTGCCAGCGTGACCTGAGGAGGAACAGGCGGCGCGTCTTTGGCCCGGTCGCCGCCGCTCTGGACAAAGATCGTGCCGTCTTCGCCGCGGCTGGTGTCCAGCACAGCAGCCACCCCTTCGGAAACAAAGAACTCGTTGACTTTTCTGATTAGAGCCCTGTTCGGGAAACCGCCTGGCGGTCTCATGAACCGTCTCATCTGTCCAGGCTCGGGCATACGAGCGATGTCCGCCAGGTCTTCATCGCTGTATCTCTTGGCGTCAGGCGCGAAGTGGGCTTCGACCTCACGCGCTGGCTGCGTCAGAACAAACATCCCTTTGAGCTTGCCGCGGTATTTTTCGATGTCGGCTTCGGAGCTGATATCCACCCGGATGGCTTCGCCGCGGATGAGACCGTTGGTTCCCGGAGTCCAGGCTTTGGGAAAAGCGATGAGGGGAGAATAGACCGGCTCGATCATGTGGGCCTGAAATTTCTTCAGCTCCCAACTGCGTCCGAAGTCATAATTCTCGGTATGAATGTTTGCGAGTCCCCATTCCTCGAATTTTTGTTGGACCCACTCACCCGCCTTTATTTTATTTGGCGATCCGGACAACCGAGGACCATAGACATCGGTTATGTAACTCAGAATCTCCATCACCTGAGAACGATTCAGCCCCTCGTCTTTGATTCTGTAAATAGCAGCGAGGTCGGCTTTATCCTCGGCCAAAGCCAGACCAAACAATACAAGCAGCAAAGCAAGGCTGAAAGCCGCGATTCGCATTCTCATCTGGAATCTCCGAATACGCGGTGAAGCAACTCTTTGCGGATGAAAATTCATCTCCGTCATTTTAGCTTACCTCCATATTTAATTTTATTTCTGAACCATAAATAGTCTCCTTTAATAGTCTTCTTTTTTAGAATTGTCAATCCATTAATTCTGGGATGAAGGCGGGATGAAAGGGAGAGCTCCTTCGAAATCTTCCTTGGCGGAGGAGGCTTGGCTGATGAAAACGTAAGCTTGAAATGATTAGTGCTATTGAACAAGACAAAGATGGTCGCCAACAGCCTTGATTTCCGGATTCATGTTGCCGGCCCGACGGTCTTAGCTCAAGAGCTGACAGTCGCCGGGGAGTGAACTCTCTGCCTTTATCTTCTCCTGATTAAATATGAAATAGAAACAACCGCTGCTCCCAGGCCCATGGTCACGAAGCTCACATTGGAGAGAAAGGTGAAGAGCTTTATGAGAAAACCGCCGACCAGCAAAACAACTCCAAGAGAGCGCATCCCTCTTTGTTCTCCTTTGGCCTGCTAAAAGCCGTTGAAATGAATGATATTCTTTAGCCCCTTCTTGGGCACATGGAGCCGGCCTTCTTCGTCTTTCCAATATTTCACCGAATCCTTCATCTCTTCAATAACAGGTTTTTCATTAGGAAAACCCAGTGCTACGACCGCATCAATTTTGTATTGACTGGGTATCTTCAACATCTCCTGAACCTTGTCTCTCTCCACAGAAATAATCCAGCAGCTCCCGACCCTTTGCTCCCAGGCAGCGAGAATTATATTCTCCACTGCAGCTCCCACATCATATTCGTACCCCTTCTCTCTTAGCGATGAATTGACCAGAACAACAATATAAGCGGCAGGCTCATGGCCTGGCTTTGGATCGCCCTGCGGAGCAATATAAGCTGCCCACTTCAAGCAGTGAAAGAGCCTTTGCTTGAGCTCTTTATCATCGACGACAATATACTCGAGAGGCTGGATATTGGCTGCTGAGGGAGCTACCCTTGCGGCATTGACAAGCTTTTCCAGGATTTCAGGGGAGATAGGCTCAGGCTTGAATTGGCGGATAGAGCGTCTGGAGAGGATAAGATTGTAGAAAGACATCATCTTTTTAGTCGCAGGATTGTCTTTTTTGCCGAATAAAAATTAGCCCAGTGTGGAAATTGACAATCGCCTGAAATAGTTGATAT
>CAZGMN010000110.1:0-2238 GCA_964526905.1 uncultured Eubacteriales bacterium
GAGGAACCGTGCCCGCTCAGCCTTTCACACGGCTTTCTCACCACTCTGCCTTCGCCAAGTGGGGCAAAAGCGGCGTGTCTTCGAGCTGCTCAGCCCGAGCCTTTTTTATTTGACAACATGAAGAGGCTATAGTATATCTCCTAAAAAATGAATTTGCCGATCAGCCTGACCGTAATAAGAATATTCTTCATTCCAATCTTGGTTGTCGTTCTTCTCATTCATTTCAACGGAAAAGAACTGGTTGCCTTTATCATCTTCCTTCTGGCAGTCTTGACAGACTCATTTGATGGGCTTCTGGCAAGAAGAAAAAAACAGGAAACAGTCTTGGGTCAGATTCTCGACCCTGTGGCCGACAAGCTGCTCATTGCCTCAGTCTTCATCTGCCTTGTCGAGCTCGGTGCTGTTGCGGCCTGGATGGTTGTCATCATCATCGGCAGAGAAATAGCGGTGACAGGTTTCAGGGCCATTGCCTCCTCAAAAGGAATCAACATCCCTGCTTCCAGATTGGGCAAATTCAAAATGCTCTTTGAAACAATCACCATCTGCCTCTTGATCTTGGGAAAGAAATATCTTGGCCGCCTCTACTTTCTCTCTCAAGTCGGCATCTGGCTGGTGATTATCATCGCCGTCGTTTCCGCCGCAGAATATTATTTTAGATTCGGCCCCAAAGCCCTTTCAAAGCACCCCTGAAAAGGCCTCCCTGGCTTTTTCCAGATCCGCCGTATTTTCGACATTCATCAGGCGCGGCGGAGATGCCCATTCTCGACAAATTCTCTTTGCCAGCCCTGATAAAACCCTTCCTGCCCCCAATTCCAGATAAAGCTCAATCTTCTCCTGGCTCAGCTTTTCCATTGAGGTCAGCCAGAGCACAGGCCGCGTGACCTGCCTTTTCAGAGCATCCCTGGCTTGAGTTCCCTTATAAATTATTTCTGCATCGACATTGGTGATGATCGGAAACTTCAAATCTTTGAATTCCACCTGGTCCAGGTCATAAGAAAGCTTATCCTCTGCACTTTGCATCAGCCTGCAGTGAAAGGGAGCACTGACTGGAAGGAGAACAGAGCGAGGTGCGTCGATCAAAGTCAAGGCTTCTCTGACAGCTTCTCGATCTCCAGCAATAACAATTTGTTCCTGGCTGTTCCAGTTTGCAATCTCAACAACCCCCTTCTCTATCTTCTGCAGAGCCAGTTCCACTTCTTTATAATCAGCGCCCAAGACCGCAGCCATCGCTCCCTTGCCCACCGGAACGGCCTCCTGCATGTACCTCCCCCTTTTATGAACAAGGAGGAGGGCATCCTCAAATCTTAAAGAACCAGCAGCAACAAGAGCCGAATACTCTCCCAGACTGTGGCCGGCGGCAATCTGCGGTTCTTTCTCCAAAAGGACATAGGCGATGGTGCTGACAGTCAGCAAGGCGGGCTGGGTGTTCTCGGTTAGCTTGAGCTCTTCCTCCGGCCCTTCAAAGCAAAGCTTGGAAATCTTGAAGCCAAGAGTCTCATCGGCCTTCATAAAAATTTCTTGAGCGCGAGGGGAAAGGTCAAAAAAATCCTTCCCCATGCCCACCGATTGAGAACCTTGGCCGGGAAAAAGAAAAGCTGTTCGAAGCATCTCGACTCCTTTTAATCGATATTAACCTGGATATCAGCTCTTTTCCTTAGACTTATTATCCAAGCTTCAACCTGAGTCTTGATTTTTTCCTGCCTGATCAAAGACTCAATCTCAGCGAGAATATCCATCATCGGCCGGGGCTCGAGTCCTTTCTTCTGTTGAGAAGGGAGATAAACCCGCTGGTAATAATCTTCCATTTCCTTCAGGCTGACGATATGACCCTGGCTGAACCTCTGGAAGATGATTTTTTGATATTTGATTCTTTCTTCAGCATAACTTTTTAAATCATCCCCATTCATGCCGAATTCTTCAAGCTTTCTGCGAAATTCTTCAGTACCTATTTCCTCAGCTCTCGCCTTGAGCAAAGAGCCAACCTCCTCTTCGCTCACAGAGATTTGTTCTCCGCTTAATTGAATTACCAATTTTTGATCAATCATTTTATCCAGGATGAATCGGTGCAAATTTTGATCGCTTGCCTCTATTTCCTTATCATAAAAGCCAAACTCCTCAACGATTCTCAAATCAGTCAAAGTGATGACTTGCTCGTTAACCACGGCCGCGATGCGGTCGACGACCTCGGCCAGGCCGCGGGAAGGAAAAAGCAAAAAACAGATAACAATATAAAGCCAG
>CAZGMN010000110.1:2338-10226 GCA_964526905.1 uncultured Eubacteriales bacterium
CTCGGCCAGGCCGCGGGAAGGAAAAAGCAAAAAACAGATAACAATATAAAGCCAGAAAAAATCCTTGCGATAAAAAATAAAATTTGCCTGCGTGTTTTCTAAGCACCCAGCCTGCTCTTTTCCTATACCTTTCTCTCTCATCTCAAGCGAAAGCTTAGAAGATATTCCCGATGGTGATAAAAGCCAAAGGCTTTCTCTGTTCACTCGGCACATTCAGGTTCCAGGCAATTTCAAAGCGCACCGGCCCTAAAGGAGTCCGGTAGCGAAGTCCGAATCCGACGGCATCCTGAAGCGCGGAGAGATTAAAATGCTTTGGCAGGTCAAAAACATTGCCCTTGTCATAAAAAAGAGCTACTGATAAGTCTTTGACCTCCGAAGCCAGAGGAAAAGCAAGCTCAAAGTTTAAAAGGAATAAAGCTTCTCCGCCAATCGGTCTGCCCGAATCCGGATCTTTGGGACCCAATTCATCAAACCTGACTCCACGGAATGAATTGCTGCCGCCTGCAAAAAATCTCTCATGAATCGGAATAGACACTTTCCCTCCGCCCAAGCCCAGCCGAGAAGTGACGCTGAACACAGCCCTGGAAAAAATTGGAATAAAATGCTGATACTTGATGAAGCTTTTTAAATAATTGGATTTGGCTTCAAAAAGAGGGTAAGCCTGCTCCAGGACAAAGCTGAAAAAAGTCCCTTTCCCGGAATTGAAGGGGTCATCGCGTCTGTCCCAGATAATACTTCCAGAAAGAGACGTGGCTGAGAAGGGAGAATGCTCACGGTCAACTTCTGACTCTTCAATCTGCAGGTTCAAAAGAGTGGTGCGCGTCCATCTGAAAGTCGTCGAGAACAAAATGTTTTTAGCGATGGACTTGACGCCAGTCAAGCTGACACCTTCCCGTTCATAGCTGAAGCTCTTCCGTTCTTCGGTTTCCCAAAAGGCATTCAAATAGCTCTGCATTGGAATTCCAAAGAAGTAGGGCTGCTCCCAGGAAAGGACTGCTCTTTTTTCCTGAAGGCTGAGCTGCCCGACCAGGCTGACCTGAGCTGCTGAGCCCAAGACATTGTTTCTGATGGCTTCAGCCGTTCCTCTCAATCTCACCGGCATATTCCAGACTTCAAAAGTTCGAGGCTCACTCCTGGTCTCCAATCCAACGCCGAGGCTGGCATAATTTCGCTCGCCTTCTCTGACGCTGACTACCAAATTTTCTCTCTCTTCAGAAAGAGGAATTTCCTCGATGGAGACCTTGCTAAAAATGCCCAGCCTCTCCAATCTGCTCTTTGACTCTCTGATCTTGTCATAAAAAGCATAATCCCCTTCTTTGATTCTGAGTTCTCTGAGAACAGTTCTTTTCCTTGTCGCAACATTCCCGGTGACAATAAGGCGCTCAATTTTGACTTTCTTTCCCTCTCTTATTGTAAAAAGTACAGAAAAAAGATTCTCGTTGACTTTTTCAGCCTTGGCAAAAATTTCTGTCCCTCTGACACCTTGAGTCAAATAGGAATTTTCGAGCTTCTCAATGTCTTTCTGAATATCTGGGCTGAAGAAAGGGCCTCCCTCGAAACTGCTTATCTGTTCGAGGAGAGTCTGAGGGCTGACGAGCTGTGCTCCTTCAAAAGATATCTTCTCGATCTTCTCTTGAGCTCCCTCGTTGATATAGAAGAGGGCCTTGACGGCATTGGCCTTTGTGATAAAGTTTAAATCCACTCTTGTCTGAGAAAATCCCTTTGTCTTATAGAGCAACTCTATCTCTGCAGGAATTTCAAAGAGCCTTGCTCCGCTTACCCAGCTGAGAAAAGCTGCTTTCTCCCCGATGCCAAGCTCATTCTTCAACTGGGTCGGTGTAAAATAGTTCAGGCCTTCAAAGGAGATGTCTTCAATCTTAAACTTCTGGCCGGGTGTAACCTGATAAACAACACGCATCGTGTTGTCGAGCCTTTCGATGGAGGACTTGACAGAAGAAAAAAGATAACCTTTCTCTCTCATATAGGAGTAAATTTTTGCCTCGCCTTCGGTCAGCCCCCATTCTTCGAAGATCTCAGCTTCCCAGATGGGCTTGATAAGGCTTAACGGGACCTGGGCGCCTTGAACTTCAATCTCAATTTTCTGATGAGGAATAACCTTAAGAGAAAGGGAAACATATCCCTCTTTCTCATCAAATTTTCTCTCTTCGAGCTCAATCTCGGCTCGCTGATAGCTCTTCGAACTATAAACCTCTTTGAGCCTGGAGATATCTTCCTCTAAAACCGAAGGAATGTAGACATGCCCTTCCCTGCTCTTCATTTTCTTCTTCAATTCTGCCTCGTTAAGAATCACCTCTCCGCTGAAAGAAATTCGATTGATAATAAACCTTCTTGAGGATTGAATCTCAAAATAAACGTCAACCGAGGAAGTCTTGGGTCTTTTTTGCGTAAAAGCTTTGACTTCAGCCTGGAAATAGCCGTCATCTTCAAGAATCTGCTTGAGCTCCTCCACAGCCCGACTCAACCTCTCTTGGGAAAAAAGGCTTCCCTCGTGCAGAGAGAATAGGCCTCTCTTTAGCTTATTGGGAGAAACATTCTCTCCTCCTTGAAAAATAATCTTTCTGGTTAAGAGCCTGCTTGTCAGGAGAAAAGTCAAATGGATTTTTTGCTCTCCTTCTTTTAAGACCTGAACATCGGAGAAAAGCCCGGTTTTGTAAATCTGCTTGATGCTGCTGGTAATCATCCTCAAACTGAAGGGCTCTCCTTCCTTGAACGGAATCAACTCTTGTATGCCTTCAACCGCAGGTTGGCCATCAAGATTGACAGAGACTTTGGCTATGAAAGGAGAGGATTCCTGAGATTGCAGGATGGAGCCGGAAGGCAAATGGATAAGAAAAAGGAATAGACAAAAAGAGGATGAAAATATTATTTTTTTGGACTTCAGATTAAAACCTTTTATGAATTTTAACATCGAAACTAATCAGCCCTATTTCATCTCTGGTGCCGACAATGGAAATATCGTCGGATATCTCCCATTCGAGTCGAGCAATTTCTTCTCTCTGGCTGGTCAGGTTCGTAGAGTAATAAATAAAAAAATTGCTCGCTATCTTTTTCCCTACGGTCAGCCTGGCAGCCATTTCAGCCGAAGCCCCCATGACAAAAGGGTCAATCCGGAAACGGTCAACGACGAAAAGGCCCTCGGCCCTCTTCTTCGCTTCCTCTGAAAGCTGAAAGGAAACAAGCGAAGCCGTGCTCAATTGTGTGCTCGCATCATAAGAATAGGTCCTTTGGAAAGACTCGCCCAAGGCCAGAAGCGCTAAGACATCTTCTGGCGGCAATGGAGGCGAAGAGGTAAATTCCGGATTGAGATGATTGAGAAGGCCTTCAACGGAAAAAGTGACCCGATAATTCTTGACGTATGTCTCTCCTTTAAAGCTGATGTAAGGCTCAACGCTTGAGGGATTGGTAAAGCTCAAACGCCCTCTCAAGACTTTGAATTTTCTATCCTGGAAAAAAACATTGCCGTCAATGGCTTCAATATCGCCGGTGATGACCGGAGCGTTGACGCTGCCGGATACATTCAGGTCGAACCTTCCTCTGATTCGACCCAGGGAATTCTCCATCCAGGCATTGTCATCAGCCTTGAGCCGAATATTCAAGCTCAGGCCGTCAAAAAAGTTTGGCACTTTTTCTGACTCGTAATAAGGGCTCGAGTAAAAGACAAATTTCTCATTGATCTCCCTTTGCCAGGAAAGTCTTTGAATAGAAAAATCTCCTTTCAAAACAAAACGCTCAGAATCCTTGACAAGATTCAGGGAGCCGTCGACCAAGGCCCTTGTCCTCTCCAGAGGCGAAAGGAGCAGATTCTTTCCATCCAATCGAATGTCCATGCTCTCAACCTGATTATTGCCCAAGCGGAGTTTGCCAAATCCCTGGACATCACCATTTCCCAATTTTGCCTTGAGGGAGCGAATGGAAAGCTCGTTGTTCTCATAGAACATCAATCCGGAATAATTACGAAAAGCATGGGCAAACTTGGGCAAAGGCAAAATAGGGCCCTGAAAATCAATGGCGGCCTTGGTCTGGAGAGAGGCCTTAGGACCTTTGACCTCGGCCAGATAATTTATGGAGCCTTGGGCTCCCTTCCAAGGAAGGAGAAGATTGAGGTTGCTGAAACGGCCTCTGATCTCAGCCGAAATTTGATCTTCAAAGATAGGAAGGATGACCGAAGAACTAAACTCATTCTCGCCTGGAAGAAAATTCCCTTTGAGCTCCAGTGTGAATTTTCCTTCTGAATAGCCAAGCTTCGCTTCGCCCTTCGCTTCCATTTTCTGAAAGAGAGGATGCTGCAGGTCTTTGACTTCAAAAGGACCTGTCGCCTTTTCCTTATTAGAAACATTCTTTCCATTCAATCTGAAGTTCAGGCTGCCGATGAGGCCCTGATAGAGGAAGGAGACGTCAACTCCCTCTCCCTGGAGATCGATGTCAAATATCTGGGTCTCGGGCCTGATAATGGTTGACCCCCTTATCCGGCCCTGATGCCAGATGAATCGAAGCTCGGATAAAGAGAGAGCACCTTCCTGCCAATCTAATTTTCCGCTGGCATCGCTCAGGTTCTGGTCGCTCAATTGAAGCTTGGGGCTGGAGAAAGAGCCTTTGACCTGGATGTTATTATTTTTTTGTTTGACTTCAAAATTTCCCGAAGCCTCTCCTTGAAGAGGAAAAACAATTCCCAGATTGGGAAGAATTCTTTCGGCAAAACCTCTTTCAAGCCGGATCTCGGCATCAACCTCCTCAGGATTCGATACCAGCCCGATTTTTCCCTTCATGAACTGGTCGTCGATATCGAACCTTCCAAAAAAATCATTCTTGATGACTTCAAATTCGCCTTGGGCCGAATGAACGTCGAATTTGGCAAATCCTCCCGGAGAGAGCGAAAATTTCGCTTCGATCTGCGGAGAAGCATAGTCACCAAAGATTCGAAGGCTCGCCGAGCCTTTTCCTCTAATCTCAGGAAACTCGAATTCTTTTCTCAGTATGAGAGAAGTGAATTGGCGTGCTTGCCTGACATCATTGACTTCACCTTTGATTTGGAGGTCAAGAGTTTGGGAGACATTCACCTTGCCGTCAAGCTCGACCCTGGCAAAAGACGAGAGGAGATCCTTAGAATAGAAAGTCCATTCATTCTTTTTATCCCAGCTGAATTTGAATGGGCCGCTAAAAGAATATCGACCCGGCTCGTTTTTTAAGCCCTTTTCCTTGAATTCCCCCTCTCCGCGCAGACTCTCATTATCAATGACAAAATTTCCCGATGCCGGAGAGGCCACCGGCCAGGGGAGCGAAGCTAAATTTATCATCGGGTCAAGAAAAAATCCTTCAACCACTCCCTCAACCTTTCCTCCTCCGACATGAATTCGGACATATTCCGCAGGCAATGATTTCTTCTGGATGTTAAACTCGACAGTCTGGCCTCCTTTTTGCCGGAGGTCGAGTCTTCCTTTAACCTCACCCATGACGACCTTGTTAAAAACGATATTGTTGCTTGAGAACTGGCCTTTGAAGGAAAGTCCGATCTCGTCTCTGGTCAACGTCCCCTCTCCTTCAGTATCGCCCTGGGCCTCAAAGGGCAGGCTGAGAAAATGAATGATAAAAGGCGCCTTGGCTTTATAATTCGCTTTCAGGCTCAGCTCAGGATTTGAAAAGTCAGGAAGGCTGCCTTCAGCATTAAAAGTGAAGTCAGAACTCTCGACCTTTATTTCTTTTATAGTGATTTCCCGGCCGCGGCCTTCAAGGGATAATTCGACTTTCCCTTCAAGCTGAGGCCAGGTCGGACCAGGAGAAAAAACGCTCTTCCCCGTTTCAGCCCGAACGGAAATCCTATCCTTCTTTAGCATGAATTGAGCATTTATTCCTCGCGATTCAAATTTGATGTCCTTTCCCCAGAAATAGAATTCTCCTTCCTTCACCTGGCCTTCCTCTACCGAAAAAGGCAGGGAAAGATTGAACTTCTTTTTCTCCTTTTCTGCTTCAGCCTCGACGAATCTCAGCAGCGGATGTTCGATGAGGACATCGAACGGCCTTTCTCTGGTCAGCAATGATTTATAGGAGATCTTGACCGAGATTCTCTCTGCAGAAAATAAAGGCGATTGAGAATGCGCCTTTGCCCCCTCCAAGATAATGGTTGGAGGAAAAAAGGAAAGATGAAGATGTGTATATTCAAAGTTTGATTGAATTTCCCGCTTGACCTGGCTGAGAAAGATATTCTTGAGGACGATGCCTGCTGCCGCCAGGAGCAAGATTAAAGCCGAGAGAGAGATAAGAGTTCTCAGCCTTTTCTTTATTTTCATAGATGCTTCCGTGGAGTTCTAAATATAACATTTTTTGTCAAAAATTAAAAACGCCGTCACCCCATTTTTTTATCATCGAGCGTGTTGACAATCCCTTCTGTTGCGATTTACCATCTTTTATGATGGGGAAAAAGAAAATCGAGACAATGACGAGCAGTCTCCCATCCTCATCAAAAATGAAATTCCCAATCCTGAGAAAAATTATTTGAAAGGATGACAAGAGTTTTCTCTCAACAGAATGCAAATACACTCTTTTTAGAGGTGAAATGGTGAAAAAGAGGGGAATATTTCTTTTCCTTCTGGCTTTTTTGGCTTTCAGTGTCGATGCCCAGGAAATTATCGAAAATCCGAAGAAGCCTCTGGGCAAGAATGCTGGTCGGGTTGTGGAATTAAAGGAGGTGTGGAGGATTGACGACACCGGCGCTGATTATTATTTCAAATATCCTCGCAATCTTAAAATAGCCCCGGATGGCTCTCTTTTTATTCGAGACCAGGACCAGCTGCTCCAATTTGATCCAAACGGAAAATTCTTACGCAATTATTTCAAGAAAGGACAGGGCCCTGGGGAAATGCAGGAGATAGGCAATTACTTTTTTTCTGAAAAGGCCGTCATCATCCATGATTGGAGGCTTCAAAAAATTCTTTGGTTCGGTTTCAATGGGGAGTTTATGAAGGACTTTAGAATTTACAAATTGCCCATCTTTGCCGAGCTACGCCTTTTTTATAATGATAATTACTATTTCTCCGGCCACAGAATTCCCTCCACAGAGGGGAAACCGTCGGTTATTGATGTGCCGAATGATTTGATTTGTGCAACTGAGAAAGGAGAAGAAATCGAGACCTTAATCTCATTTCCAGTTGAATCCTTTGCAATGAGTTCTGGAGGAAGTGGTGCCATGGCTTCGATAGCTGAGCTGATAACCATCCCCTATAGAGAGAAATACCTGGTCCTATCCCATACTCAGGATTATCTGTTAAAGATTTATGATGTTCAATCCAAAAAGATAATCCGCTCTTTCAGAAGAAACTATGAGAGAGTCAAGGTTCCAGAGGGAAGCAGAGTGGGAGGGGCCATCGGGATCGGCGGAAAAACATACACGCCGCCGAGGAAATACTTGAATGATGTTAGCAAGCTTTTGGAATTCAACGACCTTCTCTGGGCTATGACTTCTACCGCGGATAAAGACAAGGGCGTCTTAATCGATGTCTATAATTTTGAAGGCCAGTTCCTAGACAATTTTTACTTGAAATTCCTTGAAAAAATCGACCCCATTTCAATTGGATACAGGCCGATGTCCATCTCCGGGGATGACCTTTTTATGCTTGCCAAGAACGAAGACGAGACGTATTCCATCAAGAAATTCAGGATCGAGGACAAAAGCCGGAAATGAGAAGATTAAGGAAAATCAAAGCGCAGTTTTCTGTTAATTTTTGCTTTTCTAATACATAACGATTTATCTTTTCCCAATCCATATGAAAAGCCTCATAATATTACTTATAGACTTAGCAGATTATCGCTGAAAAAATCCAGGAAAATTCTTATTCTACTGAAAAAAGGAGGGAGCCGGCTTCCACAGAGTCCC
>CAZGMN010000111.1:0-10037 GCA_964526905.1 uncultured Eubacteriales bacterium
GCAATATCCATATTGAAAATCCGTTAAATTATAAAATTATCGGTGATAATTTCTATATACTTAGAGGAAAAACGGATCAAACGTTTACCAAGCTGGAATTAATCTTATTAAGAATTGAAGATGACAATTTTTCCAAGAGCAAGGAAATATTTAAGTACGAATATCCTCCCGGATTACGCGGGCTTAATTATGATTTTATTTGGTCAAACTGGCTGTTAATTTCAAATAACGGCGAATTTTATTTCCCAGAGGACAATTTTAATGAGTTTTCTATAATAAAATATAATAAAGAAGGCGAAGCGGCTTTATCCTTCAGCAGGAAATACAATAAAAAAGAATATTCAAAAGAGGCAAAGGATAGATTTTATTCGATTTATGAGCAACAAATTAAAAAAGGAGATATGGAATTTCGTCAGTCGCCGCCGGTTGTAAGAAATATGTTTCAAGATGATAAAAGAAACATATGGGTGATTTCAGGGGAAACATATGAAGATAATGGGAATCCGAACTATGAAAATACCATTGATATTTTTAATGAAAAGGGAGAATGGCTTTATTCTTTTAAATCTAAATTGCTATCTATATCTTGTTTCTATCATGATGGGAAAATATATAGGGTCTTGCCGATAAACCTGGAGACATATAATCAGTATATTGAAGTCTACAAAATAAAATATCCTCACCTTCGATCAAGTCTGGGCAAGAATGCAGCCCCGCCAGGCAAGGCTCATGGCAAAGATTAAGTGGTAGGATATTTGAAACCATGTCCTTGGGAAAAAGCGAGAATGCTTTTTTATAAAAAAATAGCCTGTTCCTTTAATTCATAATTCTTTGTTTCTTTGAAAGAGAAGTCTGGATAGATTGTGGTTTTTTCATGTCATTCCCAGGCTTTTAATCCTTCCATCCCGGCCTTTCATGGAATCTTGACAGTCCCTTCAGCTATGATTTATCATCTTTCATGATGGGATGAGGGAAAGATGATGGCAAAATTTTTCGACGCAATGCAACTATTATCCCTGCTTATTCCACCTTGTTATCTTCTTGTCTTTGTCATTTCGAGTCAATCAACGTTCTTTTTTAATGGGTAAAATCGTTATGAAGCTTAGGAATATACTGTTTTTTACATCTCTTGTTTTCTTTTTTTTTAATTGTCATAGAAAAGCCGAGCCTGTTTCGCTATTAGAAAATAAACAGCCGCTTTTTGTATGTGGAGGGGATAACTCCGGCCATTATTATAGATTCATCAAAAACTTTATTGTTGCTCAAAATGGCAGAATATTCCTTTGGGACATGACCAGCAGTGAACATATCGATGTCTATGACGATAAAGGGAAATTTATGTTTCAGTTTGGGAAGAAGGGCGAGGGGCCCGGTGAATTTCGCGGTGTGGCCAATGGAGCAATTGATTCCCAGGGGGATATTTGGATCAATAGCGACAACATGAAATCTCTGAAAATTTATACAGAACGGGGAGAATATAAGGAAGAAGTCATGCTCCCCAAAGAAATTGCTCTATCCTATATAAAGAAAATGGTCTTCAATACGGAAGACGACCTAATTTTATTGTGTTATTTCAGTGTTGGAAATAAATTTTCTTTGTATAGATTTATCATCAAGGAAAACCAATGTCAGTTGATTCACAGCGATTCAAAGCGAATCAGGCCAAGAGTTGCCGATTTTATGCCTGATTTCGCCCTCGATGCGGCGGGAAATATCTATATCACCGATACCCTCGATTATCGAATTTATAAATACTCAAAGGATGGGAGGTTATTAGACAAGCACGAAGTGAGGGATTTTAAAAAGGAGCAGATCGTTGAAAAGGATTTCAATATATTCAGTGAGGATTTCAAGATAATCCGTTATCCTGGATATAAAGAAGTGATGGGGGCATTGCGCGGCCCTTCACTTTATTTTCCTGCTATTTTTGGTATCAACATCGATGGAGACACAATTTACGTTTGGTCATCAAAGCAGGACAAGATGAAAAGGCTCCTCATTGATGTCTATGATCTAAAATTCAATTGGAGATACCGAAGTTGCTATTTCAATTGGATGGGACGAAATTTAGCCCAGATTGTGAAGGGCAAGCTGTATATCCCAAGCATTGAAAACGAAAATATCCAATTGACAAAGGATGTCGGTCGTTTCAGCATGTTAAACTACGCCGAACAGCTCAACGTGTACGCCATTTCAAGGGAGTTAAGTCAGAAAAATTGATCTTACTTTATAACTCATATAAGGAAATTTGCCGGTTTTTTTTATTTCTTTTCTTTATAAGAAAAGAACCCAACCCTGTTCATGGCTTCTGCTGAGATTCTGCCGCTCGGTCCGTCTCCTCTGGCTACGCAAACTGAGACTTTATTATCTAAAGCTTTAAATATTTCTGCGACATCTCCATGGGTGAATCCCGGACAGAGAAGAATCGACTCGATATTTTTTTCTCTAAAAAATTCTTTGCTGATTTCAAGCGCTTCTTTTTGGTCTTTAACAACAACGACATGAAGATGGTATAAGGAAGTCTCAATTGAGCACCTGTGCTTTTTTTTGTCGGCATCAGGTGCGTGGGCGAGAAATAATGTTTTAAAAGGCATGGCACTTTCCTCCGATAGACTTATTTTACTCGAGTTCGTCGCCTGTTGCCAGCTTTTGCAGGACAGCAGGCCGTTTCCTATTATTCTCGACCTTAGCAATATCCGGCTGCTATTTTTTTATGAGGGTGTCATTCACACCGATTTGACTCAGGTTAGAGGCCATAATGCCGATGAAAAGGCTGTCAATGGAAGAGATGAAGGTAATTACCTTCGTCACAGACTATCGGCTTATCTTGCTTTCTCCTAGTTTCTTGACATCGATCTCTGCCGAAGATTATATTTCTGACATATCAACCCTGAAGGAGGAAAGAGATGAGAAAGACGATCGTCCTATCGGCTGTTCTTGCTTTTGCGTTATCCTGCATGGCGCCGGCAAATTCTGAGGCGCTGCAATCGCCGCCAAGCTCCAAGGTCAAAGTCCAGAATAAAATTCCCTCCAAGGCTTATCCCTTCGAGCTTGGCGAGGTGCGCATGCTCGAAGGGCCGTTTCGTGAAGCAATGCTTCGTGACCAGAAATACCTGCTCGATCTGGATTCAGACCGGCTGCTCCATAACTTTCGTGTGACGGCCGGACTTCCATCCACAGCCCAGCCTCTGGGCGGGTGGGAAGAGCCCAAAGGAGAGCTGCGCGGCCACAGCGTCGGGCATTTTCTCACGGCCTGCGCCCTGATGTATGCCAGCACAGGCGATACGAGGTTCAAGGATAAAGGAAATGGGATTGTTGCCGAGTTGGCCAAGGTCCAGGAAGCCATGCCCTCTAAGGGATTCAATAAAGGTTTCCTCTCGGCTTATCCCGAGGAGTTCTTCGACCGTGTCGACAAACGCATCCGCGTCTGGGCGCCGTATTACACCCTGCACAAGATCATGGCCGGCCTTCTCGATATGTATCTGTATTGCGATAACCGCCATGCCCTCGATGTCGTAATAAAGATGGCCGATTGGGTCAAGTTCCGCGTGGACCGCCTGACCGACGACGAGCAGCAGGCGGCTCTCGAAACAGAGCACGGCGGCATGAATGAAGTCCTGGCCAACCTTTATGCCGTGACCGGGAATCCGGACTACTTGAAGACGGCCTTCAAGTTCAATCATAAGAAATTGTTCGACCAATGGGCAGCCGGCGAAGATAAGCTGGACGGCCTGCACGGAAATACGCAATTCCCCAAGGTCATCGGCGCCTTCCGCGAGTACCAACTCACCGGCGAAAAACGCTACCTGGACATCGCTACCTTTTTCTGGGACCGAGTGGCTCTCCATCGTTCGTTCGTCACCGGCGGCAACACCAACGGCGAGCGCTTTTTCCCTATCGACCAGTTCTCGAAGAACCTCGGCGTGTCGAGCACTGAGACCTGCAACACTTACAACATGCTCAAGCTGACCCGCCAGCTCTTCGGCCTTGAACCGACAGTGGAGAAAATGGACTTCTATGAGCGCGGGCTGTTTAATCATATCCTTGCCTCGCAGGACCCCGCCACAGGAATGATGTGCTACTATGTGCCGCTCCGGCCCGGCGCGTTCAAAACGTATTCGACCCCCAACGATTCGTTCTGGTGCTGTGTGGGAACAGGCATGGAAAATCACGCCAAGTACGGAGATACAATCTTTTTCCACGACGACCAGTCGCTCTACCTCAATCTTTTTATCGCCTCTGAGCTGAACTGGAAAGACAAAGGCCTCATCGTGCGCCAGGAGACTAAGTTCCCTGAAGAGGACACGTCAAAGCTGACTTTCAAGGCTCAAAAACCTGTGCGCCTGACATTGAGGATCAGGTACCCGTCCTGGGTGACCTCAGGAATGACGGTGACCATCAACGGCAAGAGCGAGCCCGTGAATGCCAAGCCCGGCTCCTATGCTGCCATCGAGCGCGAATGGAAGAACGGCGATACGGTCCAAATACGCTGGCCAATGAGTCTGCGGCTCGAGGCCATGCCCGACGACCCGAAGATGGTCGCCGTATTATACGGGCCGATCGTGCTGGCCGGCGACCTCGGCCGGGAGGGCATGACTGAGGAGCTGCGCTACGGGCCGAATGCGCCGCAGGTCAACCGCTTGCCTTCGATCACGATCCCCGCCTTCATCGGCGATGTGAATGATGTCTTAAGCCATATCAAGCCAGCGCCAGCTCCAGGCGGGCCTCTGAATTTCCAGACCGTCGGACTCGGCCAGCCTCAAGATGTTCGCTTGATTCCCTTTTATAAAGCTTTCGACCAGCGCTACACCGTTTATTGGAAAGTGCTTTCTCCTGCAGAATGGGAGCAGAAAAAAGCGGAAATTGCGGCCAAAGAGTCGCGCCGCAAGGAAATTGAGCGCCGCACCCTGGATGCAGTGGATATCGACGATGAACAAAGCGAAACCGACCATAGCTTCAAAGGGGAGAACGCCTTCGAGGGCTATTTCGAGGGAAAAAGGACGCGCCAGGCGCGGAACGGATGGTTCAGCTATGACCTGAAAGTCCTTCCTGACAAGCCGATGGTCTTGGTCTGCACCTATATCGGAAGCTTCGGCCGCCCCCGCACCTTCGATATCCTGGTGGACGGAGAGAAGGTCACGACGCAGACGCTCGAGGTCGGGCCTGCCGAGCTCTTCGATTTCGAATACAAGCTTCCAGAGCCGTTAACCCGCGGCAAGCAGCGCGTCACCGTGAAGTTCCAGTCCCTTCCCAACTCGGGCACGGGCAGCGTCCTCGATGTCCGTATCATCCAGTAGGCTGAACTCATCCGGCTGAGATAAGGAAAAGTCTGCAAGTTAAGTATGCTCTGGAATGTTTTTCAGGAGAATCAATATTCATTCAACCAAGTAATAAACTTTGCCCATTTTTCTCGCCAAAGCTCTAAAGCTCTCTCTTTTTCCTCAGGGTTCATAGCCGAGTAGATGAGCGAGTTCATCGCCAGCTGCTTGAGACATTTCAAGTCTAACCCCCAGGCCATAAACGCAGCGTAGAAATCATAAGAAAAGGTGCATTTCCAGATACCTGGATCATCAGGACAAATGACAACCGGCAAGCCGCTGTTGATATAGAGCACAGCAGGGTGATTGCGGAGATCGGCGACATAGCCGAGAATCTGGTTGCTGATCGGACAGACCTCAAGAGCGATGCCTCGTTCTTTCACTATTTGCATGAGGAGAGGATGCTTGAAGAGCGCGATACCGTGGCCTATCCGCCTGGCATCAAGAAGGATGGCATCAAGGACATTTTCGTTTTCTGTCCAGTTGCTTTCGCCGGAATGAAGGTATAAGGGCAGTGTGATATTGCGCTGTTCTGCCTTATGGCGAGCTTCAAGAAGCTCATTGATATAGTAGAGATTTGTATGTTCCTTGTCCTCTTCATTCACTAAATCAATACCAATAATTAGACCAGGATTTTCCGCTCGTTGGTCTAGAGCTCCCGCCAATCTCTGAGCGAGCATCTCCCGACTCAAAGATCGGCCATACTGGTTTATGTATTTTACCTCGAATCCCGGATGGTCACGTTGAATTTCCTCAATGATTTCCTGACGTCCAACCTCACTCCGGCTTTCAACGTACTGTACATTTTCCTCGATCAGGTCCTTTAGCATTTTGCGGCAAAAGCCATCCCAGACCTCATCATTGAATAGGCCCCTAGACCTAGCAAAACATTTTCTGAATTCAAGCCAGATATCTGGCTGATCAAGGTCTTCTTCTCCGAGCGTTACAGACTTGTAGAGCTCTTCATCAAATTCATCAACGTTATTTGCTGCTTTGCGGAGTTCGCTGATGAGGCGCCACCCTTCTCCGAGCGGTTCCTTAGAGAGCCTCATCGACCCTTGGCGAGGTATTTCCTCCTTTCCTTGATAAATATAACAGTTCGACAGATATGTCGCCTGCTTGACCAACCAGCGGAAATCACCCATGGCTAATCCATGGACATGCAGAATCCCGCCTTTCGGCATACGCCTCATGACTTCCAGTATGGGAGATTTGTCGATCAGTCGTCTTGTTTTGGATTTCAGAAAACTATGTGCTGGGGGAAAATATTCTTGAGTTTGCTCCATTTCCTCTTGCTTGAGCAGCATCAGCCGACGGTTCGCCTCCTCCTCTTCGGGCGTAAGCTTGATTCCGGCATCGATTCTCATCGCCAGCTCGGCCTGAATCAGTTGCTTTCTTGCTTTCATATAATCATCGACATCTTCATAACGCTTTTTGACAAAGCTATCCTTCTCTTGAAGAAATCCGCAAAAGAGAAGTGCACATATTAAAAATAGGAAACCTCGTTTCATGATTTGACTCCCTTTCTTACTATTATCTATAAATATCTGGGCATCGCCTGCTTCAGCAATAATAGGATCAATCTTCTTCCAGAGGTCAAGGAATTTAAAAACAAGAATTCTTTTTACGTGCGCTAGCCGCGCGCGTCTCTTTGTGCCCATTTTTTGCTTCTAACCCTTGTAAGGAAGTATAAATCACAATAAAAAAAGTTGTCAAAGACGGCTTAGAGGCGGGAAAGACTGATACAAAATGGCTCTATCGTATGTATTGAAAAAATTTTCTTGGTGCTATATGTTAACCTCAATGTTAAATCGGCTGCTTCCTCTTTCCAATGCTAATGAAAAAAACATCCCGGACAAAGGAAGCAATGCCTGAAAATTAAAATCTCTACATTACAAAGGAGGTCTGCATGAAATCTTTCAAGCCTTTAATTTCAATTTTGATTTCAATGCTGTGTCTGGTCATGGTCTCCGGCTTAGCCGGCCAAGCCCTGGCCAAAGGAACATTTACACTCGAGCAGGTTCTAAGTGCTCCCTACCCCAAGAATTTAGTTTCAGCAAAAAATGCCGACCGCATCGCCTGGGTGTTTCATATCGAGGGGGCCCATAATATTTGGACAGCTGGAGGCCCGGACTATGTGCCGGTTAACCTGACCGGCTATGGCAGAGACGAGGTGTTTGAGATTCCTGATGTGGAGATTACCGATGACGGTTCGATTGTGGTCTATGTCCGCGGCGGAAATCCCAACAGCGAGGGATGGGTCACAAACCCCAAAAGCGATCCAGCTGGGGTGGAACAGGCCATCTGGGCAGTTAGAACCAGCGGCGGAAATCCATGGAGAATCTGCGCCGGCAACAATCCGGTGCTTTCTCCTGACGGCAAATGGGTAATTGTTGTTAAAGATAATCTGATTTATCGCGTGGCCCTCAGAGACCCCAGCCCTTCGGGCGAAATCCCGCAACCAGAACTGCTGTTTAAAGCAGCCGGGAGAAACGGCAGCCCAGTCTGGGCTCCGGATGGAAATCGGATCGCCTTTGTCAGCAGGCGCAACGAACACAGTTATGTCGGAGTCTATGACTTTGGGAAAAATAAGATTACCTGGATGGCTCCCAGTGTCGACCAAGACAGCAATCCGGCGTGGTCGCCGGACGGAAAATTCATCGCCTTTTTCAGGCGGCCGGGCTCCCAATACAACCAGGTGTTCGATTTCCAGAACCCTCCCAATCCGGCAGTCTGGATTGCCGAAGCTGAAACCGGCCAGGGCAAAGAACTCTGGAATCCCTCCGCTGCGGAGCCGAAATATTATACCATCCGCAATCTGATGTGGACCGCCAACAACCGGATTCTGTTCACGGCCGAACACGACAACTGGAATCACATGTTTTCCCTGGCGCCCGGCGGTGGAGAGCCGGTCGACCTTACGCCCGGAGAGGGCATCATCGAGCATTATGCTCTTTCCAGCGGCGGGACTACCCTCTATTTCAGCAGCAACCTGGCCGATATCCACGGCCGGCACATCTGGAAGGTACCTACAGCCGGCGGCAAGGCGGTGCAGTTGACCAAAGGGGGTACCATCGGCTGCTATCCTGTGTCCATAGCTTCGGGAAAGGAAGTAGCCTTTTTTTATGCGACGGCTAAATATCCTATGTCTATAGCTCTAATACCAGCCGCGGGAGGCAAAATTCAAGTTATCGCTCCGAGCAAGCTTCCGGAAAAATTTCCCATGGAAGACCTGGTCGTGCCCGAGCTGATTATCGTCAAAGCCCCGGACGGCCTCGATATTCCCTGCCAGCTTTTCCTTCCCAAGGGAGCCAAGGCCGGAGACCGCAGGCCGGGAGTCGTCTACACTCATGGCGGACCCATCCGGCAGATGCTGCTCGGCTGGCATTACATGGAGTTTTACTCGCAGGCCTACGGCATAAATCAATACTTTGCCAACCAGGGCTTTGTGGTGATTTCCATCAACTATCGCAGCGGCATCGGATACGGCCGCTCCTTCCGCATGCCTCCTGATGCCGGCCGGAGGGGTGCCTCTGAATACCAGGATGTGGTGGCCGGAGCTAAATACCTTCAGAGCCGGCCAGAGGTGGACCCAGAGAGGGTTGGGCTCTGGGGCCTGTCCTACGGCGGGCTATTGACGGCCATGGGACTGGCGCGCAATTCCGACATCTTTAAGGCGGGAGTGGACCTGGCCGGTGTGCATGACTGGTCGGCACGGAGTCGAGCGGGCGGGCCTTCAATGGGCATGATGCCTATGGAAGGGCGCAAGCTGGCTTTTGATTCCTCCCCGGTAGCCAGTGTCAAGACTTGGACGTCGCCAGTTCTGTTTATCCATGGTGACGATGACCGAAACGTTGAGTTCTCTCAGACGGTCGACCTGGTGCAGAAGCTCCGCGCCAAAGGCGATGTTCACATCGAGCTTATGATCTGTCCCGATGAACCACATGAATTTTTGCTGTATAAGAACCGCATGGACGCCTACAACGCCACTTTCGAATTCCTGAACAGGTTTCTCGGAAAGAAGTAATCATCGCCACAAAGATAAAAGGCTGCCTGACAAGCATCTCGATCTATCATTGGGGATAATACTAATTATCGGCAGGGACACTGGGCTACTTCTTCTTTGCTTTGAGGAAATAGCCTTCGACAAGAGCATCCTGCCAGTGATAATTCCAGATGAGATTCCAGAACTTGCTCTTCTTGACCGGGATAATTTCAATTTCAAAGCCTTCGAGCATTTTTCTCAAAGCGAGGTCACTGAACCTGTAATATTCGATGCCGTGTCTCGGAAAACAGAAAGGGACTGTCAGATAAAGCGTTCCTCCCTCTTTAATTATTCTCTTCACCTCTTCTAATGCCTGGTTGGGATATTCCAGGTGCTCGAGGACATCGAACATCAATACTGTATCGAAACAGTTGTCCAGAAAACAAATCCCTTTTTGGATATCAGACACAACGTCTGGGTTGAAATTAGGATTTAGGTCAAGCCTTATCGCGTTTTCAGAATACACTCTCCAGCCGCTGCCGAGGTCAAGGACTTTTCCTCCAAGCCTGACGTGTTTCCGAAGCAGCCTGTTTCTCCTTCTCCGCCAGTATGTCTTGCCGAAGCGGCTCATTCTTTTCCTTCCAATTTTAGCTGCTTAACGAGGAAAATAATAATTTGGTTCTTGACTCTGCCGCCATGGAAAATCAGACTCACATCCCTTAAAAAGGGGACTG
>CAZGMN010000112.1:0-10027 GCA_964526905.1 uncultured Eubacteriales bacterium
TAGAAGCAGGATATGCCGCTTCTGTCGAGATTGACCGGGAAAAGCAATTCCGTATTTATCAGCAGATGGCCCAAAAATATCCCAAGGAAAAAGAGGTTCATCACGAGCTGGCTTTTTATTACGATACCAATAGAATGTTCGATAAAGCCATCGAAGAGTACAACAAGGCTTTAGAGCTCGACCCAAACTATGGATACGCCTTGAACTCGGTTGCTTATTTATACTCGGAGATGGGAGACTATGAGAAAGCCATCGAGTATTTTAAAAAATATGCGGCTGTCTCGCCCGGGGACGCCAACCCCCTGGATTCCATGGCTGAGCTTTATTTCCGTATGGGAAGGCTTGATGAAGCGATATCCAAATATAAAGAAGCGTTAGAGGTTAAGCCTGATTTTTTTGATACGTACTCAAGGATTGGATACATATTTGCTTTAAAAGAAAATTATGCCGAAGCCCTGAAATGGGTTGATCAGGAAATTGGCGCGTCATCCGTTCCGGCTGCCAAAGGAGACGGATATCTTTGGAAAAGTTTCTATCACTATTGGCTTGGAAGCCAAGAAAAAAGCCTTTACGACCTTAAAATACTTGAAAATCTGGCCGAAGAGGTCGGAAGCAAAGGCCGAAAAGCCGCTGTCAATTGGATGATGGGTTGGATTCTGAGGGATAGGGGAGAGTTTGAAAAAAGCCGGGCGTGCTTTAAAAGCTGGTTCGATTATTATTTAAACGCAACCACACCTGAATACGCAACAGGTACTAAAACTCTTTTCAATATTCATCTTGGCTCTGTTGAGTTGAAGGAAGGAAAAATTGATTCGGCAAAATCAAGGGTGGCTGAGATAGAATCCCAGCTCGCCAATATTCATCCCTTCTTCAAGAACTGGATTCAGACTGGCTATGACATTCTCAAGGGAGAGGTTCTGCTCGCAGAAGGCTCTGTCGAGAAAGCCATCGCTCACCTGGAAAAAGCTCCGCCTATAGGAAAGCCTCCTGTCATGCAATATATGCTTCCTTTCAACGCGCCATTTTTTAAAGATGTGCTGGCAAGGGCTTATGCCCAAAGAGGCAAGCCCGACAAGGCCATCGCTGAGTACGAGCGGCTGATAACGTTTGACCCGGCAAGCGAAGGACGCTGCCTCATCCATCCCCTCTACCATTACCGGCTGGCCAAGCTCTGCCAGGAAAAAGGCTTGAAGGACAAAGCCAAAGAGCAATATGAGAAATTCCTCGACCTCTGGAAAGACGCTGACCCTGGAACACCTGAGGTTGAGGATGCGAAGAAGAAGCTTGCCGGGCTTAAAAGCCAGTAATATCTTTTAATCTTTCGGAATTCCCTCCCTCACCAATTTTTCAAGCTCCCTAAGATCCTGTCTTATGATAAAATGGCGGTTGGCAAAGAGTTTCTTAAGGGCTCAATCCCGAAGTGAAAGAAACGCAGCCGCAACATCCTGTCAATGGGGCCGAGATCAATGTTCACTCTCTGAAACAGATATTATGTAATGCTGTTGTTTGCCTTAGAACTTGAAGATTAGGTCTCTCGTTTCAGTTCTTTTACTAAAGTCCTAATTTCAGTCCTTATCGCCCACAATTCCTTTTCAGCATCAACGGGACTTGTCCTTATGATTTCAGTCGCTGCTTCTAATCGATCGCTGAGCTTAGAAATAACGCTTTTTAGCTCCTCATCTGCGATTTTGTGGGCCGCCTGCAATGCTACAAGTGCATCCTTTATATATTTTGAAACCGAATCAAACTGTCTGTCTTGCTGCTTGCCGTAAGCCATTGAAGTTCCAGTCGCGGCCCTATCTAAAAAAGGAATTAACTTCAACCTCTTTTCTCTTATTTCTTCTTCTGTCAAGACAGGAATTTCTCTTGGCTTCACATCAGCTCTTATCCCAAAATAAAAAGCTGATGCCTCCCGCTGTGGCTCAGAGCTAAAAACCGTGCCATCTTCATGCATTTCACCTTTATGATAAAAAGCGTAATTTCCATAGGCTAATGCCGATTGAGGCATAAACCTGAACATTCCTCTCCTTCCCTCAACAGGTTCTATGCTTAATGGAATTTCACGAGCAGGCTGCCAAAGATTAACTTCCACTGTATCGTAATAATCACGGGTATAAACATCAGAAAAAAATCGTTGGTCAGTTTTTAGAATATTGAACTGATATGCTTTTTTGGTTTTAACGAAAACTAACTCACTAAGACACAGGGCGTTAACATCCAAATTTTGTTGATAAACAATTAAAATTGAGGATTTATTGCTCACTTCTATAGATGGTTCGCCGGCCAAGCCATCCATGGCATAGCCGCTCTTTCCAGCACGAAGAGGCAGGCCAATCTTGGTTATAACAGGGCGGGGATCAAGTTTAATCAACGCTTCACCATCACTTAGATAATACCCGTAAGCGGTTGGAATTCGCGGTGCTTCCGATGGTTTCTTTTCTGAAGATTGGCTCAGAATCATAATCTCAATAACAGCGTTGCTCACTCCGGCATTTCTTAATTTGGTTAAGGCTTCTGGACTAAGGTCAAACTGAGTTTGAGAATTTTGAATAAGGGCAATAATTGCCTTATCACTGAGGTCAGACTTGACAAGTGAAATGATGTCATCATTACTCAATATTCTTTGAGAAGCTAAATATTCAATCCCCCCTTCAAAGGCATCAATTTGAATAGCTGCTAATAAAAACAGAAGAAGAAATGACCCTCTTTTAAAATATTGACAAAAAGACATAATATCTTACCTCCTTTCTAAGTCAAATGCCTCACAAAATGATGAAGAAAACCCTCTCTAATTATTCAAAGTGCGTTGCCTCATTTTTATCCATCACTATTATAGTTGTCAATTGAAAATCCCGTCCGGTCACATTCCTCTCAATTTACTGCACTTTAGGCTGCAGAGCCTAACTGACTTTAGATGAATATCAACTATTAAATGCCTTTTGCTGCATTTTCCCCAGGTGTAGATACAACAACCCAAGTTTGAGTACTTCTTATAATTCTCTATACTTTCGACCCTGATTGTAGTATCTTAAAAAGGCGATGAGCACGCTTTCCATCAGCAAGGATAAAATCCAGCGGTCGGCAATCACCGCCGCCGTTCTCCTCTTTGCCGTCTGGCTCGTTTCGCCCTTTATCAAGATTGGGCCAGAAGATTACGCCCATCCCCAACTCAATGTCTACCGCTTGAGCCTCGGCATCTTAATCCTGCTCAGTATTTTAGGGAAGCTCGCCTTCGACATCTTCTTCCCCCAGGGAATTGCCCGGAAAGTCTCCACCATGAAATCTGTAGTCCTTCTTATCTATGCCTTTTTGATCCTTGTTTTCATCCTTTATATTATTGTCCAGGCTGCCAGCCTCTATCTCCAGACCAGCGATCGCCTTGACCAGCTTCTTAATTAAATATCACGCCTGTAACCAAGAAAAGGGGACAGTCCCCTTTTTTTCTTTTTTCGACCGCAAACATCCCCTTTGAAAAGATTTTAAAATTTTTCTTATTTAATGTAACCTTTTTATTTAGAAGAAGTCTTAATAAATGAAAAACGATAAATTTGGAATACCCGAAGTGAATTCAATAGCGGACAATCAAGCCATGAAAGAAGTCAGTGAGGGAAAAGTGGAAAAGCTGGCCATTCTCTTCGAGCGGCACCACGTTCCCCTCTACAACTTTTTCCTTCGTCTGACAGGAAACCGAAATATAAGCGAAGACTTGGTGCAGGAGGTTTTCCTGCGAATTCTCAAATACCGCCAAACCTACCAGGGACAGAGCAAATTCACGGTCTGGATGTATCAAGTCGCCCGCAACGCCCATATCGACCATTTGAGGAAGAAAAAAGAGCAAGTTCCTCTTGATGAGCAGTGGGATGAAGCGACGAGTCCGGACCTCTCCCCCGAAGAGAAAGTTGAGATCAGCCAGGAAATCGGCCTGCTCCATAAAGCTTTAGCCAAGCTTCCACTGAAAAAGAGGGAAATCCTGATTCTCAGCCGTTTCCAGAACCTGAAATACACGGAGATTGCCGAGCTGTTTGGCTGGCAGACAGGGACAGTCAAAGCCAATATCCACCGCGCAACCAAAGAGCTTTCGAAAATTTATTTTGAACTTTCTGGAGGAATGGTCTCATGAAATGCAAAGACATAAAAGAGAAATTTCTCGATTTTTTAACCGGAGAGATAGACGAAGCAGCCAAAGCCCAGGTGCAAAGCCACATCAGCACTTGCGCCTCCTGCCGGGAGGAGCTAGAGAGCCTGAGCGAAATCTGGACAAAGCTCGGTGTCCTTCCTGAGGAAAAGCCCAGCAAGACGCTGCGGACCCGCTTTTATGACATGCTCCAGACATACAAGCAGGAACTCGATCAAGAAAAGGCTAAACCCAGACTGGGTGAAATTTTAGAAGCCTTGTTCAGAAGCTTGTGGCCGAAGCGCCCGGCATGGCAGTTTGCCTTCTCTCTTCTGCTTCTCTTTGCAGGACTCGCTGCAGGCTATTTCCTTAACTCCAGCGGAAAAAGGCAGAGCGAAATGGCTCAGCTCCGCCAGGAAGTCCAGAATATCCGCCAGACTCTGGCTGTCTCTTTGCTGAAGCAGCCCTCTCCGAGCGAGCGGCTGAGAGGAGTCAGCCTAAGCTATAGCCTGGCTAAGCCTGGAGAAAAAATCCTTGAGGCGCTTCTCAACACCCTTAACAACGACCCCAACATCAATCTCCGCCTGGCAGCTGTCGATGCCCTCTATCTTTTTTATCAGAATCCAGCGGTCAAACAAGGGCTGATCCACTCTCTTTCACTCCAAACTTCCCCGCTTGTCCAAGTCGCGCTCATCGACCTGATGGTCAGCATGCGCGAACGGCAGGCCGTCGACTCCCTCCAGCGGCTGCTGGCAGATGAAAAGCTCAATCCTGATGTCAAGCAAAAGGCTGAGCAGGGCATCAAGCAGCTCAGCTTTTAGAAGGAGTCATTATGAAAAAAATTTGTATTCTATCGGCGATTGTTCTTCTGATAGGAGTCATTGCTGCGGCTGGAGATTTTCGAGTTGAAGAGAAGGAGGAAATCACGAAAATCCTGAAGTTTAAAGACCCGGCCAAGCCAAAAGAGCTGCAGGTCGATAATATCTTTGGCTCGATAGAGGTCGAGGGGTCCAGCGGCGAGGAGGTCAAGCTCATTGCCCACAAAACAATAAGAGGAAAAAACTCCGAAAAAATTCAAAAAGCAAAGGAAGAAGTTAAGCTCGAGATTAGCGAAGAGGGCAATGCCATCGACCTCTATGTCGACGGCCCTTTCAGATGCGGCGAGGGAAGGAGATGGAGAAGCTGGCGCGACCCGGGCTACGAAGTCCAGTTTGATTTTGAGCTCAAGGTGCCCCACAAAACGAATCTCTATCTTAAAACAGTGAATAACGGAGACATAAGAGTGAATAATATCGAGGGAGAGCTTGTCGTCAATAACGTCAACGGCAAAATTGAAATGGAAGAGGTCGCAGGTTCGGTCGAAGCTCATACTGTCAATGGCAGGGTAAAGACTCTTTTCAACCGCAATCCCGAAGCTGATTGTTCCTTCCGAACCATAAACGGAGATTTAGAAATTTCATTCTGCCCCGACCTTTCAGCCGACCTTCGCCTCAAGACTTTTAACGGCCAAGCCTATTCGGATTTTCCGGTGACTTACCTTCCTCCTGAGAAGGCTGTGGCTGAGCGCAAGCAGGGAAAATATGTCTACAAGAGCAACCGCTTCTCATCAGTCAGGGTTGGAAAGGGCGGGCCGGAAATGAAATTTGATACTCTAAACGGGGATATTCTTATCAATAAAAGAAATAAATAATGGAGGTAATAAAATGAGAAAAGCTTGTTTTTTTCTGACGATAGTCACCATCTTTCTTTTTTCCGGGATAATAGCTTTTTCCCAGGAAAATCCCTCAGATAAGGCAACCGTACCCTTCAGCAATCCTTCAAAGCCGGGGCGAGTCGAAGCCAGTGTCCACAACGGCGGCATCACAGTCAAGGGTTACGAAGGCAAAGAAGTCATCGTCGAGGCTCGTGCCCGTGAGAAAAAACTCTCTGAAGAAGATGTGAACGTGGCTGTGGCTCAAAGAGCTGCTCGAGAAGCTGCAAGGGCCCTTGGTAGGGCTGTTCCTGAAGAGAAAAAGAAAGCCGAAGAAAAAGCTGCAAAAGCTGCAGGCATGCGCCTTATTCAGAGTGTAACCACAGGTTTAACTGTCGAGGAAGTGAATAACGTGATGGATATAAGCGTTGAATCTTTCAAGAGAGCCGTTGACCTTATCATTCAGGTTCCCTACTCAACTTCGCTCGAGCTCAGCGCCTTCAACAATGGAGATATTGTCATCGAAAATGTCAGCGGCGAGATTGAAGTCAACAATCATAACGGCGCGCTTAAGCTCAGCGGCGTCTCAGGAGTGGTGGTTGCCAGCACCTTTAACGGCGATGTCACGGTCAATTTCATAAAGGTTGCGCCTGAAAAGCCGATGTCCTTCAGCACCTGGAACGGAGACATCGATGTCACTTTTCCTGCGGACATCAAGGCCAACGTGAAAATGAAATCAGAGCGCGGCGACATCTACAGCGATTTTGATATCAAACTCATGGCGACTCCGCCTTCTGCCGTCGAAGATAAGAGAAAAGAAGGAGGAAAATACAGAATCAGCATTGGCGAATACACCTCAGGGACCATCAACGGCGGCGGCCCCGAATTTCAGTTCAACACCTTTAACGGAAATATCTTCATCCGCAAAGCCAAGTAGGCTCAGGCGGGATGGTTAGAAAACACGCCGCTTTTGTCCCGGCGAGGCAAAAGCGGCTCGGTTTCAGGCTTCGCTCTCCTCTCCCTTCGGTCGAGGAACCATGCCCGCTCAGCCTTCAAACGGTTTTTTAACCATCCCGCCTTCGCCTTATGAGCGATGAATTCTGAGCAAAGAATTCTTGAGGTGGTGAATTAAGAAGCTCTGAAAACTTCTTTCTTCAGGGTGGCTTTTTGAATCCTGTCTTCCACGACAGAAACTCCGATTCCCGGCAGGTCAGGAACCTTTATCATTCCCCTGCGGCTGAGCTCAATCGGCGGCTCAATCAAATCCTCGGCGTAGTATCTCTTGCTCGCCGAGAGGTCGTTGGGAAGCTTGAAGTTGGGAAGAGAGGCAAGGTGAAGGTTGTGCGCCCGGCCAATACCTGATTCAAGCATTCCGCCGCACCAGACAGGAATTTGCTTTTCTTGGCAAAAATCATGAATCCTCATCGCTTCTATAATTCCGCCCACCCGTCCAACCTTTATGTTCACAATCCTGCAGCTCCCCATCTCCAATGCCCTTCGAGCTGCCTCGGCTGAAGTGATGCTTTCGTCCAGACAGAGAGGAGTTTTCATCTCTTTCTGAAGGCGGCTGTGGTCCCATAAATCATAAGGGGGAAAGGGCTGCTCAAGCATAAGCAAGTTGAATTGGTCGAGCTCCTTCAAGACTTTTTTATCATCAAGGCTGTAGGCGCCATTGGCATCTGCTTGAAGAGGGATATCAGGGAACCTTTTCCTCACTTCCTCGCAGACATCGATATCCCATCCGGGCTTTATTTTTATTTTAATTCTCTGGTAGCCTTCCTGGAGAAACGATTGAATCCTCTCCAGAAGCTCTGGAATGGAATCCTGAATTCCGACGCTGACTCCAGCAGTGATTTCTGACCTCACCCCATTGTAAAGCTTCCACAGAGCCTTGCCCTGCTTCTTTGCTTCGAGGTCCCAGAGGGCAAGCTCAAGCCCGGCCTTTGCCATAGGATGTCCCCGGTATTTTTTTGCCGCCTCGTAAAATTGACAAGGCTCGGAGATGGATTTCTCAAGGACAAGAGGGATTAAAAAATCCTTCAAGATATGCCAGGCTGTGGAGGTCGTCTCGTAGCTGTAGAGCGGGCTGTGCTCAGCCACAACCTCGCCGTAGCCGCATATTCTGCCGCAATGAATTTTTATCAGGATGAACTCCCGCTCATACTCCCGGCCAAGGCTTGTCTCAAAAAAATGGACATAAGGAAGCTTCAGCAGCAGAAGCTCGACACTCTCAATCTTTGATATCACCTTTTTCCTTCTGGTGGAGCTTGATCCAACTTGCCAGCCCTATTCTCTCGTAGACATCGACAACTTTCTTGGCCATGGCTTCAGCTGAAAATTTTTGATGGACAAGTTCATAACCCCTCTGGCCGAAACGGGCTGCCAACTCTCTGTCATTATAGAGCCTGAGAATGGCTTGAGCCAGAGCCTCGGGGTCGCGGGGAGGAACCAATAATCCAGTCTCACCGTCGACGACGATCTCAGGAATTCCTCCGGTCTTGGTGGCGACAACAGCAAGCCTGGAAGCCATGGCGTCGAGAATACTGCTTCCCAGCCCTTCAAGATAAGAAGAAAGGACGAAAAGATCAAGAGAGGCAAGAATCTGAGGCACATCCTGTCTGAAGCCGAGGAAAAAGACGATATCCTCGACGCCGGATTCCTTTGCCTGCCTGTCGAGATCCATCTGCAGAGGCCCGTGGCCGACGATGACCAACTTAATCCTGGCTGAATGCTCTTTAAGAATCTTCATTGCCTGAATCAGATATTTATGGCCTTTATGGTCGGCAAGTGCAGCCACAATCCCTACCAGGTAATCATCGGGAGCAAAAGAGAACTCGCGACGAAGGTAATCCCTGGAAGAGACTTCATCAAAAGCAGAGAAGTCTATCCCTGAGGGTATGACCTCAATCAGCTTTCTATTGACGCCGCCGCCGATCATCACCCTCTTGACTCTGTCAGAAATGGCGATGATGGCATCAACATTCTTCCTGTATTTCCGCCGGGAAAAATAATTTCTTTTGAGAGGAAAATCGACACGCCTGGTGATGACCCGGTAGTGGACTTTGGCTAAAGAAGCAGCCGCTGAACCGACAGCCACGGCATGGGCATCATGGAAATGAGCGAGGAGGCATTTCCGCCGCTTCATGGCCCAGGCCAAGCGGAGTATCGCTCTGAGGTCGAATTCGCTGCGCATTTTTAGCGCCAAGACTGGGAGCTCAGCCTCCAAAGCTTTTTGATGAAGCGGACTCTCGGGCTGGACGACAAAAAGAAAAGGAAGGCCTCTTCCCTTCAGCTCCTTGGCCAGGAAAAAAGATTGTCTCTGTCCCCCCCTCCATTCTTTTCCGGCGTCAATCTGGAAAAGGCTCAATTCTCTCTCCTTTTTTCCATATCTCCCTCAGCTTTGCATAGCGAATGAAGATGGAATAGCCATTGAGCACGGAGATGAAAAAACCAGGAAACCCATCTAAAAATCCGGCTTTTAAAAAAAATGATTTTGTGAATCTGAAAAAGGGGAGAAAGACAAAGTGGTGCCAGCGGCACTTTTTCTTCTCGGAATAAAGTTTTTGGGCTCCAAGCTGGGAGAAGCTGTTGATCCTATCCAGATGCTCTGAGATATTTCGATAGGTAAAATGAAGAATCGATCCTCCGAGCTTCTCGGTCTCGCCTTCGACGACAAGCTTCTCATGGACATACTCTCCTTCCCAGCGGGCTTTGTCTTTGCGGAAGAGCCGGACTTTTCGATCAGGATACCAGCCTGAATGGCGGATCCATTTCCCTAAATAATAGACCTGACGGGGCATGGAAAAACCGGAGCAGGCTGGCTCTCCCTCTTTGAGGAGAAGAATCTCTCGGCGAAGTTCAAGCGAGAGCCTCTCGTCGGCATCCAGGGAGAGAATCCAGGGACAAGAAGCTTTGGAGTTGGCGAAATTTTTCTGGTCCGAAAAATTTGTCCACTTGCGCTTGAAAACCTTATCTGTGTAGTTTTTGGCTATCTTGACGGTGTCATCGCTGCTGAAGCTATCGACAACGATGACCTCCGAGGCTATGCCCTCCACGCTTTTCAAGGCAGCAGCGAGCCTCTTCTCTTCATTGTGGGTGATAACGACTGCGGAAATTTCCATTGGCACAATATTAACACAGCGAAAAAAAAGAAGGCAAGGTGAAGTTTGTAATTGATCAGGGTAAGTGTTGAGAAAACACGCATGCCATGACCCAGCGAGGCA
>CAZGMN010000113.1:0-1332 GCA_964526905.1 uncultured Eubacteriales bacterium
AGACAGGAATTGGATTTCCAGCACGAAGAGCATTATCGATAATTGGGTCGAAGTCTAAGAACCAGGATTTAAAGGTCGCGCGCGCTATTGCCTCCAGGGTCTCGTTCATCCGCCGGTTGAGCTCAATCTTATCGTCCAGCGTGCCGAGGATATGGGCGATAGCACGTTGGGTGGCTTTACCTGGAATCTGAATTGCTATCTGGGCCAGAGCCGATCCGCTGAGCTCTCTGAAAGTTGAACCGCTAGAGTGTCGTTCCAATTCGTCTATATTTGCCTTGAGCCAGTAATAGACGAACTCAGGCTCAAAGCCAGGTCTTAGGATCAAACTGCGAAAGCCTTGGTTAGTTGCAATGGGGTTTCTTGCGATTGCTACATATCCGATAGGGGCCCGAGTTGAGAGCAGAATCGATCCGGCTGGCAACAATTGCGCTGAACAACTCGACAGTCCTTTTTTGGACAAATTACGCTCGCCACTCGAGATGTAACGCTCATGTTGACCAGATAAGTCTTTAGGAGTCAACCATGGAATATCTCCATTAAAGTTGGTTGGATCAGCGGTTGACGGTGTGCTCCCAC
The DNA here is from genome assembly GCA_964526905.1 of uncultured Eubacteriales bacterium. Lineage (GTDB taxonomy): Bacteria > Acidobacteriota > Aminicenantia > Aminicenantales > Aminicenantaceae > CAZGMN01. The sequence goes on from CAZGMN010000113.1 coordinate 577, forward strand.
CGACAATTTCAGCGATATCGCCAATTCTGTATTCCTGCCAATTGCCCGCCATGTCTCTATTCATTATGAAATGGTCCTGCCATTTCAGCCTAGCGTTACTCCAAGCGCACGGATCATTTCGAAGGTATCAACATATGGAATTCCAAACGCTCGACATACATTGGAAATTGGGATTCTTCTCTGAATTCCTGGTTTGAATTCTTCGTGCGTAACAACGATGCAATTTTTTGCTTTAGCATAAGCAACTACCCAAGCATCGGCGTTATCCTCGCTTGCGAATTCTGCCTTAGCTGCATCGGTGAACTGAGTTTGGCTGTAAGCCCATTGTATAATTAAACCATATGCATTTATGACAGCGCCACCATTCGTTGCATTAAACCATGAATTGAAATAATTGCTTGCCCACTTCTTAAGCACATCTTTGCCCCTGTTAATTTCATTCTTTACACGGTCTATGCTAAGCACTTTGCCAGCCTGGGCATGCTGAATCAACGCTTGCCAAAAACTCGGAGCAATATCGAATGCATAATATCGACGGGCCGCTTCCATAAACACATTGGCATCTAAAACATAGCAAGCAGGCCCACCATTCATAACTTTTCCCGAAAGAGAAACTTGGCATATTGCTCAAAAGTCCTTCCATAAAGACCGGTCAACCTATAGGCATCACGATAAAAGATTTTACCTTCTTTTACAGCACGAACGACGGTTTCGGCAAATCGCCGACCGAGGCGCAGATTTTGGGTAGCATAGAAG
>CAZGMN010000113.1:1342-4338 GCA_964526905.1 uncultured Eubacteriales bacterium
CCTTTTGTAATATGCCGCTCACGTTCTTGATAGGAGCGATAGAAGTCAAGGAACTCGTCTCTTGTTATTAACCGCAGATCTAGAGCCCTGCGAGCAGCAACCAGCTCACTGACCTTGAATCGGCGAGCAATAGCTTGGAAAGGCTCCACTTCTCTCAAGATAGAAGACCACGCCTGACGTAATTCAGCTGCTGGCACCAGCAATTCTGCAGCCACCATGTCGCACAATATTTCGGTCTCTTCTTTTGCAGGTTGCATTTCCCGCAGATCAAAAACAGCGCTTCTTCCTAGCCAGATATGAGCCAGTTCGTGTGTCAGTGTGAACATTTGAGCAGCTTTTGCATCAGTGCGGTTGATGAAAACCAGCGGAGCATATTCGTCGATCAATATAAAGCCACGGAACTCGGCTAAATCAAGCTTTCGGCGCGTATTATTGCCAACAATGCTGCTTCCAACAACAAGGATACCTACATCCTCCGCTTTCTGTTGCAACTCTCCTAAAGCGGACGTCCAGGTCGGATGATACCTCGCCCATCCTTCGGGAAAGCCAAGTGTCACTCGAATCTTGCGGGCTATATTCTCCGGGTTATCCGTAATTCGCACAGACCGAACGAAACTCAGCGGTTCATAACCTTGTTCCGACAAGTACTCACGCATCCAAGCCTGTCGTCGTTCTGTTGTTTGAATAGTTTCAAGCAGTTGTGGGCTGGGCGGAGATAAGGGCTTATCGCTAAGCGTGCGGAAGAAGGGAATAGGCAGTCGCTCTTCGGGAGGTTCGGAAAGGAATAAATAACCAAGAGGAGTTGACGTCGCCTTCGCAAATGCCTCAAGCTGACGCAATGTCGGCTGGCTTTCGCCTTTGAGCCAAACGGATAGCTTCGGAAACTTCCTCTCAACAGCCTTAGGGCTCCGTGAGCGCTCCAACGCCCAGCGGAGGACGGGCCTGCTGACCGTCACTTGTGTCATGCCCGAAGTTCCTTTCGCACATCAAGCTTTCGACTGCCCCACTGGCTTATCATAACGATGCCTCCTTCAATATATAACAATTGCGGTCGTCCAAGTGAGAGAGCTTGACCTTATTATCGTTTGCGTTGCTCGTCGAGGTCCAGAAAGCAAATGTTTGTCCATTCACAGCGGTTCTGTTCCTTCATTCAGGATCGAAAGATATTGGTCATAGACAAATACGCGGTTGCGCTGCCTTCCCGTAAGCTCTCGCGCAAGGCCAAGCCTGATGATGGCGTCCATGCCTTTTGCCGCGGCTGGAAACGAAATGCCAGTACGCTTGCACACTTCTTTTAAGGTTAGGATGGGGCGCGCACGAAGAGCGTCGAAGATACGCAATGCGGTGGCTGCGATCCGTCCAAGCTCCTGGATGCGGGAAGTGTCGTCTTTGAATAGTTTTACAAGGCGTTGCGCGGTATGCACGGCGCCGGTCGCCGTCTGTGCCACGCCCTCCAGAAAGAAGTCGAGCCAGGCTTCCCAATCACCGTCTGAACGCACTAAATCAAGAAGGCGGTAATACTCGGCACGGTTCTGTTTGAAATATAGGCTCAGGTAAAGCAATGGCTGCGAAAGCACCCCGCTATGGTGCAGCAGCAAGGCAATGAGCAGGCGGCCGGCGCGACCGTTGCCGTCAAGAAATGGATGGATTGTCTCAAACTCTACATGGGCCAGAGCCGCTTTGACTATCGCGGGATAGGGCACGTATTCGTCATGGATGAACCGCTCGAGTTGAGCCATGCAGTTTTCAACCTGGGAGGGAGGCGGCGGGACAAAATGCGCATTCCCGGGCCGGGTTCCACCAATCCAGTTCTGTGACCGGCGGAATTCACCAGGCGATTTTTCGCTGCCCCGGCCGCGGGAGAGCAGCTTCTCATGGATTTCCCGAAAAAGCCGATTGGAGAGAGGGAATCCATCGCGGAGCCGAGCAACGCCATGTTCAAGGGCTGCGACATAATTAGAAACCTCCACCACATCATCAAGAGGAACTCCCGGCGCTTGGTCAAGCTCAAAAAGCATCAGGTCGGAAAGGGAAGATTGCGTGCCTTCGATCTGTGAGGACAGCACAGCTTCACGACGGACATAGGCGTAGAGGAAGAGGTGAGGGTCAGGAAGTAAAAGAGTGATGCTATCCAGCCTGCCCAAGGCCAGGGTAGCTCGCTCTAACAGTCGCTGACGCGAGTTGGTAAGTTCGAGCGGTGGATGCGGAGGCAGAGGATCAGGGATGAAGGCCCGGACGACCTCGCCGCCAACATCGGACGCCTCATATCTTCCCGAAATTCCCCGTTTCATCTCCACGCCTGCTATTAAATGGTCGTTAAATAATCATATCGCTTATTAAATAATAAGCCATTTTCGTTTAATAAGCAAGCGAAACTTTCTGAAATGCCCAGGCAGGCTGTGCCTTCGGCTTCATTTATCCTCCAGAGGAAAACCAAGATGCTTAAGATTAGCGATGATTGTCTCGTCCAGGCGGCGGGCTTCTGCCATCTGACCGCGGAGCTGGGCGGTGAGGCGCTTCATCTTCTCCTCGAATGGCTCGGTATCTTCAGGGACAGCCTCTGCCCCGACATAGCGGCCAGGCGTAAGGACATAGCCATGCTTGCGGATTTCCTCTAATGGTGCGCTTTTGCAAAAGCCAGGAACATCCTCATACTTCTTATTGGCGTTTTTATCGCCTCGCCAGGCGTGATAGGTGCCTGCGATTCGAGCAATGTCGCCTTTTGTTAGCTCGCGGTGGGTGCGGTCGACCATTGTTCCGAGTTTACGGGTGTCAATAAAGAGCACCTCACTCCGGCGCTCGCGGAACCGGGCATTCTTTTTATCACGAGCTAAGAACCAGAGGCAGGCCGGAATCTGTGTTGAATAAAAGAGTTGTCCAGGCAATGCCACCATGCAATCCACGAGGTCAGCCTCGGTTATGTTCTTGCGAATCTCGCCCTCGCCGGACTGGTTTGAGGACATCGAGCCGTTAGCGAGGACAAATCCCGCAATGCC
>CAZGMN010000113.1:4438-7000 GCA_964526905.1 uncultured Eubacteriales bacterium
GCCAGACGCCATGTCGTGTAATTCGATTCCTGGCCGTAGATGGCGATGTCGCCAAGGCGGCCGCCATGGGCTCTGATGAACTCTTCTGATTGGACAAACATTCCGGATGAGCCGCAGCAGGGGTCGTAGACGCGACCCTTGTATGGCTCGATCATCTCGACGAGGAGGCGGACGATGCAGCGCGGGGTATAGAATTCGCCTCCTTTCTTCCCTTCAGCGCTCGCAAATTGGGAGAGAAAGTATTCATAAACACGACCAAGAACGTCTTTGGAGCGGCTTTCTTTATCTCCGAGGCCGATATTGCTGATAAGGTTGATGAGCTGGCCGAGGCGTTGTTTGTCGAGAGCTGGGCGGGCGTAATCTTTGGGAAGGACATCCTTGAGCGATGGGTTGTCGCGTTCGACCGCCTCCATGGCATCATCCACGAGGCGGCCAATGGTGGGCTGAACAGCACTATTCTTGAGAAGCGACCAGCGGGCCTCGAGCGGCACCCAGAAGATATTGAGAGCGCGGTACTCGTCTGGGTCCTCAGGGTCGGCGCCGGAAGCGCGCTCGGCCTCGAGGCGGGCATGATGCTCTTCGAAGGAATCTGAAATGTACTTGAGGAAGATAAGGCCGAGGACTACATGCTTGTATTCGGCCGCATCCATTGAGCCGCGAAGGGCATCTGCAGCTTCCCACATTCTTTTTTCGAAGCCCAGGGTGGCGCCGTTGTTGGCGGTGCGATCTTTTTTGGGTGTTCGTCTTGGAGTCATTTTAGACCTCTATAAATATGGTGCTTTTTCCGCTGAGCGGGCTTATTATTCACGCCTAAGCCCCTTTTATCTCGTCCCATCGTTCGAGATGATAAATTATAGCATGATGACAAGTCAAGTTGAGCTAAAAATTTCTGAAGCGAGTTCAAGAAAGGGCTGAAATCACTCGGACTACTTGAGCGCGCGTTGTTTAATCCTCTATCAAAAATAGCCGCTAGATGGCAAAGTAACAGTTCTAAAAAAATGGGAGATAGAGGCCGAGGAAAAGAGTCCTGCCGAAAATGGAATGCTGGTCCAGCCGCGAGGAGTAATCGTCGCTGTATTCATAGCTCAAGATATTATTGTTGTCCAAGAGATTGGTGATGCCAAAATAGAGAACAGTCATTCTCTTGAGGACATTGAGAGTTTTGCTCCCGCTGATATCCAGACGCTCGTAAAAGGGATATCGCTCGCTAAAGGGAGCTCCCCAGACCGGCAGATAGGATTGGCTTTCGCTGTCCCATTCCCTGCCTAAAAGAGGCGTGAAAGGGCGGCCCGAAGCATAGGAATATCTGATGCCGAGCGAGCCGTCTTTAAATTTCCATTTGAAGATGGCGGTTAATGAATGAGCGATTTCATAGGGGGAATTGGAAAGGACAAAAGCGTCGTTCTCTTTCCTCTTGGAATTGAGGAAATTATAGACAAGGATAGCGTCATATCGCTTTTTCTTTTTCTTCAGGAAGAATTCAGCGCCTCGGGCATAGCCATATCCCTCGTTGCTGACCGCGCCCTCTTCTTTATTGAGAAAGAGATTCCGGTATTCCTTATCATAAAGAGTTGCCCTCAGCTCTGTCTCCTCTTTGATCCTGTCGTAGCTCAGCGCACAGTGGACAGCCAGCTTGGGCTTCAGGCTTGGATTGTTCTTTAAAGTAAAATAGTCACCGAACTGCTGATAGGCTCCCAAAGAAAACCTGATAACATCATCTCTTGTCAGCAGGTAGGCTAAGGAAGTCCTGGGGGCGAAGTGCCACTCGTTATTCAGGAGGTCGAGCGAAAAAAGCCTTGCTCCTAAATTGGCGAAAAGATTGTCTGAAATCCTGAATTTATCATTGAAATAGAATCCCTTCCTTGTCCCCTGGACCTGGTATGTCTGAGTCTCATTTTCCATAATATTGACTTCCGTGCTTCTTTTCTGCAGGTCAGCGCCGAATTCAAGGAAATGACGCCCAAGGTCAAGAGCCGTTTCAATTCTTCCCTGCCAGGCTTCGTCTTTGGTCTTGATTTGTAGGGAATCCTGAATCTGTAAAGAGACATCATAGCCGACACGGGAGAGGTGGAGCTTCGTTACCAGATTTTTAGCCAAGGTCGAAGTCCAGGAAACGGCCGCAATCTTATTCTTTGAATCGGCACTGAATTCATCAGTCTGGGTGAAATTGTATTCGTCGTATAATCCGTAGATTCTGATGGAGTTAGATTTATTGAGCTGGAGATGGAATTTCCCAAAGGTATTTTCAGTCTTAAATTCCCTGCCCTTCCTGTTGTTCATCCAGGTCATCAAGTCCGAATAGCCAAGGTTATAGCTTCCTACAAAACTTCCGATGCCCTTTAGCGGAAGCCCGGCATAGCTGTTCAATCCGAGCACAGACAGCCCGAGGCCTCCCTCGCCCTTTGAAACCGCATCTTTGACAGAAATATCCATGATTCCGGAAAGCGAATCGCCGTATTTGGGATGAAATCCGCTGGTCGAGATATTGAAATTCTCGATGACCTGGTTGTCGAAGATGCTGAAATAGCTTTCGTGCAGGGATTCGCTGAGAAAAGGGTGCTC
>CAZGMN010000113.1:7100-9950 GCA_964526905.1 uncultured Eubacteriales bacterium
ATCTTTTTTCTTATAGCCGATGAGCCAGACGGAGAGCTTCAATGTTTGCGGAATTTTTTGCCGCTTGAGAGTCAGCTTAAAATATCCGCTGCTGTCAGCCGTGATGCCTGCGCCTCCCTCTTCCTCCAGGATATAAGCGGGAAGAGGGTCCTTGGTCTCCTTATCGATGACTTTTCCTTCGATGAAAAAAGATTGCTGGGCTTGCAGAAGATAAGGGAAGATGAGGAAATAGAATAAAAAGGGAATTATGATTTTCCTCATTTTTTCTTTTTCTCTTTCTCCAAGGCGCGCAGCATCTCTTTGGCCATGCCGAACTCAGGATTGACTTCAAGGGCTTTCTTGAGAAGTTCAAAGGCCTTTTCATCTTCTTTCTTCTGGGCATAGGCCCTGGCAAGAAATGTATAGGCCTCTTCTTTTCCCCAGGAGGGTTTGAGCACATCTTTGATGTTCTCTTTTTCAAAGAGAGAGATGGATTTTTCGAGGAATCCTATGGCCTTGTCCACACCGCCGCCGTAAGCTTCCGGCGTATAAAGCAGTGAGATGCCCTCCATAAGATTTATTCTGGGATTATCGGGCTCTTTCTCCAAGGCCTTAGCAGAATATTCAGAGCTCTTAGGGCCAAGGCTCATCGCCCTCTCAGGATGAAGGGCGATTTCATAGCCCAGAAGAAAGGAATAGAGGGCGAAGAGTTCCCCAAAATTCGGGTCCTTCTCCGTGGCTGCCTCCAGGTACTTCTGGCCTTCTGAATTGTATCGTTCTGCTTCCTCTTTATTGTTTGAGGTAAAATAAAAAGTCACTAATCGATAATCAGTAAGAGCGAGGTAGTAATGGAGGTAAACGTTTTCGGGTTTCTGCCTCATGAAAAGGTTTAGAAATAAATCCCTGGCTTCCTTGAGGGACTCGACATTCCAAGCGTTTATGCCCGCCTGCAGTTTAGCTTTGGCTTCTGTCAAGGTTTGAATGAATTTGGAGTTTTGTTCTGCCTGGGAAGAGTTGTGGCCAGGGCTTTGATTCCAGGAGCAGCCTGCGAGATTAAGCGCCAGCCAAAAAATGAATATCATGCTCTGGGCTAATCCCAAGATGATTCGATAGTCTCTGCTTGTTCTTCTTGCCATTTTTATTGCCTCCTTTTTCTCGTTTGAATATCGGTCAAGTTTTTAATCAAAAAATTTGTTGCCCATTCTCTTCCTCAATCAAGCCACCCTGTTTCTTCTTACTTCTTGGCCGAAGGGAGATAATCTTCGAGAGCCTTGAGGTATTTGGCAAAGGCACCCAACCCATTCTCGGTGATGGAGCAGGTCGTCAAAGGCTTCTTGCCCTGAAAAGACTTCTTGATAGCGATATAACCCGCTTCTTCGAGCTTGGAGAGATGGATGCTCAGATTCCCGTCCGTTGTCCCGATCGTCTTCTTCAGATAATTGAAGTCCGCCTCTTTGACTGAGATGAGGATGGATAAGACAGCAAGCCGAACCTGAGAGTGAATAACAGGGTCAAGGGATAAAAATTTTTCAGCCGTCATTTTGAGCTCTGCTCTCTGTTATACTTTGAGCGGAGAATATAGCCGGGCATAAGATAGCCAAAGATGATCAGCGGAATAATACAAAGGCCGCGATAATCATCAGGGACAAATATCATCCCTACAGCTCCCAGCCACCAGAGCAGGCCACACCACTTTAGAAGGTTCCATTCATAAATCCCGCCAATCACAAAAACCATTATTCCCGCAATAGAAGCCACCAAAATGCCGATGGCATTATAGGAATAGACCTTTAAAGCGGGGAAAACAAAGGCTACAAACATAAAGCCGGCACCGCAGGCTATGCTCAGATGTTTAACTGCCGATTGGGCATAAGTTTTTGTCTCTTGGGAGAGTTCCCGCCGGATTCCATAATAGGCAGAGTAGACCCAGCCGATAACAGCAAAGGCAATCCAGTTGACCCAAATCCATCTGAACTTGTGAAAGTAGGCTAAAGCGTACATGCCGATTATGGCCGCAATTATTAAGAATCCCCAGAAGATGAACAATGTTCCGGATTCAGCCGTAGCCTTCCTCGTTTTTTTTACCATTTCCTTTATGAGGCGAATCTCATCTTTCGCTTGTTGCTCGTCCATCGCTCCTCCTTTTTAATACTTAAAGAAGTTTGTAATATAAAGTTATTTTAATAAAAAAGTATTTTTTGTCAAGAGATTTTTAAAAAAATATGCATTTTTTTCCGTGATAGAAAACTAAGATATGGCTCAGCCTTCAAACGAATTTCTCAACATCCAGCCTGAGCCTATCCGTATCAGGGATTTGTGGATGGCTTATATAAAAAACCTTGACTTGTCGGCGAACAGAAGGTTTTGAAAATAATAATAAATGCTTATTGACATAACTCAACAAACAGCTTACCCTGTAGAAAACTATCTCGACAGGGAAATGATAAGTGGTTTATCAGGAAATGTCGTTGCTTGAGTTTCAGGATAAATTTGATTCCGAAGAAAAGTGCATAGAATATCTGTTCCAAGTTCGCTGGCCAGATGGATTTCGCTGTCCGAGATGTAAGCATAATCAATATTATAGTGTTAATCGTAGGGGTTTGTATAAGTGTCAATCCTGCAACTATCAAGTATCGGTAACGGCGGGAACCATCTTTCATAGGACAAAGATTTCTTTGCGGAAGTGGTTTTGGCTCATCTATCGGATGGCGATTACCAAGACTGGAGTCTCGATAGCCGGGATGGGCAGAGAACTTGCTATCAAAGATTACAAGACCATCTGGGTAATGGCCCATAAGATTCGACAAGCAATGGGACAGCGGGACGCGCGATATCGTTTGGCGGGACTTGTAGAGCTGGATGAATCGTTGT
>CAZGMN010000114.1:0-9904 GCA_964526905.1 uncultured Eubacteriales bacterium
TCGTGCTCGAGATCGACTTGCCCGAGCTTCAGCCAGGAGACTATGAGCTGGAAATTGTAGCTACCGAATCTGTGACTCAAGCTCAGAGCGTAATGAAGACCTCAATCGTGAAGAAATAACCCGAAGCTTTAATTTCTCTGCTGTGTCCAAGAGGAACTTCTGGCCTCTAATAATAAATCTGCTTCGAATGAATATACACTCCATATTGAATTTCAGGGACAAATCTGATAAGAGGTCAATTGATGGAACAAAAAGCCATGATCAGCATACTCAGCTTAAAAGAATGAAATTCCTTTGAAAGGAGAAGAAAGATGATTTCCCGCCGCAATTTTGTCAAGATCGGCAGCCTATCCGTAATTTCTTTCGGGTTTGTCAAAAGATTATTCTCCAAGGCCGAATCCTCTCTCCAGGCTAAATTCGAAAATATGGTTTCAGGCGTGAAGCCTTTAACCGCTGAGGATTATGAACGCCGTTTGGAGAAGGCTCAGCGATTGATGGCTGCCAATAAGATTGACGGGCTTTTCTTAACTGGAGGCGCCAACCTTGTTTATTTTACGAGCGTCAACTGGGGGACGAGCGAAAGGACCTTTGGCGCCCTTTTGAACCTAAAAAAGAAACCCATTTGGATTTGCCCTGCCTTTGAGCTTGACCGGGCTAAAGAGCTTATCCCCGGAAGCCAGGAAATCAGGGTCTGGGAGGAAGATGAAAGTCCTTACAAGCTCGTCTCTGAGGTTATGAAGAGCTTGGGCGTTCGAGCCGGCAACTTGGCTATAAGCCCCTCGACCAGCAGCTTCATTTTGTTCGGCCTCCGCAAAGACGCTCCCGGACTTAAGCTCGTGGACGGAGCCGTCATTACTGAAGAATGCCGCGGCACAAAAACAGAGAAAGAGATTGCCTACATGGACCTTGCCAATAAAATCACCAAGCTCGCCTACCAAGAAGGATTCAAGCATCTGCGTGAAGGAATGAGCCCTCGCGACCTATTCGGCATAATCAGTGCCGCCCACCAGCAGATGGGCGTGAGCGGCGGCGGAGGGCCTCAATTCGGACCAAACACAGCCTTTCCCCACGGCTCAAGAGCTCTGCGCATGCTCGGCCAAGGAGATGTGGTCATGGTTGACGGCGGCTGCAGTGTTGAGGGTTACCGTTCAGATGTCACCCGGACCATTGTCTTTGGCGCCCCCTCTTCTAAGCAGAGAATCATCTGGGACATCGTGAAAAAGGCCCAGAGTGAAGCATTAAGAGCCGCCCGCCCCGGTGCAAGCTGCGAAGATGTTGACCGAGTTGCGCGCAAAGTCATCGTCGATGCAGGATTTGGCCCTGGATATAAGTATTTCAGCCACAGGCTCGGACACGGCATCGGCTTGGAAGGGCATGAATATCCTTATCTTGTCAAAGGAAACAAGCTGAAGCTCCAGCCTGGCATGACGTTCAGCGACGAACCCGGGATTTATGCCCCCGGCGAATTCGGCATCCGCATCGAAGACTGCATGGTAATCACAGAAGATGGAGCGAGGTTTTTGGGCGGGATGGAAGCTGTTTCAATAGAAACTCCCTTTGCCGAGGGATAAAGCGCTGGCTTCATTATAAGCAAGGATAATCGATTCTATCCAGAGAAAGCATAAAAACTCGTTCACAACAATTTCTAAAAAATTTTTTCACCCTAAAGTCTTAAGGTGTGCAGATGAATTTTTTTGGAATTTGGATGCTGAAAAAGTTAAATTTTTCTTCTTCTTTTTATGTATTCAAGGCCCTTATCCGTCATTTCTATCCAGGCCCTATAATCAGTGGATGAATTTGACTTGATCAATTTGTATTTTTCGAGCTTTTTAAGAATGAAATCGAAATCCAACCTGCTCTTTGTCGAAAAAGCCATTCGAAACAAATTGAACAACCCTTCCTTCTGATACATTTTTTCTGGCTCATCGGCAATTGCCGACAAAACAAAAATATCTTCCCTGTTAAGCTCTATCTTCTCCTCTATCACAGGCTTTTCCCGAACCTCTTTTTTCTCCGGCTTCTCAGGCATCAATTTTTTCTCTGTCTCGGCAACTTCAAAAATAGATTCCACGCGCTCTTCTTCTGGAGCCTGGACTCCTTCCGCAGCTTTCTCTTCTATTTTTGCTTCTTCTCTAATCTCTTTTATCAACTCTTTGAACTCTTCCCTTTCTTCTTTCGGCTCCTCTTCTCTTTCCTTCAGCTCTTCCTCGCCTTCTTTAAGCTCTTCTTCTCTTTCTTCGACCTCCTCTACGATTTCTTTAGGCTCCTCTTCTTTTTCTTTTGGCTCCTCTTCGACTTTCCTCTGCTTCAGCTCTTCCTGGAAATCTTCTATTCCCGCTCTTTTGATCACTCTCTTGATCTCATCGATGCGCCGTTCTAATCTCTTCTCAACTCTTTTGCTGACGACGAGAATCCAGACCAAAAGCAACAAGACAATGGCGATCAGGGCCAGGTCAGGTATTTTCAGATTGATCAAGACGTCATATATTCTTGCCCATAGATTGGATAGTGAATCTAAAATTTTTGGCAGTGGGATAAATAATCCAATATTCATCATTGTCTTCACTTCTTTCTAGAAATACATTTTTTATTAATAAAATAATCTCTCGCTATTAACAATTTATTATACCATTTGAATTAACTTTTCAAGGAAAATTTTGATAGCCGGGTTCTCAATTTGACATCCCGGCCTGCCGATGTTATTAGATATCCGGATTTAGAATTTTAAAAGATGAGGGGAAGATTCATGGGCAATAAATTCAAGGCCGCTTTCATTCTTCTCTTGTTGACGGGGACATGCTTTTTTTGCGCTTTTTCTAAGGCAGGCGAAACCGCTCCTTCTTATTCTGAAGCAATAGAGAAATTTGAAAAATTCGCTAAAGACCGAATGGCCATGGACAGAGCGCCGGGGCTTTCTATCGGATTCTTAAAAGGAGATGACATCTGGAGCGAAGGATTCGGCTATTCTGACCTGGAAAATATGGTTCCGGCCAAGCCGGAAAGCGCCTACCGCCTCGCCTCATTGACAAAAACGATTACAGCCATCTCTGTTCTCCAGCTTGTTGAGGCTGGAAAGATCGACCTCGATGCCGAGGTCCAAACCTATGTTCCCTATTTTCCCCGAAAGAAATGGCCTGTCACTGTCCGCTTGCTTCTCGGCCATTTAGGAGGAATAAGCCATTACAAAGACTATGATGTTGAGGGCCGGATAAAAGTTCATAAAAACACGAAAGAAGCGCTGGCAATTTTCCAGGACTTTGACCTGGTTGCCGAGCCGGGAACAAAATACAGCTACTCGTCCTACGGCTACAACCTGCTCGGGGCAGTCATCGAAGGCGCTTCCGGACAATCCTACGGAGACTATATCAGAGAGCATGTCTTTGAGCCATTGGGCATGAGCGATTCCCGTCTGGACGACCCTTCAGACCTCATCACCAACCGAGTCCGGGGATATCGCCTGGTCAAAGGCGAAATCAAGAATTCAGAATATGTCGATGTCTCCAGCCGCTTTGCCGGAGGAGGAACTCGGTCAACCGTTGTCGACTTGCTCAAATACGCTCAGGGGATCATCGAAGGGAAACTGCTCAAAGCCGAGACTTGGAAGCAGATGTTCACTTCGATGGCGACAAAAGGCGGCCTCTTTACAGGCTACGGCATGGGATGGGGCGTCCGGCCGTGGAGAGGCCATTTTCAGGTGAGCCACAGCGGCTCTCAGCCTGAGACAATGACCTATCTCCTCATCTTCCCTCTGGAAAATTTTGCCATCGCCGCTGCCTCGAACCTGGAAGGAGTCAACCTCATGGTCTATATCAGGAGGCTGGCAGAGCTTGTCTTGAACGAAGACCTTGACAGCTTTGCTTATGCTTCCGAAACGGAAAACCAGGTCATTTATAACAACTGCTTCCACATCTTCTCCTACGGCTTGAGCCGCTTCAGCTGGGAAGGAAGACAAACAGCAAAGGATGAAAAAGAGCTGGCTGAAGCTTTTTCTTATTTCAACAAATACTGCAACAGGGCCAGCCTGGAAAAGAATCTCAGCCAGACAAGAAAGATGGTCGAGAATGGCTTTCATCCGGTCTCAAACCAGCCTTTGATCAAAGTCGGCTCCTACATGGCTTCTGTCCTTAAAGAGTCTCTTGGAGACGAGAAGCTGAGAAGCTATTACCAGAGCGGGCCGATTGCCTTTTTTAAGGATTATATTGAAGTCAGCAAGAAGCAGCTTGCGGATAAAAAAAATTACAGATTCGATAAGAGCTTCGTCAAACTTGTCTCTGACTGGGATAAGGAGTGGAATGCCACCTATACCGATTATGTCCGCAATTTGTCTCTTACAGTTAGCACCGACTTTGATGAGCTCGGTCTGAGCTTGAAAAAAAGTTTTTCTGGTCGGACTCTTTACCCTGACCTCAACAGCGATATGGAGCAGGTGGGAAGTTATTTCTTGGAGAAAAAGGAAGCCGGCAAGGCGCTTAAAATTTTCGGCTTGAGCTGTGAACTCTATCCCAACTCTCCTCTTGCTTTGTACAATTTTGCCAAAGCGCAAATCTGGACTGGAAACTCAGAAGAAGCACGCCTGCTCCTCAAAAAAGCTTTTAGCCTTGATCCTGAACATCCTGCGGTGAGCAAGGACAATTTATTCTCTCTGGCCGGACGGCTTGAACAAGCAGGGAAATTGAAAGAAATTTTCGCCCTGGCAGACACTGCCCTTGAACTCTATCCCCGGGATGCCCAGCTTCATAAAGAAGTCGGAGACATTTATCTCAAGACCGGACAAAAAGAAAAGGCGCTGGATTATTACCGGAAAGCTCTGGAAATTGACCCGAAGCTCCAGGAAGCCATAAAGGCTGTGGAGAAAATAGAAAAAGAAAAGAATAAATAAAACAAAAAAATAATTTTTTAGAAGAGGGAGAAAAATGAAAAAAGGAGCAGGAGACCTTTTCCAGAAGGAAACAAAATATATCAGGGGCAAGCTCGGAGGCGGCCCTCTCCTCTCGCATGCCAGGCCGGAAACGTATAAGCTCTACGCTAAGGCGCCAAGGGTCAAGCTGGAGACTGCAAAGAAAGAAGGCGGGATGCACCTCTGGGAGGCCGTAAACCTCCGCCGCAGCATTCGCAACTTCAGCCGTAAAGCGATGACAAAAGACGCTCTCTCCCAGCTCCTCTGGGCTTCTCAGGGAATAACACATAAAGCGATGGGCTTTGAGTTCCGAGCTGCTCCTTCAGCAGGAGCCCTTTATCCGGTGGAGACCTATCTTATCGTCCACAATGTCGAAGGAATAGACAGTGGTGTTTACCATTACGCCCTAAGAAGCCATGAACTGGAGAGGCTCAAGGCCGGAGATTTTCGCGAGGCGGCTGCCAGCGCTGCCCTCGACCAGGATATGGCCTATTCTGCTGCGGCTCTTTTCATCTGGACAGCCGTCTTTGAAAGGTCAAAGTGGAAATACAGCGAAAGAGCCTACCGCTATGTCTATCTTGATGCGGGCCACATCGCCCAGAATTTCGCGCTGGCAGCAGTCTCATTGGAGCTGGGAACATGCCAGATCGGCGCCCTCTACGACGATGAAGTCAATTCGCTGATCGATGTTGACGGCGAAGACGAGAGCGTCCTCTACATGAGCGCTGTCGGGCATCCAAGGTAAGTTTTATTATCCAAAAAATATTATGGATTCTGACCTGAAATTATGAGGAGGAGAATGATGAAAAGAATCGTTTGCATCTGCTTCATTATTTTTCTTTTTTCTTTTCTTGCCGCCTGCAAGCCAAGCCAGACCCAGAAGGAACAGCCCTGGCAATGGAGTCTGGAGCAGATAGAATCCAAGGTCAACAGGGTACGCGCCGGAAAGAACCTTAATCCATCAAGCTGGCCCGGAGGCAAAAGAGTGGCTGTTGCCCTCTCTTTCGATATTGACGCCGAGACAAGTTTTTTAAGGGACAACCAAACCTCTCCCGGACTCCTCTCCCAAGGCGAGTATGCGGCCAGAGTGGCTGTGCCCAGGATTCTCGCTCTTCTCGACAAATACAACCTCTCGGCGACATTCTTTGTTCCGACTGTCACCGCCATGCTTCACCAGCCAGAAATGCAGGCGATTATCGCCAAGGGCCGCCATGAAATTGGCATCCATGGCTGGATCCATGAGAGAAATTCTCTTCTTGAGGAGACAGAGGAAAGGGAGTTGATGAAAAAATCCTACGAGACTTTAAAAAAAATCACGGGCAAAGCTCCTGTCGGCATCCGCACGCCCTCCTGGGACTTCAGCCCATCCACCCTGAAAATCATAAAAGAGCTCGGCCTGCTTTACGACAGCAGCCTCATGGCAGACGAAAGGCCCTACGAGATTCTTGAGAATGGCCAGCCGAGCGGCGTGATCGAGCTTCCAGTGGAGTGGCTTGCGGATGATTACCCCTATTTCGGCTTTGACCGATACTCGAGCGTCCGTCCCCAAATCACGCCGATGGACGTCTTCTCCATCTGGGCTGCTGAATTCGAGAAGGCCTATGAAGAAGGAACCCTCTTTGTCTTGACCATGCATCCCAAATACAGCGGACACAGAAGCCGAATCATGATGCTCGAAAAGCTTATCCAGCAGATGCTGACCTTCAAGGATGTTTGGTTTGCCACCCACCAGGATGTGGCCCTTTATGTCAAGAGCGGCCTTCAGAAGTGAAATCTGGATCAGAAAATTATTTCTTATTTCCCGTGGGCTTTCTCGGCGGCTTTTTCCGCACCTTTCGCGGCAGGTTTTTCGGCTGGCTTTTCAAGAGGAAGGAGCCCTACTTTCTTTCGAATCTCAGTCTCGAGCTCAGCGGCCAGCTGGCGATTCTCGTTTAAAAGCTTCTTGACATTTTCCCTGCCCTGTCCCAATCGCTCTCCTTTATAGGAAAACCAGGTGCCGGTTTTATCCAGAATTCCTGTATTCAAGCCGCAGTCAACCAAATCTCCCTCCTTGGAAATTCCCTGGCCGTAGATGATGTCAAACTCAGCTTCTCTGAAAGGAGGAGCCAGCTTATTCTTGACGATTTTCACCTTCACCCTGTTTCCGATGACCTTATCCCCTTCTTTTAATGCAGCCAGTCTTCTGATATCAACTCTTAGGGAAGAGTAAAATTTGAGAGCCCTTCCTCCGGTCGTTGTTTCCGGGCTTCCCAAGAAAAACCCAATTTTCTCCCGGATCTGATTGACAAAGATAAAGCATGTCTTTGAGCGGCTGACAATAGCCGTCAGCTTTCTCAGCGCTTGGGACATGAGGCGGGCTTGAAGCCCCATGTGGGCATCTCCCATCTCCCCTTCAAGCTCTGCCTTGGGCACAAGGGCAGCCACTGAATCGACGACGATGACATCCACGGCTCCGCTGCGGACAAGGACTTCGGCGATCTCCAGGCCCTGCTCTCCATAGTCGGGCTGGGAGATGAGAAGGTTATCGACATCGACTCCAACACTGGCCGCGTAATTCGGGTCCAGGGCGTGCTCGGCATCGATAAAAGCTGCCTGGCCGCCCCGCTTCTGGGCTTCGGCGATGACATGAAGCGCCAGTGTTGTTTTTCCTGTCGCCTCTGGCCCAAAAATTTCGACGACCCTTCCTTTTGGAAATCCCCCTATTCCGATGCTCAAATCAAAGGCGATCGAGCCAGTGGGAATGGCAGGGACTTTGACCGCAGCCTCTCTCTGGCCGAGCTTCATCACTGCCCCTTTGCCAAACTGCTTTTCTATTTGAGAAAGAGCAGCGTCAATCGCTTTACTTCTCGATGCCTGTTTTTCTTCGCTCTCGTCTTCCTTCATTTTACCCTCCTCCGGCCAAATGCCTTATAGATGATAATTTGTCTGGTTTATGAGTACTTTTAAGTTCTATTATTCCTGCTAATTCTATCGCCTCCATTTTAACACGAGTTAGTACACTCATCACCCTTATCGCCTATTTCAAAAAGATTAGCCTGGGTATTGAGAAAACCGTTTGAAGGCTGAGCGGGCACGGTTCCTCGACCGAAGGGAGAGGAGAGCGAAGCCTGAAACCGAGCAGGCTTTGCCTCGCTGGGGCAAAGCCTGCGTGTTTTCGAAATAGCCAGCCTAATCTTTTTTCTCCCTATTTATATTCATAAAATCCTTTTCCTGTCTTTCGGCCAAGATAGCCGGCATCGACCATCTTTCTCAGCAGAGGGCAAGGCCTGTATTTCGGGTCCTTGAAACCCTCGTGGAGAACCTCCATGATATCCAGGCAGACATCGAGCCCGATAAGGTCAGCCAGAGTCAAAGGTCCCATAGGATGGTTCATACCCAGCTTCATCACCGTATCGATGGCTTCGGCTGTGCCCACTCCTTCCATCAAAGCATAGACGGCTTCGTTGATCATCGGTATCAAAATCCGGTTTGAAATAAATCCTGGAAAATCGTTGGCCTCAACCGGAACCTTTCCCATCTTCTCGGCAAGGGCCTTGACTTGATTAAATGTCTCTGGGGAAGTTGCCAAGCCTTTAATCAATTCCACCAGAGTCATCAGGGGAACAGGATTCATAAAGTGCATGCCCATGAACTGGGACGGACGCTTGGTCAAAGCTGCCAAGCGCGTGATAGAAATGGATGAAGTGTTGGAGGTCAGGATGACTGAAGGGGCAAGAAGCTTATCGAGCTCTTGAAGAACCTTCTTCTTCACTTCTAAGTCCTCAAAAACAGCTTCGACAGCAAACTCAGCTTCTTTAAGATCGGAAAGATTGGTTGTTGTTTTTATCCGCGATAATATCTTTCCCTTGTTTTCCGTGACCTTTCCTTTTTCGGCAAGCTTGGCCAGGCTCTTGTCCATTGCCGCCAAAGAGCGTCGCAAATAATCCTCTCCGACATCGTTCAAGATGACTTCAAAACCTGAAGTGGCGGCAACCTGGGCGATACCTGTGCCCATGGTCCCTGAGCCGACGACACCTATTTTTTGAATTGCCATCATTCCTCCTCTTTTAAACCATTTCCACAGCCATGGCCACTGCATCTCCGCCGCCAAGGCAGAGAGAAGCAAGGCCTTTCTTCAAGCCTCTGTGTTTTAGGGCATAGATGAGAGTGGTTAAGATCCTGGCCCCCGTGGCTCCGATCGGATGACCTAAAGCCACGGCTCCTCCATGGACATTGACTTTCTCCCTGTCGAGGCCAAGCTCTTTGATCAGCACCACCAGCTGCGCCGAAAAAGCTTCATTGATCTCGAACAGGTCAACGTCCTTGATTTTCCAGCCGACATTGGCCAGCAGCTTCTCTATGGCGCCTTTGGGTGCATACATGACCATCGACGGCTCGACAGCGTTGGTTGCGTGTCCTAAAATCTTGGCCATAGGTTTAAGGCCCTTCTCCTTCACAGCCTCATCCGAAGCAACGACAACAGCCGAAGCTCCATCATTTAAACTAGACGCATTTCCGGCTGTCACTGTCCCATCTTTCTTAAAAGCGGGCTTAAGGCTCGAAAGCTTCTCCAGCGATGTCTCCTTGCGCGGGCCCTCATCTGCGGTGAATATGACCGGCTCCCCTTTTCTCTGGGGAATTTCCACAGGAAGAACTTCATCCTTGAAGTAGCCCTTCTCTATGGCGTGGACAGCTTTCTGGTGGCTGCTCAGAGCGTAGGCATCCTGTTCTTGACGGGTCGCGCCGAATTTCTCGGCGATGACTTCTCCTGTCATCCCCATGTGCTGGTTGTCAAAGGCGCACCACAAGCCGTCAAGGATCATCGAATCCACCATCTTTAAGTCGCCGAACTTAATTCCCTCTCTTGCACCCCAGACGAGATGAGGTGCCTGGCTCATGCTTTCCATCCCGCCGGCGACAATAATGTTTTTCTCCTCAAGCCATATCGCCTGGGCAGCAAGAGCCACGGCTTTCAGGGCTGAGCCGCAGACCTTGTTCACCGAAAAGCAGCTCACTGTATAAGGAATG
>CAZGMN010000115.1:0-9780 GCA_964526905.1 uncultured Eubacteriales bacterium
TGCTAGAAGCCGGGAATTGAAAAAAGACATTGAGCAGATTTGTGCCGTAAAGAATAAGATTTTTTAAATAAATAGAGATTTAAGTCATGTGGATCATGGGGATAGGATGAGCATAAAATCCATCGCCGTTTCAAGCATTTTATTGATTTCAGTCTTCATGCTGCTTGTTTCTTGCGGAAAAGAGAAGGTGAAATGGAAAGGGACAATAGAAGAAGAAAACGGAGTCATAGTCGTCAAGAATCCAAAAGAGCCGATGTATGGTGAGGATTTCTTTGACCTAAAAGAGGAACTATCTATCGGAGAAAAAGAAGGAAGCGAAGAAGAGTATATATTTTCTCAGGTCATTGATTTGGGAGTCGATGATGAAGAGAAAATCTACATCCTTGATTTCCAGGAAGCCCGGATTAAGGTCTTCAACGAAAATGGTGAATACCTAAGAACAATAGGGAAAAGAGGCCAAGGCCCTGGAGAAATACAGCGTCCGATGAACTTAGTTATCACAGCTGGAGGTCAGATCCTCGTCAATGACCGAGGAGCCAGATTCCTTCATTTCTTTACACTCAGCGGGGAATATATAAAATCAATGTCTCAGGCCAGATTGCCCTCCTTTTCTCGTCCCATGGTTGATTCTCAAAACAACATAGTTGCCAGATATATTGTCTTTCCGCCTGGCAATATCTGGACCTTTGTCTTGAAAAAATTCGATTCTGAATTAAATGAGCTGTTTTCAATTTTCTCTTATGATTATGAATTATCTCCCCAGACTTTAAATCTTTTCATTCCGGATTGCTTTTGGGTTGTTACCAAAGATGATAATATTATCTGGGGTTACTCCGATAAATATGAGTTTAAAGTCCTTGATGGGGCTGGCCGCCTTATTCGAAAGATTATCAAAGACTATGCGCCTGTAGAGATCACAAAAGAAGAAAAGCAAAAATGGATTCAAGATACCTATGGAGAAACAGGCATTCCCCCGGACATAAAAATATCTTGGGACAAATACCATAATGCATTTCGATTTCTGAATGTTGATGATGAGGGAAGAATTTATGTTCAAACATATGAAAAAACATCCACAGAAAACGGATACTATTATGATGTCTTTGATTCAGAAGGGAAGTATTTGGCTAAAGTGCCGCTCAAAAGCAGGCCTTTGGTTTTGAAAAAGAACAAGCTTTATGCCATAGAAGAAGATGAAGAGGGATATCAGGTTGTTAAACGATACAAAGTAAATTTGAACTTTTAGTCCCTCATCCTGGTTTGGCGTTTTCCATCATAATGAATGTTGCGCTTGCTATTATGTTTATCTATGATATAAAAAGATATGTTGGTTTGAAGAGAGGGATGAGCCGAAAGGAGCGTTCTTAAAAATGAACGGGGCTGAAGAGAGCGGATAAGTCAGAGACAAAATTTCGAAAGGAGGATGTCATGAATTGCAGGATTCATTACTTTTTTGCTTTCGTTTTAATGGCAATGAGCATCGTCTTTGTTTCGAGTTGCTCCCATACGGTAAAGGTTTTGATTCCTCCTCGCCTGGACTTAAAGAATTACGAGGCGGTCGGACTCATCCAATTTACATCCAATGCCAAAGGAAACCTGCAGCCATTCGTTACCCAGAAGTTTCTCCAGTCCGTTCAGGCCGCACAGCCGGGCATCAGAGTGCTTGAGCTCGGCCCAGAAAGCGCAGTGCTGGATTCTGTCCAGCACTCCCAGATGGATATCGAAGCGGTTAAAGCCATCGGGCAGAAGTATAATCTCAAAGGTCTCATTACCGGCAATCTTAACGTCACTAATGTCAAGCCTAATCTGGAGGTGTTGACCATTATCAAATCCATGGGTGTATCGGCTGAGGTTCAGGCCGCGCTCACTGTGCGGATTTTTGAGACACAAAGCGGCGCTACAGTCTGGACAAGGTCTTCAAACGACAAGCGAACAGTCGCCCATGTGTCGTTGACAGGTGACATTGTCAATTTCGGCGCAGAGGACCCGGAGGAAGCATACGGCGAGCTGGCCAAAAGCTTGGTATACAGAATCACTGATGACTTCTGGTCCCATCGGGAAAGGCAGAGAATAAAGTAGAGTAGATCTTCCTATCGATAAGCCATATGAGGCGGCAGTCGGCTTGACCAAACCGCCCGTTCAATGATAATCTCTTGAGGGCCAGCCGCAAAGGCGAAAAACGATGGATTACTTGAAAAGGAGGGAGCGCATGAAAAAAGCTATCTTTATTTCTGTTATTTTCGGTTTCTTGTGGTTCAGTTTTGAATCGCTTGCCCAGTTCAAACCGGAAGAGGTTGCGGATTTCGCTAAATGGGAAGAATTCTTACAAACAGCGAACATTGTCGGTGAGAGACAGATGAGCGTAAAAGAGGGCGTCACCAGACCCTATGTTTTGACTTTGGAAAAAGACGGGGTCACGCAGACAGCCTACTGGAAGAATCCGCGCGGAGGACAAGGATATCAAGAAAGCTGGAAAACAGAGATCGCTGCTTATCGTTTGAGCAAACTCTTGGGGCTGGACATGGTGCCGCCGACAGTGGAAAAGGAAAGGCAAGGAGACAGAGGGTCTTGCCAATTCGGGGTGAAATATTGGAAGAATTTTGAAGATATCATCAAAGAGAAGCTGCAACCCAAGGGCGTTCAATACATTTATTTTCTACGAAAGTTGTGCCTCCAGCGTGCCTTCGATAATTTAATTAATAATATCGACCGCCACCGGAGAAACTACCTCATCACCGAAGACTGGAGAATGATCCTCATCGACCATTCCAGGACATTCATGACCGCTAAAGACTTAAACGAAAAACTTATCTATGATGAGAAGAACAAGGAGAGCAAGAATTTCATCATGGACCAACTGCCCCGAGCATTTGTGGAGAAGCTAAGGGCATTGGATGCGGCGTCGATCAGAGCGGCGGTCGGCGAATATCTCACAGACAAAGAAATTGAGCTGACACTCAAGCGTCGGGACATGATGATCGCTTGGATTGATAACCATATCAAAGAAAAAGGTGAGGATTACGTCCTGTACTGATTCCACAAAGACGGGCATTGACAGCGGGGCATGAGAAGTTTCTTTTAGAAAAAGGCGGCTTCCGCTCCACCTTTCCGCCTACGCAAGACCTCCTTGGGTCGCACTGGGCCGTGACTTCAATGCCTACCCGCAGGAGCTGGCTTTTCTTTATCGGGTGTTGTTTCATCCTCCTCTCAGGTTCTCAACAGAGGATGAGGCTCGTATTGAGCGGGAGTGCGGTTTGAATATCGTCAATACCGGGGTCGGGCCTAGCTATAGTGGCTTAGCCCGGATTCAAGAATTCAAGTTCCGTCCCTGATCCGTCTTACAAACTTTTCTTTTAAATCATCGTATATCGTTAAGAAGGTTAACATTGAAGCATTGGCCGCAGATATGACTCGATACAGACTGTTATTCACTATTTTATTCACCCTTGTTTAAAGCGTAAAAAAATCATTTCAATGACAAAAGGCATTCTCGAACTCAACAAAGGAGAACATTTTATGATGCTTTATAAACAAAAAAAGATTTTTACGTTTAAAAAAGCTGCGGTTCTTATCGGAGCTCTTTGTCTTGTTTTTTTATTGATCAGCGCCAAAGCCCCTGAAGTCAAAGACATAAAGGCCGGCCTGGAATATGTCTCGCCGGAAGATGTGGGATGGTCGTCCAAAAAACTCGAGGAGGCCAAAGCCTTTGCAGAAAAAATCAACTCAGCCGCAGTCATGGTGCTCTACGAAGGAAAGGTTTTTATTTCCTGGGGAAACGTGGCGAAAAAATATAACATCCACTCCATTCGCAAGCCCTTTTTGAGCGCACTTTACGGCATCTACTGGGGCCGCGGAAAGATTAATTTGGACGCCACCTTGGAAGAATTGAAGATCGATGACATCCCCCCTTCGCTCACCAAGGAAGAAAAAATGGCGACGGTAAGTGACCTCCTCAAATCCTGTTCAGGCGTTTATCACGAAGCGGCAGCTGAGACAAAGGAGATGGCAGAGATGCGTCCCCAGCGGGGAAGCCATGCTCCTGGCACCTTTTACTATTACAACAACTGGGATTTTAACGCCCTGGGCGCCATATTCGAAAAGGTTACCGGGGCTAAGATATTCGAGGCTTTTAAAAAAGAGATCGCTGAGCCGATTGGAATGGAAGACTTCAGTCTGGACGATTGCCATTACTCCTATGAAGAAAAGAAATCAAAACACCCCGCCTATAACTTCAGGATGACTGCCAGAGATATGGCCCGCTTCGGCTTGTTGTACCTGAGAAAAGGAAACTGGAATGGCAGGCAAATTATTCCACAGGACTGGATCGAGAAAAGCACAAAGGCTTACTCAATGGTCAGTGAGGAAGCAGGAGTGGGCTACGGCTATATGTGGAATGTTGTCCTGCCGGGATCGGCCGCTTCGAAAATTTTGTTTGACGGCAAAGGCGGATTCTACCATACCGGCGTAGGCATCCACACTCTGGCCGTCTTGCCCGAGAATAAACTTGTTTATATTTACCGCTATGATACGGATGGGGAGTACCAAGACCCAGGGCAAGCGACCATCCAGCTTGTCTCAATGATCATGAATGCTCGGCTGTCGAAATAACGAAAAAAAGCCAATAGGGCAATCCGGGTTCCAATTTTTAGCCTGAGTTATTTTAAAAATTTATCCCAGGCAATCCCAGTCGATGTTCACCCGCTTGATGGCATAGCCAACCTCGCGCCTATAATCACCGTAGCAGGTCATCCAGTGGAAGCCAGGCATTCGTTTGGCAAGAGTTTGGCTGTCGCAGCTGAAGCTGATCTCAATCTGCGAGCGGCAGATGGGCATAAAAGGTGCGTCAACAATTTTTCCGAGCAGAACCACCCATCGTTTGGCTGCGAAGTCCGGAACAATGTTGGTCACTGTTTGCCCCTTGCTCATCTCCACTTTCGGCGCAGCTCCATAATCTGATTCAAAATGGGTCATGATTCGAGCCGGCTCACGTTTCTGGCCGTCCATCTTTCTCGGGGCTGTGCAGTGGGCATTGGTTATAATTCCTTGATGAGGGTAAGTTGGGTCGTTGAGAAAGACAGGCTTTCCTGAGATATTGGCCAGGAGAACGCCCGAGGGAATCACCACAAAATCCGATTCACAGAAACCCAAATAGCCGGCGTCGTTGAGCAGGCTCAGCGTCAGGCAGGCTGTAGTCTCGGCGATGGGCATGATTGTTCCCATGCAGGCGTTGACCGTAATGGCCCTGCAGTCAGCCTTTTTCATCAGGCTGCGGAAGACGTGCTCGAGAAGGAAAGCGTTATCGACGAACTGGCGGTTTGTCTCCAGAGTTGTTCCCGGCAAGCTTAAGTAGGCTTCTGCCTGCTGGCGTGCTTTTTTTACGGCAGCCTGGTCAGAGCGCGCCTCTGAAATCAGCCTGCCGAGGTCATCATAAGAGACCGTCTGGATGTCGAATTTCCATATATCTTCGACGAGCTTGGGCACTACGCCTCTGGGCTGGGACCAGGCATCTGGCCCGCCGATGGCCAGAATTCGAGTGCCTAAGGTATTGCGCAGGCCGCACAGAGCTCGCAGCCGCCAGAGAATTTCCTCCTGGCTGTCAATCACGACGTCGCCATCGTCGGTTCCTTTGACAGCGAGGGCGTCAGTGTGCTGCCTTAAATAGCGAGGGCTGATGATTTCATACCAGAGATAGACGGGCCCTGACTTGTGACGGCAGAAAAATATCATGTCCTTTCCCATTTGTCCCAGGGCATTGAATATGTCCATCCATCCGCCTGCCGCATAGACAAGAATCACATTGGAACCGGAAATGTCACCCACCGCTGATAAGTCGCTTGCGCGGCTGATAGAAGATACAGGCAGGAAGTCAAGAGGAAAATCAGCTTCTTGGCGGAGCCTGTTCAGTTCGCCCTGAATCCTGGCCACTTCTTCGTCAGCGTCCCGTTGTGTCTGGATTCCACCCCAGGCCCTCCAGCTCGTTTGGGGCCTCCGGCTGGGAATGCTGTAAACGAGGATCGGCTTGACTTTTAAGGGGAGCCTCTTGAGGCCTGATTCCTCCTCCATTTCGATTGCCGACAGCACCGGCCATGAGAGTCCTTTCAGCGCCATGCCGCCTATAGCCGTTGCCCCCAGACCTTTGAGAAATGTCCGACGAGTGAGGGTATTGCTGCTCAATGAGAAGGCCTCTCCGCCAGGACAGCAATGCGGCTGAATCTTAGGTTTATGACTTGATCTGTTTTTCCTCATGATTAAATTCCTTTCTTTAACAGTTTATTTACTACGAGTTTTATAAAAAGTAAATAAAAATGAACGGATTGACATATTTCTTTAAAAAAAATATTATTTTCCACAAACAATAAATAAATGATATATTTTCATCACTCAAAATTTCTTTTCTTGATGGAGGTGTCATGAGATATTCCAAAAATCTTTTCCTTTTAGTTCTCATAAGTTTTAGCCTGTCCCTTTTAACAATATCGGCTGGCCAAAGGGCAGCCAAGCCAGCGAAAGAGCAGAAAAAGGTTGAAAGCACCGACCCAGGCCTGCGCCTCAAATGGTACGACCAGCATATGGCCATGAAGGCTTCAACGCCCTATAAGGACCTTAAGTGGCGCTGGATCGGTGGAAACACAGACTTCATCGGCGGACGCTGCACAGACATCGCTGTGCCCAAGGGCAGCAAGCGGACAATCTACATCGGCTCAGCCACCGGCGGAGTTTGGAAGACCGAGAATTCCGGCATCACCTGGCAGCCAATCTTCGACGAGGCGCCTACTCTTTCCATCGGAGATATCGCTGTCGCTGAATCAGACCCGAACATCGTCTGGGTCGGAACAGGCGAGGCAAACATCTTTCGCGCCTCGATCGCCGGCATCGGCGTTTATAAATCCTTGGATGCCGGGAAAACGTGGCAGCACATGGGCCTTGCTGGAACACAAACTATCGGCCGCATCCGTATCCATCCCACGAATCCGGATATCGTCTATGTCGCAGCCTCGGGCCACGAGTGGACATACAATCCGGAACGGGGGGTCTTCAAGACGACCGACGGCGGAAAGACCTGGCAGAAGGTCCTCTACATCAACGAAAAGGTGGGCGCCATTGACCTGGTGATGGACCCCCAGAAGCCGGACACCTTGATCGCTTCCATGTGGAACCGGATCCGGCAGCGCTGGAGCGACCCTGTTCCAGGCGGTGAGGACGGCCTGTTCAAGACAACCGACGGCGGTAAGACATGGAAGGAACTGACCAACGGCCTTCCTGACACCAAGACGACCGGCCGCATCGGCCTCGACCTGTGCTTGAGCAAGCCCAACGTCGTTTATGCTTATGTCGACAACCACTCTGTGCTTCGCATGCCAGAGCCAGGGCAGCGCGATTCCTACGGCCGTCTGAGAACATACCCGGACATAGTCGGAGCCGAGGTTTACCGCTCTGACGACCAGGGTGAGACCTGGACAAAGGTCAATCCCTCTGACCGCTCGTTCGAACGATTCGGCGGAACCTACGGCTGGGTTTTTGGCCAGATCCGGGTGGACCCCAGCAACGAAAACACAGTTTACCTCATGGGATTGGGCTTATCCAAATCAGTCGATGGAGGAAAGTCCTGGACTCGGCTCTTCTGGGAAAACCTCCACGGCGACCATCACGGCCTGTGGATCGACCCCAGCGATTCGAATTACGTGATCAACGTTAACGACGGCGGGGCAAACGTTTCCTATGACGGCGGCAAGACTTGGCGTGATTTCCACAAAGGAATACCGGCCACCCAGTTCTACAATGTCGCTTATGACATGAAGAAGCCTTTTACCGTCTACGGCTCTGTCCAGGACTCGGGAACGCACAGGGGAGTGGGAGTTGCTCCTCTGCCAACTCAAGAACAAGGATTCCGCAGACGGCTCATGTCTTTCGTCCGCTGGGAATCTGCGCCCGGCGGCGAGGGAACACTCATCGCCGTCGACCCGACAGATTCAAACACTGAGTACGCCTCGTCGTATTACGGACGAGTCGAGCGCTCCGAGTACAAGGACGGAGTTTGGACGAGCAAGCCAATCTATCCCAAAGCCGCAGAGGGCGAGCCCGAATACCGCGGCCAATGGCTGGCAGGCTTAGCTCTCTCACCTCATAATCCCCAGGTTATCTATATCGGCTTTCAGTACGTATTCCGCTCAATGAACAAAGGCGAGACCTGGGAGCGAATCAGTCCCGACCTAACCGCCTTTGACTCGCAAAAGCAGGGCAAGCTGCCCTATGCCATCCCCTTTGCCACAATCACGGCCATTGCCGAATCGCCGTTCAAGTTCGGGCTTGTCTATGCCGGGACTGATGACGGCCGGGTCCAGGTGACAAAAGACGGTGGAGCGACTTGGACCGAGATCTCGGCCGGACTTCCTTACAACAAGCATGTCTGGACGATTGTCGCCTCGAAGTATGACGAGGCGACAGTTTACATCACGCTCATCGGCCGGCACGACGACGACTTCGCGCCCTATGTCTATAAGTCGACCGATTACGGCAAAACCTGGATAAATATCAGCGGCAACATTCCCGGCGGCCCGACCAACGTCATCCGCGAAGACCCGAAGAAGAAAGACGTTCTCTATGTCGGAACCGACTACGGAGTTTATGTGACCACAGACGGTGGCAAGGCCTGGAATTGCCTCGGCAGCGGCCTGCCGAACGCGCCGGTCTGGGACCTTCAGATCCATCCCCGGGACAACATGCTCGTCATCGCCACCAACGGCCGCGGAATGTGGGTCATCGACGATGTCGCTCCTCTTCAGAAATAAGCTCCGGCTTTTTCGGGAAGAGTTTGACAAGGTCGTCCTTTAGGTAGCCCTTTTTAAAAAGGCAGAAACCAGTAAAATACAATTTCTCCCTCCCTTCAAGAATGTTTGATTTTATTCTTATTTTTTGCTATTAATTTTAATAATTGAGGTTTAATAATGCAAACATCAAAAGAGATACAGCCCGCTGAATACATTCTGGCCGTTTTATCCCAACAAGAAAAGTTGGAAATTGCCTTAAAAATTGCAAAAGAAGCATTTAGACGGACTTCTTTGAGCCTCGAGGATATCGAATCAGCAGTAAGAAAGATAAGAAAAAGACATTATGAGACAAAAAAGAAGGCCAAGAGTAGTCGTTGATACAGGAGTTCTTATTTCTTCGTTTGTCTTTGGAGGAGTTCCCAAAAAGGTTCTGCTTCATTTATCAGAAAAAACTCAGCCTTTCATATCCCATGATATTTTGAGTGAATATCGGGAAGTCCCCTTAGAACTTGAAGCTGAAGGCAAGATAACTCATGAACAACTGAAGATTCTGCTTGCTGGCATAAGCGCTTTTATTATGCATGCTAAAATCGCCCATGCCAGAAAATTAATTTCTATTTGTCGGGATAAAGCAGATAATGTGATTCTTAAATGTTGTCTTGCTGCAAAAGCCGATTATTTGATAACAGGAGATCGAGATCTCTTAGATATTGATAAACATTTATTAAGCTCAATCGGCCTGAAGAAATTAAAAATACTGAGTCCTCGCAGCTACCTTTCTAAACTTAGGTAATGCTTCCTATATGATATCTTAGCGTCAAGGACTTTTCCCTTTTCTAAGCCACATATATCATCGTCCTATTAAATGGTTCGCCGATTGATATATATGAAAATAATTTATTTTTAACTGCAACCGGTTTTATAAAGAGTAAATGATAATGTAGGAGACATCGTTTATCTTGCCTTTATATGGTAATTGAGCAGAACACAATACCTAATTCAAGGGAATTAG
>CAZGMN010000116.1:0-9745 GCA_964526905.1 uncultured Eubacteriales bacterium
GGGGAAGGCCATAAGTATCGCGGACAATCCGGACCTTGCCTGCCTCAGGAAAAACTTTCTGAGCTCCAGGGGGCAGCTTACCCTCAATTTGAGGTTGACCAGGCAGTAGGAAAAGTATCACCGAAAAAAGACTAATCACTCGCAGGTTTTTCATGTTTTTTTCTCCCTGTATTGGGCCGTGAGGTTTGCGTTCAATTGCCCATCCTTTTGAGTATTACTCTAAATAAATATATACGTTTATGGGTTGAGAAGGTTACATTGCATTAATAAGCCATTTATGGCATATTATTGCCATGAAATGGAGCGACCTCCTGAGAATTGTCGGCCGGGAACCCGTCTTTCATTCAAGTATCCTGATGTCTGGCTCGGTTAATCCCGTAGACCTAGGAAGGCAGTTATCCCGCTGGGTCAAGTCCGGCTACCTCATTCAGCTTCGACGGGGAGTCTATACTCTTGCCGAACGTTTTCAAAAAACAACTCCGCATCCGTTTCTTATCGCCAACAGATTAAAAAGCGCCTCCTATGTGAGTCTGCAGTCAGCCTTGGAATACTATGGCCTTATTCCTGAGCATGTGCCGTCTATTACCAGTGTAACCACAGGACGTCCAGAAAAACTCACGATATCTCTTGGAAATTACATCTTCAAGCATATCAAGAAATCTCTTTTCTCAGGCTACCAGGTCGTTGATATTGGCGAAGGTCAATCTGCCTTTATCGCCCTGCCCGAAAAAGCACTTTTTGACCTTCTTTATCTGACGCCGGAGTCGGACAATGCAAACTATTTGCAGGAGCTAAGGTTAGAGAATGTGGAATCCCTGAATTTCAAGATTTTAGTTGAGTTAGCAGAAAGAAGTAAAAGTCGGAAGCTCTGCCGCGCTGTTCGCTGGATTACAGCCAATTTGAAGGAGTCAAAGGAATAATGAAAGAGCAGCTCAAGCAAATCATTGCACCAGTTTCTAACAGATTGCAGGCGAGAAGTATGGCAAGAGAATACTGCCAGGCGAGAATTCTTCAATTTCTTCAAGAAAGAGGGGTCTTCCGTTCCTGGATATTTCATGGCGGAACAGCGCTTCGGTTCTTGCATGGACTTCCTCGCTATTCCGAAGACCTCGATTTTGCCCTAGCAGAGCAAGGAGCTGTAATGGATTTTGGTGATATCACCAAAAGTGTTTGCAGCTCGTTCGAAGCCGAAGCTTATAAAGTGGAGGCAAAACTTAGCGAAAAAAAGGCTGTCAAATCAGCGTTTATCCGCTTTCCGGGGTTGCTCTATGAGCTCGAACTATCGCCCCATCGAACAGAAGTACTCTCGGTCAGAGTTGAGGTTGACACCAAGCCGCCATCAGGCGGAGAAATAGAAACCTCGGTCATCCGCCGTTATGTGCTTCTCAATGTGCTCCATTATGATAAGGCATCGTTTTTGAGCGGCAAATTGCATGCCATCCTGGCAAGACCTTATCTGAAAGGACGTGACGTCTATGACCTCTTCTGGTACTTGTCCGACCGCTCCTGGCCAGAGCCGAATATCAGATTTCTCAGGGAAGCCCTGGAGCAGTCAAATTGGAAGAGGTCAGAAGTAACCGCATCAAACTGGGCTAAGCTTACTGTAAAGCGGCTTGAGGAAATTGACTGGAAGAGAGCGGCTGAAGATGTTCGGCCTTTCATCGAAAGAGCAGCAGACCTTGATTTGTTGACAAAAGAAAATGTCCTAAAACTTTTGAAAATGCGCGAAACCAAGAAATAAGATCGGAGAATTCTGATCTAAAGCCCGGACCAGCGTATCCTGAAGGAAAGGAAAATTATAAAAGATCATTATCGAACCATAGGAAAAAGTTATCAAAATCTTAGGCGGCGCCTTCTCAAGAAGAGAAATGGCCTCCTGGGGTTTTCCCTCTCCGAGCAGTATCTCTCCGCTCAGATAATTATGGATAAGTTTCCTTTTCGGCTGTGGTGGCCAAGTGAGCCTTTTTGTGTTGATTTACCCCTCTAACCATCGTGGGCAAATATAAATCACGAAAAAAAAATGTCAATGGCGGTTGGGAATTGCTCATGGCGGTCAAAAAAGCCACAGAAAAGCTCAGAAGTGCCAGAAATGGAATAGAAAAGAAATAAAATATACCTTCCCTCGTCAACACCTGAGTTTGATCTTGATAAACAACCAGAAAGAATGAAAAATATTGTGTTCTGGATTGCTTCGCTTAGCCTAAAAACTTCGCAACTACCCAGAGAGCGATCGACCCGAGGATTGCGCCGGCATAGGACCAGCGCGGACGCCGCTCAAAAAGAATGCCTCCATTCTTGCCGACAAAAAATCCCAAAGGTACTATGAGTGCTGCTATAATGGTGATAATGCTCCCGCTGATAAAAATGTGGTGGAAAAGCTTTGAAAATCCTTCGGCTATCCAATATTTATAGCGAAAGACATATGCCATCAAGAGGGCGAAAATTGCATTATTCGAAAAAGCACTCAGCATGCCAGCAGCGGCCCATCTGAGCGGCGCTTGTTCTTTGTTTTTTACGAGCAATGAGGAAAAGACATCAAATGTAGCGCTTAAAAGGAAGATTCCGAGAAGATGGCAGTAGGAAGGTGCTGTATTTGCCAAACGGAAGAGGACAGCAAATGCCCCGATCAAGGCCGAAGAACCGGGTTTGTTAATCATGCCGCGGGCTATCGCCAGCAAAAAAAGAGCAATAACCGTCAGGATAACCGATGAATTCTGGACCTCATTCCGATATAAGATTTCTCCCAGGAAGACTTCATTTATTCCCCAGATTGAGCCGAAGAGAAAAAGCCACATCACGGGTTTAAATCTTTTCATCTTTTTTTCTCTTTCTTGACAAGGATAGAGTGATACATTCCGGATCTTCCGCTATCCCCTCCAGGGAACGGATCATTCCCATCAGGGTGTTGGAGAATATTTTCTGGACAAAGGGATTCATAGGTATGGATACATCGTCAATATCAAGCCAGAGCTCCGGCTCCTTTTGATGAGGATAATTTTCCAGGAAATCGGCAATCTTTCCAATGTCTTCCGGATGAAACACAGGGATGTCCCTTCCCGCATCAAAATCTGAAACAACGGCAATCAGTTCTTCTGGAGAGCATGATATTTTTTCAGAAAATCCTTTGCGCAACACCTCGATTTTTTTGAGTTCTTTATCTGACTTACCTCCCTCGACCAGGATAAAGTCGCTGCACTGAAGATACTCTCTGGAAATCTTTTTGACATCGAGTTCGATCTTTTTTTGTTGAAAGACAGCCATTCCGTCCGGAGAATACATAATGACAGAGTCGGATCCAGCTTCCATAAATTGGGCTGTATCTTTTCCCCTTCCTTCAAGGTCAAAACCATGGGGGCAGTGTTTTATGACTGATACAGCATACCCTCTGCTTTTAAGTTCACCGATCAGTTTGCGGATTAGGCGTGTTTTACCTGAACCGGTGTCTCCAACAAAAGCAAATATTTTCATCAAATTATCACATTATCGTGGGTCGTAACGAGTAAATTTTATAATCGGGCATATTCGATGTCAAATTCACAACTTATTTCATGCTAAAAACCCTCCTCGGGGGCTTTGTTGAATGGGCACGGGTTCAAATTCGGAATTTTCCATCAGAAGGAGATGGCATCTTCACCAATTATTCACAATTTCTTCATATTTCCTTAACTCGGAGGCGATAGAGTGGAATGTGAACAAGAAGCAATTTTCCAGGCTGACGGATCGCGCGCAAGCTCGAATCCTCAATATCAAACAAGCAAGAAATTTTTTGGCTGAGGGCTGGGCAGCGGCCGACCTGCATGTCCACACGCTTCATTCTTACGATGTCATCCCCACCCGGCAGGTCGATCCCTTGACGCTTTACCATAAAGCACAGAGACTCGGCATGACCTTTATCGCCTTTACCGACCACGACTCTATGGACGCATATGATCAAATCGGATGGACTCGAGAGGGCTTTGTCCCGCTCTGGAATCCCAGGCTCTCTATATTTTCGATCCCAGCGAAACCTGGCAGACCAGATTTCCGTACTCCTGGAGAGTGGGGAGTTCGCCGCTTGACCACATCTTTTTCTTGCCCGGTATGATAAATTTATTAAAAATAAGGATCGTAGCTCGAAAGATTGGAGGACCGGATGATGATAGCAATATTCGGCGACATACATGGGAACATCGAAGCACTTCGCGCAGCTTATAGGGCCGTGGAAATCAAGGCCGAAAAGATATTTCATCTCGGCGACTTGGGGGGTTATGCTCCTTTTGTGAATGAAGTGGTCAATTTTCTGATTGAGCATAACATAGATGGAGTCCAGGGCAATTACGATGACGCTGTGGCCAACGATAGGGAACACTGCGGCTGTAAATATGAAGATCCCGTTCAAGAGCAGATGACAGCTCTCTCCTTCGAATGGACGAAGAGCCACACAACACAGAAGACGAAGGATTATTTGAAGAGCCTCCCGGCGGTGCTTCATTTCTTTAGTCAAGGCAAGAAGGTCTTGCTATTTCATGCGGCACCGCATAAGAACAACCTCTACTGGTATGAAAATCGGCCCGAGAAGTTTTTCGTGGAAATGGCCGGGAAGACCGATGCCAATATCCTCATTTACGGCCATACACATAAGCCGTATCGAAAGGATTTTGGAGGAAGGGTCTTTATTAATGCCGGGAGCGTTGGCAAGCCGAAGGATGGAGGTCCGAGGGCCTGCGTAGCTCTGCTCGAGGTCGCTCCCGATACGGTGAAGACAGAATTTCTAAGAATCGAGTATGATGTCGAAAAAACCGCTGCGGCCATCGTAGAACAGGGTTTACCTCCATATTTTGCTGAGAAATTACGGCAAGGGAGATAGCCCTGAACAATAAATCGGCCAAAAAATGATCAAGAGATTTCCGCATTCATCTTAGGTCTTTCTTGATGATGAGCTTATTTTTGTCTCACAACCTAACAAAGATATAATAAGCAATGTCTTTATGCGAGAGTGATTCATAGGAGAAAGGTATCATGGCCAACGTTAATTCGGATAAGACAGATGAGGCACTCAGAGCGGCGCAACAGATATTGACAGCCCAAGGAAAGGACCTTAGGACCTTGCTTTATCGGGATATTTTTCTCAATGCGCTGAAGTGCCGCCGGGACGAACTTGATATTTTGGACATGAAGATCATCAACCGTGCCCTGGCCGAGTTCCGGCATGCTGCATGCGTATTCAAACCGTACAGAATGTTCCGCAAGGTTTCCATCTTCGGTTCGGCTCGCGAGCCCAAGGGCAGCCCCTATTACGAGCTTGCGGTGAAATTCGCTCGCCGTCTGGCTAAGAAGGGTTTTATGGTCATCACTGGAGCGGCGTCAGGCATTATGAAAGCAGGGATCGAAGGAGCCGGACTTCGGAACAGCTTTGGAGTGAATATCCTCCTTCCCTTTGAGAAAGGTCTGGCTAAAATTATCCGAGACGACCCGAAAGTCGTCAGGTTTAAATACTTTTTCACACGCAAGATATTTTTCGTGATGGAAGCCGATGCGGTCACGCTATTCCCAGGCGGCTTTGGCACTCACGATGAGGGATTTGAGGTCTTAACGTTGCTTCAAACCGGCAAAGCGCCGCCCATGCCAGTTATCCTTATGGAACTTCCCGGAGAAGATTACTGGGAAACTTGGGATCAATTTATAAGGCGGCAATTGCTCGCCCGGGGGTTTATATCTGCTGAGGACTTGAGTTTCTATAAGATTGCTCGGTCTCCTGAAGAAGCTGTAGAATGGATCACATCTTATTACTCAACATATCACTCCCTGCGCCAAGTCAGAGATAAGCTTGTGATCAGGCTGGAAAAGGAACTTAAAGATGCTCATCTCAGAAGATTGAATGATATGTTCAAAGACCTGATTGAATCGGGGAAAATTTTCAAAACAGGGCCGCTTCCCGAAGAGAAAGACGAACCAAATCTCAGCTCAAAACCCAGGATTGCTTTCGCTTATAGCCGAAAAAGCCCGGGCCGCCTTAATGAGATGATTTTGACGATCAATAAAATGGGCCGCTTGGATCAACACAAACATGGTCGCGTCTATGCTTTCCATCGAAAAGCGTAAGGTCTCACATTTGATAAAGAAGCCATGCGACCGGACCTTTTTCCGTATGTCATGCGTCATGCCAAAATTTATTGAAAAGCGATGAAATATTTTTACGCTTAGAAAAATGAAATTTATCTACCTGCTTTTGCTGATGCTCACCGCATAGCCAAATGCATAAAAATAATTCCTCCAGCTTTTCTCGGAAGAACGGAACTGGTTGTCTCCCATGAAATAGTCCAACAGGGCTTCCCTTACCCGAGTCAACTCTTTCAAGCGGCGCCGGTTTCGCGGGTCGGCGATGGTCAATTCCAAAAGCTCAAGGCCGCGTTCGAATGCCATCTGACTGTATTTAGGATTGTTCTTCTGCCGCCAAGCTATAGCTCTTTCGATTTCACTACCAATGTTGGCCATCTGTTCCATCAAAGAAAAATCCTTCCAGCGGCCAGAGGCTAAAGACTGGTGTTTATAATTCATTTTTTCAATAAGTTGAAGACAACGTTTATAATTTTTTCTCTCAGCGCAGGGTCATCGACTCCGCGCGAGCGGTTGCCTTGAGAGGGACGGATATTGAATATCGAATCAAACTCAATCCAGTCCCTTTCTTCAAGCTCAGGATAAATATTGATTCCCCATAAATTTCGTTGAAGAGATCCATTCTCTAAAAGGAGAGCCTCTTCATCGGAATGGAGCTCGCCATCGACAGCCATTATCTTCCGTTCAACGTCAACCACAGCTTTCACTAGGTTACCGAAGCGATTCTTGGCCATTGTCTTAAGGTCTTCTAATGATAACATCGAGTCGATAATTTTCATGTTTTTGAAATGCCGCTAAAAGGAACAGCTTTAAGTCTAGAAACATATAGCACACTTCGTTAATCTATATCAACCCGGTATTGAATTAAGAGGAACAGCAGAATTCGCAGGGCGAAATGCTGCATCGCCCGCTCCTTTCTTTTTGCGAATCCTGCGCATCTTGCTTTTCTAGCAACTCATAATCTCTTAGCTGATGATACCGCCTGCCCAAAGTTACTCTAAGCACTACCGCTACGGCAGGATTCTGTCTGATATTTTCCAATCAATCACTCTTCTTTCTCATTTGTTATTGTTCTATATTCTCTATGACAAAAATCTTGTGTCTGTCCAGTTCGAGCCAGAATTGAATGGCTTTCTTCTTGATATCATCCCAATAGGGCTCGGTCAGGTTGCCGTACAAATCGACAGCCTTCGAAATAGCGGCCTTGACCATTTCTGCCGTTTCTTTCTTCAGGGATATTCTGATCCTTCGATTTCCAAAAGCAAAGATAGCCTCAGGCTTTGACTGGGGGTCATCACTGACTATGATCAATCCATGACCCAGGGTTCCGCCCGTTCCAACTTGAAGGCCATCATTCAGACAGCTCAGAGGGGGCTTTCGGCCTGCAAAGCTCAAAACTGCCATATCATCGACTCCGATGTTGAAATATTCTCTTGCCCGGATGCCCATCTTAACACCTATGAGGGAGTAAATGCCGAGGTGCCCGTGCAGTTCGTTTGTCAGCACGGCGGCCCGCCACTCCGATTCCCCATGCCTCTCGATGATCTCAGGGATGTACGGCCTGATATCAGGAGCAAAAAAGGTCGGGTCATCTGGAAAATTGGCAAATACTTGGCATTCAGTGTCCGTTTGAAGGGATAAGATTTTAATTATCATTTCAAGAGCTGTTGTTCCGGCGGATTCATCCTTAAGAACGTTCAAGGAAATATTGGCCTTTTGCTCCGACATGAAAATTTTAGGGCTCAACATGAAAAGAGGCACGAGGTCATCACGAAGAATCAGATGGGACACGGCCTTTTTGCCTTGGGTTTCCTTTGTTTCAAAAGATTTAGAAAGGAGGCGAGCATGAGGAGTCTTAACCTTTGCCAATTTTCCCGGGAAACTGGAATCAAATCCCAAAGGACTTTGATCCTGGGCTTTTATGATATCGATTTTTATTCCTGAATTAAAGATTTGTTCCGCTGCTTTTTCATTGGTCGTATAATTAAAGCCTTTAGAAGCGCCGAAGTCATCATTGTACCAGACAAGTCGTTCTGTTTGACTTTTCATTTCCGGGTGCTGGCTGTAAAAATCTGAAGCCGTTGTCAGGCTGCCCAGACAAACCAGGCAGATTTTCTCTTGTTCACTCTCAAAAAAATAAGAAAGCAGGTCTACGGCCTTTGACAAATCGGCTGAAACGGAAGAGTCTTCTTCTCCCCATGGGATGCTCTGGCAGAACTTGCGCCAGGCCGGCGGCTGAATATTAAGGCTGCGGCCAGAAGCAATGGGGATGCCTTCATGGTGAAGAGCATTCAGGAGAGAACGAACCTTACTTAATCCCTGAGAAGGGGTCAGACTCCCTTCACTTGTGGTGATGGCGAGCACTTCAAATTCATGGTCAGCCAGAAAGGTCAAAACGGCCCGCAGGTCGTCAAAACCGCAATCTGTATCTATGATCACGTGATGCTTCGCCTGACCAGCTTGCAGAGAAAAGCTGATTCCTAAAATAATTATCCAGGCAATAAATACTGATAATTTTTTCATAGACGTTACCTCGACTTCTCGAGTCTAAACATATCCATTGGGGCCAACAAAAAACTAAAAGCAAAACCCTCACTGGCTCAGCACAAACTATGGAATTCTGAACGTCAGACAGTAGAGGCGTCCGTTCCATATCTCCTTCACCTGAACATCAAGCATCTCTTCGGGAACGAATTCCACCGGTGCTGAAATAATCTTATTTCTATTTCTATAAAACCTCTTCACAAAAGGTATTCTCTCATAAACACTTTTGGAATGTTTTTCTGTTTCATCAACGATAACAATTTTCGTCCCGGATTTTGCGACTCTTATCATTTCTTTGATAGCCTGTGCTTTGTCGTTAAAAAAATTAATGCCCCCCATATGCCAGACAACATCAAAAACCCCATCCTTAAAAGGAAGGGCTTCGGCTTCGCAAAGGAATAATTCTGCTCCCAAGCCCCAATGTTTCATATTCTTTATGCATTTCTTCAGCATGCCCC
The DNA here is from genome assembly GCA_964526905.1 of uncultured Eubacteriales bacterium. Taxonomy (GTDB): domain Bacteria; phylum Acidobacteriota; class Aminicenantia; order Aminicenantales; family Aminicenantaceae; genus CAZGMN01. Next base: position 9,099 of record CAZGMN010000116.1, read on the forward strand.
AAGAAATATCTATTCCAAAGTAATTGGAGGCCTCAGGAAGATATTTCAGATTAATTCCGGTGCCGATGGAAATCTCAAGAACTCTATAATTCTCTCTTATTTCGAGTTCTTTGATAAATTCACATCGAATCTCTTTTTGACTTTTTCTTAAAAAAAATGCGCCAATTTTTTCAAAAAAATCATACCCCAGAGCAATCCGGTCATACATTTTCTGGTATTTCTTGTTTAACCCTACGATTTCTTCTTGCCGGATAAAAACAGGGATGGAATCTCTGATAATGAATTTTTCCAATGATTTTTCACTGACCAGAAACTCTTGTCCATTCTTTTTAATAAGCTTTAGCGGCTCATGCCTCACGGGGCTGCAGAGCAATGAAAAAGTCTTTTCTCTCACGACATGCCCTCCTGGATCAAGATTCTTTCTTTGCAATAATAAGCATTTTATTGTTAATTTGACAAGATGTTCATAACTTCAGATTGCGCCTTTGATGTTTGATCGATTGATTAACCTTGTCAAATATAAGTGCAATAAAAATAATTGCTGTGATAAAACAAGTTCAGGCTTTAAGCTAAATTTGAGCGAAGCGAAAGCAGATAAACTCTGCTCTAAGCGGGAAGCACTCGTAAATTTGAAGATACATATAATT
>CAZGMN010000117.1:0-9636 GCA_964526905.1 uncultured Eubacteriales bacterium
TCATTGAAAGTCAAGGATACAGAAATTTATTATTCTTTACTCTTTAAATATTAGTCTTTAATATAATTGTATGCCCGCTCGGAGCAAAATCATAAAAATAAACACGAATCGAATTGAGACGGACAAGATTAAAGAGATCGCTGAAGTCCTGAGAGACGAGGGTATCATTGTCTATCCTACCGATACTTTCTATGGCTTGGGTGCGAACTGCTTTTCAGAAAAAGCCGTAAGGAAGATTTATCATTTGAAAAGAAGGCGTCCGTCAAAGCCTCTTTCGCTGCTTATCTCTGGCATGGATATGGTCCAAGATGTGGCTCTTGATATTCCGCCTATCTTCTGGGAGCTGGCAAAGGAGTTCTGGCCTGGTCCTCTGACTATAATCTTGAAGGCCACAAGGCGGCTGCCAAAGAGCCTTCTCGGGCCGAAGAATTCTGTAGGAATTCGCCTGCCCGACATGCCATGGCTTCAAGAATTGATGAAAGAGACAGGCTTTCCTCTTACAGCCACCAGCGCCAACATTTCAGGCGGGGAAGAAGTCACGGCGCCAGAAAAGGTCAGTGAAATTTTTTACGGAAAAGTTGCTCTCATCGTTGATGGCGGGAAGGCCAAAGGAGGCCTGCCTTCGACTGTGCTTGACCTGACATCCCCTCAAGCCGAAATTCTGAGGCAAGGGGCTGTGCCCCGCTCGCTCCTTGAAAAATACCTGGCAAGAAAAGTCAAACCTTAAAGATAAAACTCCATTCCCTCAGAGGCAAGGTTGAATCCTTGTCCTTCGATTTCTTTTCTTGCCTCTCCCTCAGGGTCGAGGGCCAGGTTTGTGTGGTTCAGATGGGTGAAGTAGATTTCTGTCTTTCCTTCTGCAGCCACGCCTTTGAGGGCTTTTAGGCTCGTTTGAATCAGGGGATGTCCTATCTGCGAGAGGTCGCGTCCCGGAAGCTCTTCGGGTCTGAAAAAAGTCCCGTCAAGAAGGGCAATATTGACCTTTTTGGCGACTTCGACAATCGGCCTATTCCAGGCATCCCAGCTCTGGATGTCCGGAATATAGAGCAGCCTCTTCTTTTCTCCGGCGATGATAAATCCGAGAGTGTCGGAGTATTCATTGCGGTGCGGGACAAGAAAGGGAGTGAACGAGATCCGGGGTGAAAAAGAGAATTCTTCGTCTGGGGTAAGGGTGTGGAGAGACAAGTTTTCTAAGCGGACGAGCTGGCTCCAGGGACCGTTTTTGGTCAAAAATTGACCCATCCGGGAAGAGCAATAGACTGGGAGTTTTGATGTGGACATGACCTCATAGCCAAAAAAAATCAAGCCTGTGTAGTGTCCAATGTGGGCATGGGTGAGAAGGACGGCCTGAGGTGAATTTTTTATTCCCTGTTTTTCGAGCGCAAGTCTTTCAAAGGCCATATCCAGTTGGAGTGGAAGGTTGGGCGTGGCATCAATCAGGATGAAATTTTTTTCTCGAAGCTCAAGCACAGCCAGAGATGAAACGAGGCGGGAAAATCCTTTCTCTTTTCTCGCTCTGAGGCAGTTCTTGCAGCAGCAGCCTGCCTGAGGAAGCCCTCCATCCTGGGCTGTCCCCAGAACCTTGACCAGAACATCAGTCTCCTTCGTCTCTTTTTTTGCCTCTTTTTTCAAATCTATCAGCTTCTCTGCAGAAGGGATGAGATTCATGCCGATAAGGCCTCCAATGCTCTCTTTTAAAAATTCCCTTCTCTTCAAGTGACTTATAGCGGCCGAAGCGAAACGGCAAAAACAGACTCGCTCTTAAAATTTGAAGGAAGCAAATTCATAAACTTTTTTCTGCCCAGAAATATAGTCGGAAAGCCTCTTGCCTATCTGACCTTGGCGCCTGTTTGAACATCTTTATCGAAGAAAGGTATGGTTGCTTTTCCTCCCACTTCTGCTGCCAAGAGCATACCCTGTGATTCGACTCCACGGATGATGGCCGGCTTTAGATTGACGATGACCACAACTTTTTTTCCGAGCAACGCCTCGGGTGGATAGACATCGCCTACGCCGGCGACCATCGTTCTTTTTTCCGTTCCGATGTTGACCTCGAACTTGATGAGCTTATCTGTTCCTGGAACTCTCTCAGCTTTAAGGATTTCTCCAACGCGAAGGTCCATTTTTTTGAATTCATCAAAAGTGACGTATTCCATTTTTTCCTCCTTCCTGGCTGAAGCAGGCCGCGATTCTTCTTTTAGAAAATCTTTGAGAGACACCCTCGGAAAAAGAGGCGAAGGGGCTTTGATTTTCTGCCCGGCTTTTAAGTTTTCAAAGCGAAGTTCTGAGAGCGGCTCTTCCTCTATGCTCTTTTCTTCGCCCAGAAATTTCCAGATTTTCTGTGATGATTCGGGTATGACGGGGAAAAGAAGATAGCTGATCCCCCTCAGGGCTGCTGCCGCTTGATAAAGAATTCTTCCCAGTCTTTTTCTTTTTGTCTCGTCCTTGGCCAGTTTCCAGGGTTCATGGGCTGCCAGATATCTGTTGACGCTTGTGATGTAAATCCAGATTTCTTCAAGAACCCTGCTCAGAGCATAGTCTTCATAGAGGTTGATAACTTTTTTTTTGAGGCTTTCAAACTCCAGCCTGAGCTTCTTATCCTCAAGCTGCTCTTTATCGATTTCCTCGATTTTTCCTTTAAAATAGTTCTGGATCATGGTCAGAGTGCGCTGGATGAGGTTTCCCAAATCGTTGGCCAAGTCTGAATTCACGCGATGGACGAAACCCTCGTGGGAGAAGTTACCGTCCAGGCCGATGGGAATCTCCCTCAGCAGGAAATACCGTAGAGGGTCAGGCCCGAAATCCTTGAGGATGAGATAAGGGTCGAGGACATTTCCCTTGGATTTGGACATCTTTGTCTCGTCTCTCAGCCACCAGCCGTGGCCGAAGACTGTTTGAGGGAGAGGGAACTCTGCGGCCATCAAAAAAGCCGGCCAAAAGATGGCATGGAATCTGAGGATGTCTTTGCCGATGAGGTGGACATTGGCCGGCCAGAATTTTTTAAAACGATCGATATTCCAGTCATAGCCGATGCCTGTCAGATAGTTGTGAAGGGCGTCAAACCAGACATAGATGGTTTGTTCCGGGTCGTCCGGCACCGGGATTCCCCAGCGCACTGAGCTGCGGGTGATGCTCAAGTCCTTGAGCCCCTGGCGGACAAAGCTGACGACTTCGTTCATCCGGCTTTGAGGCCGGACAAAATTCGGGTTGCGGGCATAGAAATCGAGCAGAGGCTTCTGATAGGCCGTGAGCCTGAAGAAATAGCATTCTTCAGAGACGATGGCAGCTTTGACGTTGCATTCCGGGCAAATCTTGTAACCTTCTTTCTCAAGGGGAACATCATCGGCCAGAAAGTGTTCAGTCGAGACGCAGTACCAGCCGGTGTAGACACCTTTATAGATGTCGCCTTTATCCTTCAGTTTCTGGAATATCTTTTGGACACCCTTTTCATGAATGGGCTGAGTGGTGCGGATGAAAAAATCATAGGAGATGTTGAGAGCTTCCCACAGGTCCTTGAACCTGCTCACAACCTTGTCGGCCAGCTCTATCGGCCGCAAGCCTTTCTCTGTTGCCGCCTTTTCCACTTTCTGTCCGTGCTCGTCGGTGCCTGTCAAGAAAAATACATCTTTTCCCTGGAGCTTGTTGAAGCGGCTGAGCGAATCGGCGATGATGGTCGTGTAAGCATGTCCGATATGAGGAACATCATTGACATAATAGATGGGAGTCGTGATGTAGAAAGATTTCCTAGACTTCTTTGGCACTGAAAATTCCTCCCCTAATCAAGGTCATGGCCTCAGCACGTGTCTCGACGTGGGTGCGAAAAGAGCCCCTGACGGCTGAGGTGATGGTCAAGGATTTTGGTTTCTTAGCGCCTCTCATCGACATACACATGTGCTCGGCTTCGATAACGACCATGACTCCCAAGGGCTTGAGGAATTCCATGATCAGGTCGGCGACCTGCTTGGTCAGCCTTTCCTGGACTTGAAGCCTGCGGGAGAGAATATCGACCACTCTGGCAATCTTGCTCAGCCCTACGATTCTTCCTCCTTTGGGGATATAGGCCACATGGGCGACTCCGGCAAAAGGGAGGAGGTGATGCTCGCACATCGAGTAGAGCGGGATGTTCTTGATCAAGACCATCTCATCGTGCTTCTCCTGGTGGGTTACCCGGAGTTGGTTTGCAGGATTCTCGTTGATTCCGCCCAAGATTTCAGAGAACATGCGGGCGACTCTTTGCGGCGTTTCTTTGAGTCCTTCACGCTTGGGGTCCTCGTTAACGCCCTCAAGAATAAGTTTGACTCCACGTTCAATCTTTTTTAAGTCCAATTTTTTCTCCTTATCTTTGGCAGACATTGACAGCTCTTTTCTTCTCTTCGCTCTCAGTCGCTTCTCTGCTTTTTAGAAAATTCATCAAGAGCGAACCGCATAATTTCTTTGAGAGGCAAGCCTCTCTTTTTTGCCAGCTTCAGACAATCCGAAAATTCCGGCTGGACATTGACTTCTTTTCCTTCGAGGTAAGAGACCTTGAGAGCCACATCCTGTCCTAAGACCTTAGCCTTGGCTATCTTCCTCTCTAACACCCGCCTTTCAACCGGGAAATAGCGGACACCTATCGAGCTCGTTTCTCTAAATATTGCCTGAATAAGGTTATCCATTTTATCAATCCCAGCCAGGACGGTCAATTTTGTGGCCAGCCTGTTTTTTTTCATCAAGACCGGCGTGAAAAACACATCCAGCGCACCCAGCTCAAAAGCTTTGTCAAAAAATGCGGCCAGAATTTGCGGGTTGGAGTCGTCTATCGTGGCCTCAATGAGATAGACTTTTTTTTCAGCCCGGAATTCCTTGCTGTTGCCGTAGAAAGCTCTCAGAATGTTGGGAAAAGCGGGAAAATCCCTGGCTCCGGCTCCGCAGCCTATTCTTTCATAGGAGATTTCTGGAAAGGGGATGAATTTTCTTGCCAGAGTGGAGACGATGGCTGCTCCGGTCGGCGTGACGAGCTCTTCCTTGGCCCAGGCTGAATAAACAGGGATGCCTCTCAAAAGCTCGGCCACTGCCGGCGGAGGAACAGGAAGGGCTCCGTGAGATGTCTTAACCCATCCTTGTCCCAGGTTGAGAGGCGAAGAGTAGAATTCGCTGACGCCGAGGACCTCAAGCAGAAGACAGGTGCCGACGATATCGACAATCGCATCATCAGCGCCGGCTTCATGAAGGTGTGCCTCTTCGAAGTCATGGCCATGAACTGCGGCCTCGGCTTGGAAGAGCTTCTTGAAGATGGCCGTGGAATTTTTTTTGACAGAGGAAGAAAACCGGCTCTTCTTGATCAGAGTTTCGACATCCTCCCATCTGCGCTCGATGCTCTTTTTGGCATTAGGCCGGACATCCATCTTCAGCGCTCGAAGAGACGCCCTTTTTGTTTCCTTGACTTGAATCTCAACCGCAAGTTTCAAATCGGCCATTTGTTTTTTGAAGAAAGAAGGGGAGACTCCTAAATCGAGGAGAGCAGCCAGAACCATGTCTCCGCTCAAGCCGGCTGAAGCATCGAGGTAAACATATTTCATTTTGAATCAGTCCTTGAAAGATTTAATATGAGCACGCAATTCTCTATCGATCATTGGCAGAATTTTTCCAGCCTTTCCTTTGATGGAAAAGTCAGCGTAGGATGTCAGAGGAGTAGGGTCAGGATTGATCTCCACAACCTTGGCTCCGGCTTCAGCCGCAGCAAGGGGAAGGGAAGCTGCGGGCTGGACGACGGCCGAAGTGCCGACGACAAACATCACATTGCAGCTTGAGCTGATGAGGAATGCCGCGTTGAGCACTGAAGAGGAGAGAGACTCTCCAAACCAGACGACATGAGGCCTGAGAAGCGCTCCACAGGAAGAGCAGCGGGGAGGAATCTCTTTAAGAGGGATATCATAATTTTCAGTGACTGTTCCTTCCTCCGTGCACCTCACTTTCCAGATGTTGCCGTGAAGTTCTGAGATGTTTTTTGAGCCGGCTTTCTGGTGAAGGCCGTCGATATTTTGGGTTATGAGCGAAAAAGCAGGAAAAGTATTCTCCCAGCGGGCAAGGATTTTATGGCCTGGATTTGGCTTCTTTTGGGCAATGATTCCCCGCCGCCAATCATACCACTCCCAGACGAGCTTTGGGTCGCGGTTGAAGGCTTCAGGAGTGGCCAGCTCTTCCGCACGGAATTTATTCCACAGTCCTTCTTCTCCGCGAAAAGTCGGAATTCCAGATTCGGCCGAAATTCCGGCCCCGGTCAGGACAGCAACGCGATTGGCGCGGAGGAGAGCATCAACAAGCTCTCTGAGTTCGGATTTTGAAAACATCTTATTTCCTTTCGCTCAATAGGATAATCTTTTCCAGCTGAAAAATCAAAAATGAGCTCAGCATTATCTTGACATCGTATTTTTTTAATTATATATCAATAACCTTGTTTTAGAAGAAAAGATGAGCAAGACAAAGGATGTGAAGCTGCCGCAGGTCGAGATCGGAATCTTGGGAGGCACAGGACTTTATGAGATCGAGGGGATTGAAGACATCAAAGAAGTGAAGCTTCGAACGCCTTTCGGCAAGCCATCGGATTCCTACCTGATCGGCACCCTTGAAGGAAAGAGAGCCGCCTTTCTCAGCCGCCACAGCCGCGGCCACAGGCTTATTCCTTCCGAAATAAACTACCGGGCTAATATCTACGGCTTCAAGATGCTGGGTGTGGAAAGAGTCATCTCTGTCAATTCCGTAGGGTCTCTGAAAGAGGAGATAAGACCAAGAGATATTCTCATCTCCGACCAATTTTTTGATAGAACAAGACGGGAGAACACATTTTTCGGCCACGGACTCGCAGCCCACATCAGCTTTGCTCAGCCAGTCTGTCCAGAGCTCTGCGATATTCTCTTCAAGACCGGCAAGGAACTGGGGCTGAGAATCCATAAAGGAGGAACATACCTCTGCATCGAAGGCCCTTCTTTTTCAAGCAAGGCTGAATCTCTTGTCTACCGCTCCTGGGGTCTGGATGTTATCGGCATGACGGCTGTGACCGAAGCCAAACTCTGCCGGGAAGCGGAGATCTGCTACGCGACTATGAACCTTGTCAGCGATTATGACACCTGGCATGGCGTTGAGGAGCAGGTTTCAGTTGAACTCATTCTTGAGAATTTGCGCCAGAACATCCACAACGCCAAAGCAATCATCAAAAAAGCTATTGGCGTCCTCCCTGTGCAGAAGAGCTGTGAATGCAGTCATGCTCTCCGCAACTGTATCGTCACCCAAGCCAAGCTCATCCCGCCGCAGCTTCAAGAGAAGCTGCGCTTCATTATCGGGAAATACATTAAATAATCAGAAGGTCAAATATTCATGAGTCTGGTTATTGTCGGTTCAGTGGCTTTTGACACTCTTGAAACGCCTCGCGGCCGCAAGGAGAAAATCGTAGGAGGATCAGGCACGTATTGCTCCCTGGCTGCGAGCTTTTTCACCAAGCCGATGATAGTCGCCGTTGTCGGCGATGATTTTCCGAAAGAAACGGTCGAGTTTTTCAAGAGCAGGGGAGTCGATATCCGCGGCCTGGAAATTCGGACAGGGAAAACCTTCCACTGGGAAGCGCGCTACGGCGAGGACCCCAACCAAAGGACGACGGTCAAGACCGAGTTGAATGTCTTTGAAAATTTTATGCCGCAGCTCCCGCCCGATTTCAGAAAGGCGGACATTGTTTTTCTGGCAAATATCGACCCTGACCTCCAGGGAGACATCCTGGCTCAAGTCGAAGCACCGAAGCTTGTGGCCATGGACACCATCAATCTCTGGATTAAAACCAAGCCTGATCCACTCTTGAGAGTTCTGGAGAAGGTCAATATCTATTTTGCCAACGATGAAGAGATAAAGATGCTGGCCAAAGAGATGAATTTGATCAAAGCTGGAAAGAAAATTCTGGAGATGGGACCTTCGCTGGTGGTCATTAAAAAGGGAGAACACGGCGCGCTTGTGCTCGGAGAGAATTTCGTCTTCGGCGTTCTGGCCCATCCCTGCGAAGAAGTCGTCGACACGACAGGAGCAGGGGACAGCTTCGCCGGAGCTTTTCTCGGCTATCTGGATAAAGTCAACGCCTTTGAAAAGGAGGATAAGATCCGCAAGGCCTCTGTTTACGGAAGTGTCCTGGCTTCTTTTGTCATCGAGGACTTTGGCATCAGCCGCTTCAAGACGCTATCCCTTCCTGAGATAGAAAATCGTTTTCGGTTTTTTAAAAAGCTTGTATCCTTTTAAACTCATGACCAGGAATTGGACGTTACTTAGAATTATCCACGGGAAAAAAATCACAAATAACGACTAATAGGAAAGGAGAACGAAATGAAAACAATTTCAATTCTGACATTCGAGGAAATGCCAACCCGGTGGTACAACATTTTGCCTGACCTGCCTGAGCCGTTGCCTCCACCGTTAGACCCTGTCCAAGGGCCTTCGCGACTAAAAAATTTGCCGAACCTGATGATTGGTGAATGCCTTAATCAGGAATTCTCAAAAGAAAATTGGATTGATATTCCTGGAGGAATTTTGGATTTATATGCCAAAGCCGGCCGGCCAAGGCCGCTTTTCCGGGCAACAAACCTGGAGAAGAAGCTTGATACTCCGGCCAGGCTCTATTATAAAGGCGAGTTTTTCAGCCCGACCGGCAGCCATAAAGTCAATACCGCTCTCGCCCAATGCTGGTATGCCAAGCAGCAAGGCTTTAATAGGGTGGCAACAGAAACCGGCGCCGGGCAGTGGGGGACAGCACTTGCTTACGCTGCAGCTGTGAGTGGCTTGAAATGCACAGTCTTCTGGGTGCGAAGCGTCTACAATTGGAAAAAAGAAAGGTTGAGTTTCATGAATCTCTTGGGCGCAGATGTCTATGCTTCGCCCAGTCCGATGACTGAGTTTGGGAAGAAGCTTTATGATAAAAATCCTGAGCATGTCGGCTCTCTCGGCATCGCCATCTCTGAAGGGTTGGAAGCCTCGCAAAAGGACCCCAAAGCCACATACTGTTTGGGCTCGGTTTTAAATCATGTCCTGATGCATCAAACAATTATCGGGCTGGAGACCCAAAAGCAGTTTGAATACTTTGATGATTATCCTGATATCGTGATTTCCTGTCTTGGCGGCGGCTCAAACTTCGGCGGCTTTGCCCTCCCCTTTGTCGGAGATGTGCTGAAGAAGGGCAAGAAGATTAAATTCATCGCCGCCCAGAATCAAGTCGCACCAAACTTGCAAGGAAAATATGAGTATGATTTTGCCGACTATGCTGAAATAACGCCGCTGCTCAAGATGTATACCTTGGGGCACAGAATTGACATGGCTCCGATCAAAGGCGACGGTCTGAGATACCACGGCTGTTCACCGATCATCAGCCTTCTGCGGCATAAAGGTTACATCGATACGATCGCTTACCCCAGCGATGAGAAGTACGTCTTCGAGAAAGCTAAGCTATTCATGGAGACAGAAGGCTGGCTTCCTGCACCGGAATCAGCCTATTCAATCTGCTGTGCGATTGATGAGGCCCTCAAATGCCGCGAATCCGGCGAGAAAAAAGTCATCGCCTTCAATGTCAGCGGCCATGGATTTTTGGACCTTCCGGGTTATCGAGAAGTCTTGGGCTGAGAAGAGGAG
>CAZGMN010000118.1:0-9608 GCA_964526905.1 uncultured Eubacteriales bacterium
GAATGAAGAGGCGGAAATAGAAAATATAAAATCTGAACATGATGAAATAAACCGAGAAATGAAGCCCTATCCCAACGAACATGCCTGCCGTCTCAATGACCCAGGAAAATATGAAAGATTTGCGCGCATGACTCGGAAGCATAACGGAAAGCAATATTCGGTAATCATCGGATATAAAAAAGGCGGAGGCTCAGAAGACCAGGCATACCGCTATCCGAAGGACACCTGGTCTGAATCCGAAGCCCGCTCTCATTGTAAAGAACATGATGGCAGTTTTGAGGCTGCCCAAAAAACGATAAAAGCAACTTGCTCATCTTGCGGAGAGACGCTCAATATTGAGCTTGAGCCGGACATTTCCACTCAGCCGATAGAGCCGTCTCCAGAACCGGAGCCGGAATTCCACTCCATTCTCAAGAAAATAGAGCAGGCTTTTAAATCTTAAACGGAGGTTAAAGAATGACACCAGAAGAAAAACAATTGGTTGATACAATCAACCAGAACATCACCGACCTTCGGGGAAAAGTCGAGAGTCTTGAGAAATCCGGCGTCTCGAAAGAGACACTGAAAGTGGAAGTCAAAGACACAATCAACAAGATGACCAAGAAACTCGATGAACTTGAAGTCACGCAAAAGAGGCTTCTGACGGTTGCCTCCGGTGAGAAAATCGTCTCTGTGGAGCATAAGGCGTATGTCGATTGGCTGAGATATGGCACGCTCTCCGAGCATCTGAGAAAATCTGAAGGCAAGATTGAAACCAAGGTTATGACTCTGGCCGACCCGACGACTGGCGGATACCTGACATCGCCAGAAATGGCCGCCGAAATGATTAAATCCATTACAGAATTCTCCCCCATCCGGGAAATCGCCAATGTGAGACCGACCTCAAGAGAAACTTACAAGCAGAGAAAGAGAACCGGCATCCCGACTGGTGGAAGAACAGGGGAAACAGAAACCAGAACCGCCACAACTGGCCTCGTTTTCGGCATGGAAGAAATCCCGACCCATGAATACTATTGCTTTGACGACATCAGCCGTTGGAATCTTGAGGATTCGGATTTCAATCTCGAAGCGGAAATCAATGAGGCCTTCCAGGAGGCAATCGGAGTGCTTGAGGGCTATGATTTCATTCTTGGAAGCGGAGTCAAGAGGCCTGAAGGATTCATGGTCAACAGCTCGGTTGGCTCGGTCGTGAGTGGCGATGCAGATGAAATCACTGCCGATGGATTATTCAAGCTCTATTTCGAGCCAAAATCAGCTTATACTCCCCGCTCGGTTTTCGTCATGAATCGGAAAACCATGCTTAAAGCATCCACACTCAAAGACACCACGAACAATTATCTTCTCCGCAGACTTGGCGAATCGCCAACTTGGAACATCCTCGGCGCTCGTGTTGTGGAAGCTAAAGATATGGCAGATGAGGCGGCTAATGCTTATCCTGTCGTATTCGGAGATTTCAAAAGAGCTTATACCATTGTTGACCGAACGCAAATCGTCACCCTAAGAGACCCCTTCACCCAGGCCGCAAGTGGTGCAATTCGATTCTGGCTTTTCAAGCGGACAGGTGGTCAGGTAGTTCTGGCCGAAGCAATCAAGAAACTGAAGTGCTCAACATAAGGAGGATGAGATGAAAGGCGTTTATTACGACCAAAAGGTAGTCAAGTCGATTATTGCCATTGTCGGCAATAATACGACAGAGGGAACGGGAGTCGGAGTCGACCTTGCTGGATATGAGGGTGCGCTGATGACTTTCAACATCGGCGCAAGCGGCGATACGCTGAGCGAAACTGTTTATATGACAGTGAAGCTCCAGGAATCCGATGATGACAGCACATATACGGATGTCGCGGCCGGGGATTACGAAGGCACGCAGGGACTTGTGATTGATGCCGCCGCGGAGGATGAAATCGTCCACGCCATCGGCTATAAAGGACACAAGCGGTATATCAGAGCGTATATCGCATTCACAGGCACACACACGAATGGAACACCGATTGCTGCCCAGGCGATTCTCAGTCACGCAAGACATGCTCCTATTTCCTATTAAGCTGGCTGACTGAAAGCGGAATTTTGTTTTTGACATAGCGGGGAGGCTTGAAATGGCTTCCCCGCCATCCGCTTAGGAGGAAACTATGAAAATTAGAATGCTCGTCACGAAAAAAGGAAGCCCCGATGGAATCCAGGTCATTGAATACCAGGCTGGGCAGAAATACGATCTGCCGCAGGAACTGGCTGATGTGCTGTTGAGGGAAGGCTGGGCGGAGGAGGACAAGGTCATAGAACTGGAGACGAAGGGGAAAAAATCGGGAAGAAAGAGAAAATAAAACATGAGCCTCAATGCCAACGCACTGATTAGCTTAGCCGACCAGAAAACATATTTGCAAATTACTGAAACTTCAAAGGACGCGATTCTTGAACTCCTCATCAATGCCGTCTCGACTTTTCTCGATGGCGAAACAAACCGCAATTTGAAAGAGCAGACATATACAAATCTTCTTCTTGATGGTAACAGGAAAGTCTTGCTCTGGTTGCCAGATTATCCGGTTGGCTCAATAACACTAAAAGAAGATGACGTGAACCTTGTAGAGGAAACCGATTTCAGGGTCCATGATTCAAATTTTGAAGGATACCTCGAAAGACTTGATGATGTCTGGTCAGATGAAGAGACGCAAAATATCGATTTCACCGGCAAACTCGGCATGGCGACGATTCCTTCTGACCTGCAATTAGCCTGCTTCTGGTTGGTCGCTCAACAATTCAAATCATTCAGTCTATCGGATTGGGGAGAAGCCTCAAGGGGATTTCCAGAGGGCAATATCTCGAAATTCGACAGGGATATTCCTGATTTCATCCAGCGAGTCATAAACAAATACAAAAGGATAAGGCTGTGAGATATATCATTGATGCGACCAAAGCCAAAGTCAAAATAATCAAGATGATGAAAATTGGCGATGCCTATGGTTATGTTCTCAACAAATGGGGAGCCGATACTATCCTTAAAATTTTAAGGAATCTCAGCGGCCCGATTCTTAAAACGAGGACAGGCCATCTAAAAAGAAACGTGAAATACAAGGCGTATCTTGATCCGAAGATGCCGAGAGTGGAGATAGGGACAGGAATAGCGGGGGCTAAATCTGTTAAATATGCCCATATTCTTGAGGAAGGCGGCACAATAAAGCCGGTCCGGGCTAAGGCGTTGACGATTCCCTTTCCTGGCGTGAAAGGACTTGCGGCTAATTATCCAGGGATTTTTTGCGTCAAAGGCAGGGATTTCCTTGCCATAAGACAGGGCAAAGGGATAAAACCACTTTTCTCACTCAAGAAAGAAATCACCATCCCGGCCTTTCATTGGCTCTGGCAATCAATATGCGAAACAAAACCTGAACTTGAGACAATGATGAAGCCTAATTATATAAAGAACCTTCTGGGGATAGAGGACTGATATGCCAACTGAACCTCTGATTCAGAAGATAAGAGATAGGATTATAACTGTCCTTAAAGCCATTACGGCTGGGGATGATTATTTTTATACGCCATTCAAAGTGGAGGAGAAGTTCATATCCCATGAGCAACTAAAGGGCGATCCGACTTATTTTGTTTTCATTGGGGATGCAGAGCCGCCCGAATTTGCCGGAGTGCCAGATGATTATGACCAGACATTTTTTGTGCTTGTCGGTGGGTGGGTGAAAGATATGAGCGACCCGACGAAAAAGGCCATCAGAGCGATGAGGGATGTGACGAGAGCCATAGACGAAGATTCCAAAAGTGCCTCGGCGAATACGCTCGGCACGATGGCTCACCAGGTCATTCCTGATTCCTGGGATACGACGAAAGGGAATTTCTCAATTTTAGGTTTTGAATGGTTTGAAAGGCGATTCAAGGTTCTGGTTTCAGGAACCTTTGACGAATTATAGAGAGGTGAAGCATGAAAATACGATGGACACGGGAAAGGCAATATCACGAAAAGCTCGGATTGATTGAGACCGGCCGGGAGATTGATACGGAAAAGGACGGTATCTTGAAAGAGACCGCTGAATCCTGGGTCAAAGACGGCTGGGCCGAGGAAATCAAGCCGAAGAAAGAAAAAAAGGAGGTGAAAGAGAATGAGTGAAATTGAAAAGAGACTAATAAAGACAGCTATCAAGAAAGCCGCGACTTGGGGCACAGAGATTGATGTCAATGCCGCAGGGACATTGATCGCGGCTTTGAATGCGGGTGCTATCAAGATGTCTTCAACTTTTGCGGAGGAGGAGAATGTCCAGAGCGCCTTTCAGGATGACCTGGATTTATTGCAGGTCGGGCCTGTGGATTTTCCGCTTGATTTCCATTGGCGGTATGAAGGACTTGAAAATCTACTTCTTGCTTTGCTGTTCGGCACGGCAGGCATACCAACTCAGCAGGGAACTACGGCAGCATATCTCCATACCTTTCAACTCGCAAACAAGATTCCAGGCTTTTATACCTATGCGACTGAGAAGCTCGACAAATTCCATGTCATAAGGAGCGCAAAGCCTTACAAAGCAAGTTTCACATTTGATGGGGGCCGGGTGAAACTTTCCATCTCAAATAAGGGAGACAAACTCATAGACGATTCAGCGATCATTACAAGTCTGGCTAATGCAACAATAGCGGACAAATTTAATCGCGTGCTATCTAAGCAGGGAATCTTCAGGATGAATGCCCAGGGAGGTTCGGCCCTGGCATCGCCTACCGACGACATCAAGGTCAAAAATTTTACGCTCGATATCGAGCGAGTTCTCGAAGGCGGAAGCTTCACTGCCGATTCATTGATATGTCTTGAACTTCTTGAGACAGCAAAACTCTCTCTGAAATTGACGCTGGAATTCGTGCGTATGGATGCGACAAATGAGGTCTATTTTGCAAATTGGCTGGCTGAGGCAGAGAAGAAGGCAGACATTACTTTCACGGGAGCACTGATTGAGACATCATATTATTATAAGGCTCTCTTCCAATTCCCAAGATTGAAGGTTGAGGATGTCGAATATTCCGACGAGGGCATTATACCGGCCAAAATAACGCTCAGGGGTCTTGAAGCATCGTCCGCTCCGACCGGCATGACAGGAATAACGAAGCCAGTTCAGCTGTCGATTACCAATAAGAGAACCACGAATTATCTTGAATAGGGGAATCCATGATTAAAATAACCAGTGAATGGCTCGAATATGAATTGGAATCGGAAATTATCGAATCGGCCAAATTCCAAGTCGAACCAGCATCGCTTTCTTCTTCGCTGATGGAGAATGCTATCGAGGAGAAAGAAAGGGTCATTAATCTTATTGATTTTGTAAAAAGACATATAGCCGATTGGAATGTCAAGGCCAAGGATGGAAGAGAGAAGAAAGATTTTGAAAATAAGCTTGATGTCATTCTAAGATTGAGATTGAAAAGGACTGAAGAAGAAGTAGAAAAAAATATGAATTGGATTGAACTCTGGCTCAAGCTTCTCAATTTCATGCAAAATCCAGACAATTTCCTAAAAAACTGATTGGCTTCCTCAGGCATAAGAAAGAATATTGGCCGCAGCTAAAAAGAAGCAGCGACGAACCTGAGGAAGAGGAGAGATGTGAAGAAGGATGCTCATGTGCTCAATGCGAGCTCTCAAGACTCAGTTTGAAGCTTTCAAGATTCGAGAAGGATTGCCTTGATTGGTATTATGAGAATATAAGTCCTTTTTCTATAGAGGTAGGGATCGCGAGCGATGTCATAAGAGAAATGAAGATGGATAAAGTCGAAAGAAGGATTTTTTTGAAGGCGATGAATCTCATTCGATTGAATCAGATTGAGATAGAGAACGAAATGGCTGAAGCAAAAGTTAAGAAAACGAGGAAAAAATAATGGCCGACATTCGTTTCTCTGTAGAAGTCGATACGGCGAAGGGAACTGCCGAGATAAAGAAGCTCGAAGGCGATATCGGCGGCCTGGGCAAAACATCGGAAAAAGGCGGCTTTCAAATTTCTGGCATGTGGAAACAAGTTGCTATGGGCTTGGGAGTGACCTGGGGAATTTCAAAAGCCATAAAGGAATTAACTGGATTTGTCGGTGGCTCGATTAAGGCAGCTGAAATCCAAGAGGATGCTGAAAATGCCTTGAGAACCGCACTTGAAATGACAGGCAGAGAAGTTGACAAAAATGCAAGGTTATTCATAAATTACGCCTCCTCAATTCAGGATGCCACGAAATATGGAGATCAGCAGGTCATCCAGGCCGAAGCTCAGCTTTTTCAATTGACGAAACTTGACAGAGACGGTGTGCAGAGAGCCATTAGAGGAATCGCAGGATTAACTTCAACTTTCAAAGCGAGCGGCATGACTTTCGAAACTGCCACGAATCTTATTGTCAAATCATTAAGCAGTGAAATCAATGCTCTTGGAAGATATGGTCTGAAGTTAAGTGAAAATCTAACCGCAGAACAGAGACAAAAAGCGATTCTTGAATGGCTTGAGAAAATGTGGCCCAGGGCTACAGCTGAAACTAATACTTATTCTGGCGCGATTGCTCAATTAAAAAATGTATGGGGTGACTTTAAGGAAGAGATTGGCAAAGCAATAACCAAAAATGAGATGGTCCAAGAAGTTATAAAAGGAACGACGAAGACAATCAAAGACCAAATTCCGAATGTCGAAAAAGCGGTAAACAGCTGGAATCTTTATTGGAGTGCGGTCAAAGAAGTCGTTGATAAATTTAAAGAAAAAGAAAAAATTGAAGTCCCAGAATTAGGCACGGAAGAATGGGCTAAATATCTAAAAATGACTCAAAGTCTGACTCGACAAGATTGGGATTTAATCGATGCTACTGTCAAGCTTCATGAATCTTTAAAAAATTTGCATAAGGAAGTAGGAACCTTACCAAAAGAATACCAAAAGATTGAACAGGCGCAGAAAAAAACATTTATCCCCAAACTTGTGTCTTCCGTGGACTGGGAACTCAAAAAGCTCGAAAAGGACTTGAAGGAATATGGCGATGTGGCTGATGAAGAATTATCTTATATTAGCGGACTCTGGGATGCTCAATATGATGATATGATGAAACTGACGGAAGGTTATGGCGTCCTTTATGGATGGATGGAAAAAATAGGAATTGCAGGACAAAAAGAAACTGAGGTTACAAAAGAAAAAATAAAAGGAAATGAAGCACTTTGGGATAGCTTGAGTGCTGGTTCTGAATTATTGTATGAACTTGGCACAAAAGAAAAGGCTTTTCAATATGCGGGTGCAATAATTGATACGGCTCGTGCCGTGACTCAAGCTATTGCTAATTATGCTCCTCCATATAGTTGGATTCTTGCGGCAATAAGTGCGGCTATGGGAGCTGCGCAAATTGCCATTATCGCATCAACAACTATCCCGGGCAAAGAAAAAGGCGGATGGGTTGGCCTTTATGGCCCTGAGATTGTGCGAGTTGGTGAGCGAGGTCCTGAATATATCATTCCTCATTCAGTCAATAGATATAATACTTATAATCAAGGAACTCAGGTCAGTCTTCATTTCCATACACCTCTTTTGCTCGCAGAGAATCTTTCAGACAGAACTATCGAGAGTGCGGGTGAAAAGCTTTTTAAAGAGATAGATAAACAAGCCCAACGCCGAGGCTGGAAATTAAATGGCTGATATCAAACTCGGAATTGAAGGAAGTGAAGTCACCCTTCCTGAAATCAACTGGATGTCTGGCAATGCCCCGGAATTTGGTGTGGATTATTCAAAAAATTTGCAGATTGAGATGATGGCCGATGGAAGTAAACGGGTCAACTTCTTGAAAGACAAACGGAAATGGACGGGCTATTCCTGGGGAAAACTGACATATAGCCAGGTTCAAACTTTCATCACTCTGAATGAATATAATCAAATCCTTCGCTTTCAGAATAATTGGGAATCCTCGACTTGGTATTATGTCGTGATAACCTCTTTTTCATATCGTCCTCTGATTCATACTTATGCCCAGGGAACGACCTATTACGAGTTAACCATAACTTTGGAAGAGGTTTGATGCAGTCCATAAGTCCTCTCACCCAAAGCCAGCTCTTGGCAACCGGCCAGGAAATGCTTTTCAAGTTTGAAATCTATGTCGGCACATCTTGGATAAATCTCTGCAATCTCGATGGCAAAAATTATGTCTCTGATTGGTCTATGAGTCTTGGCGGCGCCGGGATGACTCCTGATCCGATAGCGGGGACGTGGAGCGTCAGCCTATCGAACGAAAATAGCATCTTCCATCCAAAGCATCCGACATCGGCATACAAAGATTATTTGAAGACTGGGAGAAAGGTAAGGCTCTCAGTTGGGGCGAAATATGGCGGCACAGATTATTATTGGCAACGAATAATCGGCCCGATGGATGAGCCTCATTTCCAGGTTGAAAAATATGAAGTCACAGTTAGTGGCGGCGATTATATGAAATATTTGCAGGACATCTCCTTCAAAGCACTCGACAATTATTGGGGCTCGTCGCAGACCTTCAACTCGATATCCTCTACAGGATTGATCGGAAACGAACTTTACGATGAAAAAGATGCTATGGATATTGATGATGATTTACCGAATGTAACAAATTGGAATACTGTTGGTTCCACATTTGGAAGTTATGGAGATACTGGGGGCGGGTCAAATTATGTTGGGAGAATGATTACATCGGCTGATGAAGCCCATGTTTATAATGAAAATATTTTTATTCCTGAAGCTAATAAAGAATATGAATTCACATTTAAATATAAAATAGTTTCTGGCTCTGGAGCTTTAACAATAGTCGCATATCAATATATAAGCGGACAATATGTATTAATCGGGATTTCTAATGTTTTAACTGAGACAAGCTGGACTGAAGGAAAATTTTATTTTAAAACTCAAGGGACTCAAAATATTCAGATTTATTTAGATTGTTATAGTTCTGGCACGGAAATTCGAATCGATAAATTTTCAATAAAGAAATTCATTCCCTATGAGGAACGTTATTATCAGCTTCCAACCGGATGCAAGGGACCTTATTATCTTACCCTTGACGGAAATCCAGTTTGGGAAGGCGAAGGAGACGAAGATTGGATGTATGAGGAGAGCACGAAGCGAGTCGCTTTTAATATAAATAAAGTCGTCGATAATGGCACTAATAATCTTGTCGTTTATTATTTCACCACCCAGCCGCTTGAGAATGTAGTCGCCGATATCTTGGTTAAGGCGAAGCTCTATGCCAATCAAGCCGCCGCTCTTGCGGATATGATTTACGATGACCCGAATGTCGATATCGATAATGTTTATTTCGATGACCAGTCCACTCTACTTAATGCCATAAGGATGATTTGCGAGCGGCTGGATTATAGATTCTATTTCAGATACGATGGGAAACCTGTCTTTAAGCCGAAGCCTTCGCCAGGTTCATCTTCTTTCGATTTCACCGACCCCAAACATCTTTTAGCCTATCCAAATTATCAATGCGGCGATGAAATCAAAAACCGGATAACGATAAAGGGCCAGGCTCAGAGAATATCAATTAATAGTCAAAAAACCGCACAGAGCGAGCTGACTGGGGAAGCTCACGATGACACTTCTATCAGTGCCTATGGTGAGCGGACGATGACGGTCGAAAATCATCTCTTCCAAGAC
>CAZGMN010000119.1:0-9591 GCA_964526905.1 uncultured Eubacteriales bacterium
GCGTGATACCTGGGCCAAAATTGTCAGCTCCGGCAAGGAAAACGAGTAGCGCAAATACGGGGATCCAATACCGAAGCAAGTATCATGTCCCTCAAATCACTGATAACGTTGTTCTCTTTCCTCTTCAAACGCAAATTTAAGGGAACAAAAAGAAAATCATTTGAACCTTAGATTTTTCTGGCGGAAGACTTCGGGATTGACCACAAATCTTGGCGGCTTGCCCTTGAGAAACGCCCGAACATCATCCATGACCATCACCCTGATATCCCAGCCGCCCTCTTCGCTGTACCAGGCGATATGGGGGCTGAGGATGACATTGTCCATTTTCAGAAGCTCGAGATCTTTGGGAGGGGGCTCTTTTTCAAAAACATCCAGCGCTGCACCGGCAATCATCCCTTCTTTCAAGGCTTTGACCAAGTCATGAGTTTTAACGATTGGACCGCGGGCTGTGTTGACAATGACCGCAGATCTTTTCATCAAAGAAAATTTTTTGATGTTGAACATTCCTCTCGTCTCATCAGTGACAGGGACATGGATGGTAATGATGTCTGATTTTTTGAGCATCTCGTTAAAAGGAGTGTGCTTTATGCCCAGCTCTTTCAGCTTTTTGCGGGAAAGATAGGGATCACAGACGAGAATATTCAGGCCGAAGCCGCTCATCTTCTTTAAGACGCGGCTTCCGATGTTGCCGCAGCCGGCTATGCCCAGAGTCTTGCCTTTCATGCGGTAGAGGGGAGCTATCTTTTTTGAGCTCCATTGTTTCGTTTTTATCCAGTCCTTAAGCATCCTGTCCTGGACATGTTTTTTCTTAAAAGTCTCGAAGATGAGCATCACCGCATGCTCGGCAACGTCTTCACTCGAGGCCGTTGCCTCATTGGCAAAGATGATGCCGTTTCTGGTTGCGGCCTGAATGTCGATATTATCATAGCCTATGCCATGCCTGAGGATGACCTTGGCCTTATCCAGTCCGGCGATAACCTCTTCTGAGAATCTTGCCATGTTGACCAGGATGATATCCGCGTCCTTAACACATTCGATGATTCGAGGCGGAGGTGCGTCTTTGAGTTGATAATAGGCAAAATTAATTCCCAATTTTCGGCATTCCTCTTCTTCCCACTTGAGATCCCGCTCAACGTAGTCGGTGATTTTGAATGTGACTCTGTTTTTCCTGGCCGTTCTCATGGCTCTATGCTAAAAAAGCTTTCAGCGAAAATCAATAAAGCGGCGGACGTTAGCGCTGAAAATATTGACCTTGTCTTTATGTGTAATTTGGGCTAAGCCGACCCGGCCGACCTGGGCCCGAGGGTCGATAAAAGGATTATCTGTTCCGAACAGAACTCGCTCTGAGCCCAGCTCTTTGACGAAAAACTCAATCTGCTGCGCCGGGCACATGGAGAGAGCGATGTCGAGAAAAATATTTTTTGTTTGTTTTGCCAGCTCCACAGCATGATAGCTTCCAAAAGGTCCGCCGGAGTGGCCCATGATCCATTTAACCTTTGGATAGGCTTTTGCCACTTCTGTAAAAAGGTCCATGTTTCCGTAAGGGCAGTTGTCCAGCCAGGTATGAACAAGGACAAGAAGTTTTTTTCGAGAAGCAAATTCATAAATGCCTTCCATCCTGGAATCGCTCAGCTTGCATCTTGTCAGGAAGGGATGGATTTTTATCATCTTCACATCCTTTTCCTCCGAGAAACAGCGTTCGAGCTCGCTCACGGATAAATCAGGGTAGTTTCCGTTGACTGAGCAGGCCCCATAGAGCCGACCCCGGTGGGAACGAATCGCTTCCAGCATCATCTTGTTTCCCAGGACAAGGTCGGAATTCCAGCTCAAGTTTGCGGAAATGAAAGCTTTGTCGATGCCGCAGATATCCATATTCCTGACCATGCTCCGCGCATCACAGGCTGGGATATGCATGTTGAAATAGGGGCCGAGGTGGGCATGGATATCGATAATTTCGACGTCGTCGATGGCAATTCCACTCTGGATTCTGTCAAAATATTCGCTCATGGCCACATCTCCTCGATGATATTTCGAAGATTCCCGGAAGCAATGGCCTCCTTTTCTCTGTCCTCGATATCGGCATAGGTCAGGAGTGCGACTGCCGCTGTTCCTGTGTAGTGAGGCATGTTTGTGCCGAAGAGAAGGGAATGGGCTCCGAATCGCCTGACCAAATCCTCGATAGCTCCTCCTCCCATGAAGCGGGAAATCTCGATGTATAGATTATTATTTTTTTCAAGAAGAGGGTAGATGAAGCGGTTGTGACGGTAACTGCAATTGGAGACAACAAGCGGAAGCTTTGGATGACTTTTGAGGATGGCCTGGACATCTTCCCAGCTTACGATTTCAATGTCGAGAATCAAAGGAACTCGAGACCCTTCAAGCGAAGAAAGGAGCTCTCCACTCGACCATTCTGAAAGAGAAAAACTGTGATAATTTCTTGTGGGGTACATCCGAACTGCTTTTATGCCCTTCTTTTTCATTTCCTTTAGAAGTTTCTCAGGCCTATCCATTTCCTTAGTGTGATGGGGGATGACAACCCATACCGGATGGAGTTCCTTCATATCCTTTATTTTTTCAAGAAGCAGGGAATTGCCAAGCGGCGGGTGGGCATCGCGGGAAATTGAATGATAGACAAGGGCTTCCTCTATGCCAGCAATTTCCATTTCGCGTTTAAGGCCTTGAACGTCAGAAATGTCCAGCAGATGCGGATATCCTGTCCTGCCTATGGAGCAGTTGCAGTCAAAAAAATGGAGCTTTTCCTTCATCGTCGCCTCCCGCATTCATTAAGAAATCTTCGGCATATGTTGATTATCATTAAATGTGAATCTCATCTCAAGTTTTCTCTCATACAAAAAAACGTGAATCATCCGCATATCCGTGGAATAAATAGGCTCAAGCTGGCTGTTGAGAAAACCGTTTGAAGGCCGAGCGGGCATGGCTCCTTGACCGAAGGGAGAGGAGAGCGAAGCCTGAAACCGAGCAGGCTTTGCCTCGCTGGGGCAAAGCCTGCGTGTTTTCGAGACAGCCAGCTTGAGCCTTCTACAGAATTTCTTCACTGCTCAGCTTGATCTTTTATCTGCCAAAGTTGTGCAGATACTTCAAGAATCCGATTTCATGAAAACAGGCCGGAAATTTTTCCTCTTCTCTTTATCATTCTCTCCAAACTCAGAAGGTTGAGCATGAGGTGCCGGGGATGATGGAAATTTTCGATTCTGGTTGCATGAGGCTCGAAGGTCACTTTTCGGTCGGCATTGAATATCCAGAGCGGCAGCCCGTGTTTCTTCAAAACAAACTTATCCTGAACATATTGAAACATCCTGGCAAAAATATCTTTTGCCCATTGAAGGCCGGTATGCTCGACGACAAAGAGCGAGCCGATCAGGACTTCTTCCTGAAGCCATAAGACCTTATCCACTCTCCAGATATTCTTATCGACACGGTCCAGGGAGCGGAAGGCGCCGCCGTAGACATCATCCCAGGCAACCTCGACATGCCGCCTGAATCTTTCTGCGGCGAGGTCGAAGAGTTTTTTATCCTTTCTCCTCGCTGCTTCATACATCACCATCCACAATGTTTCGATGGCATGTCCGGTATAGACAAACTGGGAGAGCTCATTCTGGGGACGGGACAGGTCATGATTGAGGAGCTCATTGTTCAATCCAAATTCAGGATTGTAATGATCATGCATGATTGCCTCTAAGCTGCGGTCGGCTAAAGCCTCAATCTCTGGATCAGCTTTATACTCAAGCATTGAGCTCGCAGTGTTGATCAAAACCATCCACACCCCTGAAACCCTTACTCCGGGAAAGAGGGGAGCCTCTTGTCCGAGGTAATCCTTGGCTGCATTGGGGTAATAGTCAGACTGGTCGTAGAGCCTTATGATTTTTTCTATGATCTCTTTTGCCATTTGCCAATATTTATTCTCTCCTGAGGCTTTGGCATATTCTGCGAGCCCGCCGGCGATAAAGAGGTCGCCGTAGCCGCGCGAATCAGGAGCTGCCTTGACCTGACCCTCACGGCTAAAGCCTCCAGGCCAGAGTGCTTCCCCTGCCGGCTTATGCTTGAGGATGAAGTCAACGGATTTACGGGCGACTTCAAGAAATTTTGGGCTGCGATCGAGGTTGTTGTAGAGGAAAGAATAAGCCCAGATTCCTCGGCCTTCATACCAGGTGTTCTTATCACCGCTGATCTGTGTTCCATCACGGTCAGCGTTGCACATGAATCCACCGTACTCATGGTCAATTACATATTTGTCCATGAAGGGCAGGAAGTCTTCAAAGAGGTCGTATTGGTACTTCTTTTTTAGCTCTTCGAGGGTCAAGCCAGCCAGCTTGCCGTTGTCCAGCACAGATTTTTTTCCGGTTGTTTCTTGCCCGCTATCTTTCTCTGCCGCAACGCCTCTCCTCAAGTTGGTGAGCAAAGAGATGCCGCCTGCAGTTGATGCACTCAAAAATGCTCTTCGCTTCATCCTAACCTCCTTTAAAGGAGCTTTCTTATATTTGTTGTGGCTTCGCGGAAAGGCCTCTCCGCAATAGCCCTGCCCTTGCTCTGTTTTTTACGGCTAGCAATATATTTTTCACTCACACAGCTTGGAAGAGATTCTTATATCGGAGCTTAATTCTTTATTTTTTTTAGTTAAATTACTCGAAAGAGACAAAGCCTTCACCTTCTGGAAGCGACAAAACTATTATCTTCTTACCTTCATCATATTTGAAATTTTTTGTTGCCTTTCCGTTCAGAGTTACTCTTGATGGTCTGGAAGAGACGCCTACCGAAACAATACTTGCTTTGCCAAGATAGTATTTCAAGCTGTTCTCGCCAATCTCTGCCGTGACCGCTTCTTCGGATCGGACAAGCAATTTTCCATCCTTATCGAGGCTGGTGCAGAGCGCGGCAAAAATTTTTGTCTCATCCCAGGTCAAAGCCAAAGCATCAGTCGTCAAGCCTTTGACCTTATAGACACGGTTTGGTCTTATCGAAAAGGCAAAATCTTTTCCATTTGCCTTTCCTGAAATAAATCCATCGCCTTTTTCTATAGCCAGCTTTTCAACTCCTTCTGTTCCGAGCAGGTTGGCTATAACCAGAGGTTCGCCGCTTGTCCGGGCTGTGATGGTGAGCATCCCTTCTTTTGTCAAAGGCATCTCATTTTTAAGGGTGTTGATATAGTGGGGAGTTTCCTCGGCTTTGACTTCGAGCCTTTCTGGGTAAAGGTGTTTGATGAAAAGGACGTTTTTTCCTTTAGTGATTGTCGATATTCCCTGCCCAATTTGAATGTCCTTGAGATAGTCTGTCTGATAGAGAAGAGTCACATCAATGTCTTTTTCTGCCGGGATAATTGTATCAAGCATCAAAATTGTCCTGGGCTTGAGATAGAGAACGTTCCGCCTCAGTTCTCTGACTTTCCCCCAGTACAATCTTCCGATGTCTCCGCAGCTAAAGGCTGCCTCTGAGCCGTCGAGAAAATGATAAATGAAGGCATGGTCATCAAAGCCTTCGGCAAAGCGCAGCGGGTCTCCGACCCTCTGGCTCTGGCTGTTATGGTCGACGAGGATTGTGGAATGAGCGATAGGCTGGGTGTAATGCGATTGATAAATTGGGTCATCGTAATAAGTACTTCCGTTCCTTTCTCCGATGAAAATACTTCCCTTATCGGCAAGCCAACAAGTCCCCTGGTCAAGATGCTGATGATTGAAGAATGCCCCGCTTCTCATCACCAAGACAAAATCGTCCTTTTCCCAGCCGCTCTTGAAAACAGTTGTGCCGATATCCTTGAAAACCGTGACCGGATTCTGGTCAAAGGGTTCTTTTCGGGGAGCAATCTCTGTCTCGTAGAGTGCGTCAGCGAATGTCTCTTCTTTTTTTAAAAAATGATAGAGCCAACCTAAGAGCGGGTCTTTGTTCTTTGCCAGGAGCCAGGCCCAGTTCGTCAGCGGCCCGAGGTTTCCTCCTGAATCTCCAAAATGAAAGAAGAGTTTATCCTTGATGAGCCCCTGCCAAGCGATATCCCTGTAAGAGCCGTTGATATTTGCCGAGAGGTCGACCTTGAAGACATTCTCAACTGCAGGCAAAGCCTTGGAGAGGGAGAGCATCGTGAACTCGTTGTAGCCAAAGCTTTCGCCGTAGCCGCCATCCCGGCCAAAAGCCTTCTGGATGAAGTCATAGATTTTCATCATGACACCGCTAAAATAAGGCTCAAGATTTCCAAGCTCATCTCTATCTCCGTAGATGGCTGCCTGGCTCATCAGCGAGCTGCCTGTGATATGAGCCACCCAGTTGGAAGTATTGCTCGTGACCAGGTTGTCCTCGACATAGCCCTGATGGCAGGCGATGATAATATTCTTCAGCACAACCTCTTGAATTGATTTCCTTTGGCCTTCGTCCATGAGCTCGTAGAGCAGGTCATAAGAGAGGGCGACATCCATTCCCAGCTCTCCGACAGGATAATAGATGTGCTGACCCCAGTTTTTAAACCAGGGATGGACCCAGAAAGGGAATTGGCTGAGCTTTAAAAGAAGGGCTTTGCCGTATTCGCCTGCTTCTTTATCGTCGAGCAAGCTGTAGGCAAGTGAGCTGTTAAAAAGCCCTTTCTGCCAGAGCCTTATCCGCTCAAACCAGGGATAGATTGAGCGCGGGACATTTCCGATTAAAGGCTCGTCGCTTGGGAATTGGTCGATATCATAAAAGATGCTGTCAACAGGATTTTTTTCTCTCACTTCCTGGTCATTGCTCTTGATGGCTTCAACAACTCCCTTAAATCTTTCGTCTCTCAGCCGAGCTTTGAGCCAATTTTTTCTGCCGCTGTCAAACCAGAGGCGGGGATGATTTCTTCCGATACTTTTAGGTTCGATATAGATTGTGAACTCAGTGGAGGAAATTTTGTCTTTATTTTGATAAGCGCTGAGCTCTGCTAAATAGAGCCCTTCTGGAAAGGGAAGCTTGATTCCTTCAAGCCGCCATTCGTCTTTCACTTTATTCAGGAAAGATTTGAAGATTGTTCTGGACCTATCAGCAAAATTGACAATCTTGACCTCGACTCGATTAGCCTCAAGCCGCAATTTTCCTTTCAATGAAAATATGTCACCTCGAAAATAATGGCGCTGAGGAATATAGGGCTCCCATTCCGAGAGTTTGAAAACTTTTGGCTCGATGAACTCGAAAGGAATGAGCCGGGCACCTTTGAAAGCTATATCATCCAAGCCGAGATAGATGGGCATCGCCGGGTCTGCATTCGGAAATTTGGCTAAAACAGCAAGGGCATTGACCTTGATTTTTTTTCCGGAAAGCTTTGGATTTTCCTGAATAAAATTATCATAGGCGGCTTCGGCCCATTCCCAGCTATTCGTCTTGGGGTTGGAAATCGTAAAGTCGATTTTCCCGTCGCTGCCGCCTGCAATCCTGATTTTGAAAAATTCAGGCCTCAATTGTGTCTTCAAATAATACCTGAGCTTTATCGTCGATCCAGGCATAAGGTACATGTCGAGGTTTTTTTGCGCTCCTGCGTAGCTTTCGACACTTGTATAAGGTGTTACTTTTTGAATCAAGGAAATATTCGGGTCGCCGGGCGCAATTGTTCCAACTCTTAGATTGGGGTCATAGGCCGTATCCTGCCAGAGGGGATAAGAAGCCCAAGCATTGAGTTCGCGGGATTCAAAATTCTCTTCGTAGACAAAAGTTTCCAAATTTTTTCCTGCTTCAGGATTTGAGGACAAATAATTTGCCAGAGTTAGAGAAGATGTCATCAGCATTACGCTCAGCAAGAGAATGAGTTTTTTCATTAAAAGCCTCCTTATTCTTGAGCCTCATTACGCCAACTCTTCTCTTCCTCTCTTCTCATAAGACATGGTATTTGTCCCAGACATCACGGACTCTTTTCCCTTCACCGAGTTCATTCCGGACTATGCTCTCAGTTTCAACTCTTTTTACAGCCCTCTGGATAACTTCCTTTTCGATTTCCTTAGGAATAAAGATAATTCCATCCAGGTCAGCAAAGACAATCTGCCGGGGAAATATCTTTCTCCGTCCAAAGATTATCGGGCAGTCATAGTCGACAACTGCTGCCCGGTCAGCGGTGTCGATCGGAGAGAACCCTTTGGCAAATGTCGGGAACTTCATCTGAATGATCTTGCGCGCGTCCCTTGTGTAGCCGTCCACAAGGCAGCCCCTTGCCCCGCGCGAGCGCATTGCTGTTGCTGAGAGCTCGCCCATGATCCCTGACTCCAAAGGCTTTTTTGAGGTGGCGACTGCGACTTCTCCTGGCTTGAGGCTGTCCATCAATTCTATGGCTTTCTTGTAAGGGTCCTCGCGGCCTGTCTTTGCCGCCGCGTTGAGCAGGGTTCTCACCCTCCCGGCGCAGACGGCCTGGGGAAAAAGAGGCTTGATCATCGCCTGGGGGCTTGCCGCGCACTGAAGATAGCCCATTTCATCCAGGATATCGGAAAGAGCATCAGAATAAAAATATTCTTCCATGAATTTGAACATTTCTATCTCATCTTTGAATTCCATGTTAGTTCTCCTGATCTCAAATTATGGCTTTTTCAATAAAGCACGCTTTCGTAAAATTAAGATTTATTTACAAATTATGAGTCATTTTAATTTAATCGATTCCCATTGAGCCTTTGAATTGTCTTTGGCCAAGCAAGCAGCAGATGAGGCGATTGACGGCAGAAGAGCATAAAGAAAGATTTGTAGCGAAGAATAAAATCTTCAAAAATCCCACTTGGAGGGATTCTAATCACAGAATAGGATATTGTCAACGCTGAGATGAGATTAAATATATAAGGATGAAAATTGAAGTGAAGCGTTAGGGAATTGTAAAGAACTCCGAAGAGAAATCCTTATAAAAAGTTATCAATAACTTTTTAAATCTTGAATCCAGCTAATATTTCCAGAGCACAGGTTCTTATTCTGGGGCGCTCAGTAATATACACCTGCCCTTTGTAGATATTTTCTTGACCAAGGTTATATCTTCCTTCAAAAAAGAATAGAGCTTTTGATACTTTCATCTCAAAGCCCATTCCAAAAACAAGCCCAAAATCGGCTTTTTCTGTATCTTCAGATATATTTTCCCATGTTCCTCGGCTGGTAGATATTTCTATCTTTTTGGTAAGTTTGGCATGAGAGAAGATAAGAGAAAGCTCGCCGCCGCCGAGAACGTAGGGAAGTGGACGAGGAAAAAGTTTTATTTTGAGCAATAGAGGAAAGCTAACTCCATGCATGTCATATATGTCTTCTTTTTGTGAGGTTGGTGTGGGCCAAGCGTATAAAAAAGAACTGCCCTTATGGAAGTACAGTCCATCAATTTCAACTGCAATATTTTTTTCCAGGGCAAATTCAATTCCTATGCCTGCAAGAAATCCTGTTTTACTGTGCTTAAAGGGACTTCGAAAGAAACCAGCATTTTGAAGCCAAGGGCTTTCTATCGGCCACTTCTCGCTATAATTTGAAATCATCGGTCCACCAAGAATTTTTAGCTGTTGGGCAAAAGCTCCAGAGAAAAAAAAGAGAACTAGAAAAATTGTCATATATTTTTTCATTTCAATCTCCCCTTATTTATAAGTTAATAATATCTTCACCTGAATCCTTCGTGAATTT
>CAZGMN010000120.1:0-9563 GCA_964526905.1 uncultured Eubacteriales bacterium
TTCTAAGAAAAGCGAAGAGAAATGAAGAGGCTTATATTTACTTGCTTGATGATGGCATTCCTCATGCTCCGCTTCAGCCTTGCGGCCGAGATTAAAGCCGTGCGTATCAAACAGGGCCCTGATATCGACGGCAGCCTTTCTGACCCCGTCTGGCAGTCTGCTGTCGCCTTCACCGCTTTCCGCATGGTCGAACCTCAACCCAACCAGGATCCGACGGAGAAGACCGAGCTGAGAATTCTTTACGATGATTCAAACCTTTACATCGGCGTCATTTGTTATGACAGCGAGCCGGGCCGTATCGCGGCCAACACCATGGCTCACGACAGCGGCGGCGAAGAGCACGGCAGGGGCTATAGACACGGGCCGCAGGGTCCGAGCGATGATCTCATCCGTGTGCTGCTCGATCCCTTCCAAGATAAGCGAACCGCCTACGTCTTCTTTGTCAATCCCCGTGGCGCTCGAAGCGAGGGATTGACCTCTGGCGGTGAGGCCAGCCTTAACTGGGACGGCATCTGGGAAGCTAAGAGCCGGATCCTTGGGAACGGCTGGAGCGCTGAGCTCAGAGTCCCCTTCAAAACTCTCTCGTTCAAGCCCGGGCTCACTGTCTGGGGAATAAACGTCGAGCGTTATATCGCCCGCAAGCAGGAGACCATCCGGCTGTCCGGGACGAACAGGGACAGCATCTTCAATAACCCGATGGAAGCGGCTGGCCTGGAAGGGATCGAAAGTGTCAAGCAGGGAAAAGGAATTACCTTCCGGCCCTATGGCCTTATCGATACCCATAAGAATTCTCTCGAGCCAGGCGGATATAATTTAAAGCTAAATTCCGGGTTCGATATCTACAAAAACTTCACTCCCAATTTTGTGGGCGTCCTCAGCTATAAAATGGATTTCGCCGAGACAGAGGTCGACGAACGCCGCATCAACTTGACGCGTTTCCCGCTGTTCTTCCCTGAAAAAAGGATGTTCTTCCTGGAAGGCTCCGAGACTTTCAGCTTCAGTTCAAGCATCAGCTTCACGCCCTTCATCAGCCGCTCGATCGGTCTCTATCAAGGCGAGCAGATCCCGGTCATCTTCGGCACCAAGCTCTACGGAAAGGTCGGCAAGACAAACCTCTCCATCCTGGACGCCCAAACCGATAAGTTCGGGGAAGTCGCAGGCCACAACTTCCTCGCTGCCCGGATGACCCAGGATATCTTTGCCGAGAGCAAAGTGGGCTGGATCTTCACCAACGGCAGCCCAAAAGGCGAAAAAAACACGTTGGCAGGAGCAGATTTCAACTACTCGACATCCAAGTTCAGAGGAGACAAGAACCTTCAGCTCATTGCCTGGATGGCCTACAACTGGAACGAGGAGAAGCAGGGACGTCACTACGGCTACGGATTCAGGGCGAACTATCCCAACGACCTCTGGGATATTCAGACAACTTACGCCTACTATGGAGAGTCCCTGGATCCGGCGATGGGCTACATGATGCGCAGAAACATGCAGACTTTCTTTCTCAGGCTCGGCTATCAGCCTCGTCCCACAAAGGGCTTACTCGGCGACCTTGTCCGCCAGTTCTTCTTCTCAGCGAGCGGTGATATCTACTGGGACCTCGCGGGGAGGCTCGAGACAAGCCGCATCACTGCTTCACCCCTCAGCTTAGGGACAGAGAGCGGGGAGCGTATCGCTTTAGAAATTGTCCTCAACCGCGAAGTCCTTTTCGATGATTTTGAGGTGGCCAAAGGGATTGTTCTGCCTCCCGATTCATATGATTTTGCGAACTATCGACTCAATTTCAGCACTGCGACCCATCGGCAAGCAGCTTTTAACATGAACTACACTTTCGGCGAATTTTATTCTGGCCACTACGATGATTTGAGGATAGGATTGACACTGAAATACAAAGGCTATGCAAGTTTGGCCTTGGACCTCAACTTTGTCCGAGGAAGGCTCCCCCAAGGGCACTTAAGCGAAAACGTATATCAGCTCAAAGCCGACATCTTCCTCTCCCCTGACTTGGGCCTGATGAACTATATCCAGTACGACGACATCTCCAGGCAGTTGGGCTGGAGTGCTCGGCTCCGCTGGCAGATCTCCCCCGGCAACACAATCTTCATCGTCTATAACAAAAGCTGGGAGAGGCGATGGGACCCGACAACCCGCTTTGTGCCCCTGGAGGAAAGGGGAGTTCTGAAGATATCATTGTCAATAAGGCCGTAATCAGCGGCCAGCCTCGGCGAACTGCCACGGCTTGCTGACAATAGAGTTGGCTCTATTTTTTCGATATTTTCGGTAAAGCCAGAAAAAAAGCGAATCCTCGCAGTCAAGCATCTGAATGAAAAAAGGGAGATTAAGTTTGAGCTAAATTATAAATATTAAAATTTATACCCGATCTTCCTTAAAAAATCCTTCCTCCTTTTTATATCGTCTTCGCCTTCCACCCCTCTCGGCCTCACTCCATCAATAACCCCCAGGATTCCTCTTCCGTTTTCTGTTTCGGCGATGACAACCTCAACCGGGTTGGCAGTGGCGCAGACAATTTGGCAGACTTCAGGGACATTTTTTATGGCATTGAGGATATTGAGCGGAAAGCCGTTCTCCATAAAGATTAAAAAGCAATGGCCCGCAGAAATATTCAAGGCGTTGGTTCTAGCGATATCAATCAACCTTTCATCATTTCCCGAGTATCGAACGAGCGCAGGAGCAGATGATTCACAGAAGGCCAGGCCGAACTTCATCTGCGGAGCGGTGTTGACAATCGCCTCGTGAATGTCCTCGACAGTTTTTATAAAATGGGATTGCCCGAGGATAAAATTCATCTCCTCAGGCTTTTCAATCCTGACAATCTTGATTTCCATAGTTCCTCCTTCTCTGCACGGTTATTATATAAAATTAGCTAAAAATCAAAAAGAAGCTGCCCAGAATAGATATAAGCCTCGGAAATTTTCAAGCGGTGACGATCAAAAATTAAAAAAATGAAGGGCATATTAAACGGCTAAAATTTTGATATACAAAATCGCGTCTTGATTTGTGGGACAAGGCCGCTTCGTATATAATTAAATAAAATCAAAACAGATGATGAGCATCTTGAGAAAACTCCTCAATGGAAAGGAGATAGAAATGTCATCAGAGGAAAAATATAGAAGGCCAGAGATTTTGGAGGCCGGCTTGCAAGTCAGGACGATTATCGGGTCGGTAATGATTATTGTTGGAATAATTCTCGTCCTCTGGGTAGGAATAAACATCTACAAAATATACACAAACCCGAGGGAGATTGAGGTTTTCAAGCAAATCATCCCTGATAGCCCTGAGTTGAGAGAGATGGAAATAGACGGGAAGAAAGTTATCCTTCCTGCCGGGCTCTTCCATTTCTTGTCTTATTCCGCAGGGTGCTTTATTCTTTTCATCGGAGGAGTTATCGGCGGAGGATTGATTACAGCCGGTGTAAACCTTTTACAACTCAATCTTCAGAGGTTAGAAAGAAGAATGGGCAGAAAAATTGATGACCTGAAAGATGAGCTGAATAAAATGAGGAAGATACTTGAAAATAAAGACAAAGGACCATCGGGAGAAAAATAGACATTGGAAGGGGAATTTTATTATGCATAAAAAAATCTTTTATTTAGCCACAGCTTTCATCTCGATTCTCTCTCTGCCTTTGTTTATCGGGCAATCAAGCCAGAATAATAAAATTTTTCAAACCGATAGAGAGATAACCATCGACGGAAAGCTGGATGAGTGGGATTCGGTCCGGGAGCTGCCCGTAAATCTCCATCCAGATGGAACAATGATTCCCGGCTCAGCAGACATCGATGTCAAAGTCAAATTCACCTATGACCCGGATAATTTTTATGTTGCGCTTAAGGCGCTTGACGACCAGTTCGAATTTCCCAACCGTGCCTGGCGCTACGGAGATGGCTTTTATCTAACTTTCGTCGATCCCCATCAAGGAAACGAAAGCGAACAATTTTGGACTTTCGGATTCTCGTCGGAGAATAACAAAAAAATTGTTGTCGCCGTGAACAGGGACGGCGTCTATTTTCCTGGCGTTTCCACGGAGAGCATTAAGCTGGAGATATCCCTCGATAGGCAAAAAAAAGTCATCATCTACGAAATTGCCATTCCCTGGAAGATCATACCGCCCCTCAAGCCCTTTATCGTTCCAGAGTGGGGGATTAACGTCATCTATGTTGACCGAGACCAAGAGGAAAGAGAATTTCTTGAGCTTTATCCAGATTCCAACTTTGACACTGAAATGACAAAAAAAAGAAAAGGCGCTATCTTCACTTTTGTCAACCATTCACCTCAAGAGCCGGAATTTCAGTCTCAACTCAACGGCTCCCATTTTTATTCAGACCAGGAGAAGGTGCTGACCATTGCCGTCAATTCTCCCTCCGAGGATTCTGCTTGGAGTCTAAAGTATATCGTCAGCTCAGGACAAAATAACTTCTCTGCAGCAGAATCGCTTTCCCTGAATAAAGGTCTAAGCTTGATTCGCTATTTCCTGCCCAAAGAAAATTATGCATCCGGATTGAATCACCTCAGCTTGGGAATTATTGATAAGGACGGCTCGCTCCGCTATACAGAGACTCACACCTTCTTTGTCATAGACCGCAACGAATTCGACTCTCTCGCCAAACGCATCGCCGACCTCAAACAGGGCAAAAAATATGCAGAGGACCAAGCTTTCCGCAACAGCTTCCCCACCCTGGAAATCAGGCCGCAATGGATACAGGATTTCGCCCAGAATGCGACGCCTTATGCCGATATCCGCGACCTCGGGGAATGGCAAGATGAAATAGATTCTCTGTTGCAAAAGGTCGAAAACGGAGAGCCAGCCCTTTTTCCGCCTGGGAGTTTGAGCCGCCTGGCCCACAGGTCAGAGATCGATGGCAGCCTTCAACCTTATTCGATCTTTGTGCCTTTCAATTATGACAGAAAGACTCCCCTGCCGCTCTTAGTCACTCTTCATGGAAGCGGAGTGGATGAGCGCCAGTATGTCTATTCTGTCGTCGGCCGTCTGACTGGAGCGATGATGGGCCCAAGAACAATGGTTAGGAATCCAGACAACGAAAGCTACGGGAATCAGATCGCCGTAGCCCCGAGGGGCCAAAGAGCAATGGTTTCAATGATCGTCATCGCCCCTAAAG
The DNA here is from genome assembly GCA_964526905.1 of uncultured Eubacteriales bacterium. GTDB lineage: Bacteria > Acidobacteriota > Aminicenantia > Aminicenantales > Aminicenantaceae > CAZGMN01. The sequence continues at coordinate 5,136 of CAZGMN010000120.1, forward strand.
CCAGGGGATTGTCCAGCTGGTATCTGGGCGATTCAGGCAAAGATGTCCTGGAGTGCATCGCCCACGTGAAGACTCTTTACAACATCGACTCCAAGCGAATCATGCTCGACGGATTTTCGATGGGAGGATACGGCGCCTGGAGGCTGAGCCTGCTGAATCCCAGCTTGTTTAAAGGTGTTATCATCCGTTCGGGCGCCATTACGACACCCCCTCCTTTGAGCGGCGAAAATATCCTTGACTTGATGAAGCCAGGCATAAATATCTCTTATCTCGTCATCCATGGAGATAAGGACAATGCCATCCCGGTGGCCGATGCCCGGAAGGCTGTCGAGAAGCTGAAAGAGCTGAAGATCGACCACATCTATATTGAGGTCAAAGGAGCCGCTCACGGTGATTATGACCGCTGGAAAGATATATTCTCTTGGCTGAATACTTTTCTCTGATCTTCGCTCTTCATCTCTCTTAATATTTTTTTAAGAAAGGCAAAGGTTACCTGTTCTCTATAGAAATCTTGGTTTTGTGGAGGGAAATACAAATTTTAATATAGGGAGACGATACTTGGCTTTTTAAGAGCTAAGTATCGTCTCCCCTAAATTTATTCTTAATTATTATTTACTCGAGCTTCAGCGGAGTGAACGGGCCGAAAAGCGAAAACCCTGAATCCTGAAGCATCTTCTTAAAATTCTCGACATCCTTCTGGAAGAAATCGTTGAACTTTGCCAGAAATGCGCTCAGCTTGGGTTTCACCTTTTCATACCTCACCTGCGCGGCCTGAGAAACGGGCTCTATCCCGGCGCCGCTGATGCCGGAGACTGCGCTCATCACCTGGCTGCTCAATCCTGAGGAGCGGTCGGCCATTCCCTGCTTGGTCGGAGTCGGGCTCAGTGCCTCTGAAAATTCTTTGAGCTTTCCGTCAATTTCGCGAGCGGCCTTCATCAGCTCCATCATCTTTGGATTGCGCTGGCTCCGGGCAAAGTCCTGAAAGGTCTGTATGGCTTTCTGCGTCTGCTGAATCAGCTGCGAGACCTGAGTGACGAGCCGTGAGAGCTTCATGGCTTCTTTCGTTTTTTCGCGGTTGGCTTTAAGGACTTCAATGTCGATTTTCAGCCTCGGGTCACTCTTGACGTTGAAAGACTGGCTGAGTTCCTGGTCTTCATACTTGACCTTGACTGTGTAAGTGCCGGGAAGGGCTGTCAGCCCTCCTCTCGCTCCTCTAAAGAACATGGCTGCGCCGACCTGTGCTTCTCCAGCTTGCGCCTGTCCTTCTGCAGGAATCTCCATTTCCCTGAAATCCCAATAGGCTCGATTAATTCCCTTATCTTCCGGTCCGCTGAAGCGGCTGATTGTCTGGCCTTGAGAATTGAGGATGGTGATCGAGACACGCGTCTGAGCTTGGCGCATCATTCCCATCCCGCGGAACTGGCCCATGCCTCCCATCTGAGCCATCCGCGCCATCATCCTTTGCTGCATTTCCTCTCCCGCTCCGGCCTGTTGCTCCTGCTCCTCAGGCTTCCGCTCGCTGGGTATGAGGTAGTAGCTGATGCAGGCTCCGAGGCGTTTGTTCTCTCCGGAAAAGGCTGTGTCGCCTGGGCTCAAATAAACGCTCATCCTCCCCTGCTGGAATTCGATGGCATCCTGCACTTTGAAAAGATGAAGCTTCTTCTTTGTCAATTCGGCTGAAATCTCCCGCAGGGGCGAAATATCGTCGATGACATAGAGGGAACGGCCGTGAGTGGCAATGATCAGGTCATTCTCACGGGGATGAATGGTGAGGTCATAGACCGGGACAGTCGGCAATCCTTGTGTCCATTTCATCCAGTTCGCGCCGCCGTTGAAGCTGACAAAAAGGCCGAACTCTGTTCCGAGGAAGAGAAGATTTTTGTTGACCGTATCTTCCTTGATGACAAAGCAAAAGCCATCGATCTCAGATGTTGCCAAGCTGTTCCAGGTTTTTCCGAAGTCATGGGTGACAAAGACATAAGGAGTCCAGTTGGAACGGCGGTGGTCATCAAAAACAACATAGGCTGTGGCTGCATCGAATTTTGAAGGCTCAATTTGAGGCACCCAGGTTTCCTGAGGAACTCTCGGCTTCTTGCCGCCGGCCAGGTCTTTGGAAACAAGCTCCCAGTTCTTTCCAGCATCCTGGGTGAGCTGGACATTGCCGTCATCCGTGCCGACCCAGATAACCCCTTCTTTGACCGGGCTGGGCGCGATGCACATAATTGTGCAATGGTTTTCAGCGCTGCTGACATCGAGTGTCAGTCCGCCGCTATCGGGCTGTTTCTGTTTTTCCGGGTCGTTGGTCGTCAGGTCAGGGCTGATGATTTCCCAGGTTCTTCCCTTGTCGGGACTGCGGTGGACAAACTGGCTGCCAAGATAGATAGTGGCTGGATGAAAGGGGTCGACGGCAAAGCCCGCATTCCAGTTGTAGCGGTGTTTGACATCAGACTCAGTGGGAACAATCCCCCGGCTCATTCCGGTGGTAACATCAAAATAGTATAAATTTCCGCCCTGGGACATGCCGTAGCCGCAGTTCGAATCCTCTGGGTCAGGCGCAGCATCGAAGCCGTCGCCTCCGCCAACAGTCAGCCATTGATAATTGGAGAGAGACCTCTCTTTGACCGTGTAGGCCGGGCCTCGCCAGGTGCCGTTATCCTGCAGCCCGCCGTAGACATTGTAGGGAGTCTCCATGTCGAATTCGACATGATAGAACTGCCCGAGAGGAAGATTCTCCACGAAGCGCCAGTTCTGGCCCCGGTTGTAGGAAATGACGACACCACCGTCGTTTCCGACGACCATCATCTCTCCATTAGGATGAATCCACATGGCGTGATAATCAGAGTGCGACTGGCCGAACATGGCTAACGGCCTGAACGTCTTTCCTCCGTCCTCGCTTGCCCTCAACTGGGTCTGGAGCATGTAAAGGATGTTTTCATTCTTAGGATTCACCCAGATACGGCTGTAATAAAAAGGCCGGTTATCAATATTGGTTTCGTTATTGATGACCTGCCAATTGAACCCTCCGTCTGCAGAACGGAGGATGACACTTTTCTTAGCCTCGACCTGGGCATAAGCAATCGCAGGGTTGCTGGCTGAAAAGGCGAGGCCGCAACGTCCCAAGTCGCCTGCCGGGAGTCCATTCTTCTCGGTCATTTTCTCCCATTTCTCTCCTCCGTCTGTGGTGATATAGATTCCGCTTCCCGGGCCGCCGGAATTAAAAAACCAAGGCCAGCGGCGATGTTCCCACATGGCAACAAGAATCTTATTAGGATTTGAAGGGTCCATAGCCATGTCGGCTACACCTGTTTTCTCGTTGACATAGAGTATCTTCTTCCAAGTCTTTCCTCGGTCAACGGTCTTGTAAACACCTCGCTCGCTGCTGTCTCCCCAAGTGGCTCCCAAGGCGCCAACAAAAGCAACCTCGGGATTCTCAGGTTGAAGCAGGATCTTGGAGATTTTCTCAGTCTTTTCCAGCCCCATGAGCTTCCAGGTCTTTCCGCCGTCAAGGGTGAGATAAACGCCGCGGCCCACGCCCACGCTGTTGCGCACTGCCGCTTCGCCTGTCCCCACCCAGACGATGTCGGGATTCGCCTGATTGATGGCAATGGCACCGATGGAGGCCACAGGCTGGTCGTCAAAAACAGGCGTCCAGGTCAGACCGCCGTTCGTCGACTTCCAAACGCCGCCCTCGGCCCCGCCGACATAGATGATATTGGGATTGGAAGCCACAGCATCGATGTCGCCGATCCTGCCGCTCATGTTGGCCGGCCCGATGCATCTTGCCCTTAGCCCGGCCAACAGCTCCGGGCTGATCTGGGCGGGTAGAAATGAGGACAAAAACAGAAGAAGAGAGATAAGAACAATACACTTTAAATACTTTGATTTTTTCACTGAACCTCCTCCAAAAAAAATTAAAGACGACAGACGTCGCCTTCTTCAATTTTTTTGACGCAAGTTAAAAAGCTTTCTTCCAATCTGCGGATACAATCTATTTGTGCTTGGATTTCACGATAGGCGAAACAGAAAATAGCTTTGCTCAAATGCCTCTCCTGTCTTTGGCCGCCCCAATTGGGCGCATTATGAATAATGACTTTTGGCAACTCAAAAAGCTCTTTCTGATTTTGCCTTCTATTCATACCACAGGAAAAAGCTGAGGTCAATTCCAGCATTGGAGCTGAGGATAGACATAAACCTCGCCGTCAATCAAGCAAAGAAAACATTTTCACCTTGAGCAAGCATATGTAAATTCTTGATATGAAGAGGATCAGGCTGGGCGTTGAGAAAACCGTTTGAAGGCTGAGCGGGCATGGTTCCTCGACCGAAGGGAGAGGAGAGCGAAGCCTGAAACCGAGCCGCTTTTGACTCGCTGGGTCAAAAGCGGCGTGTTTTCGAGACACCCAGCCTGATCCTTAATAAAGGTTTCAATCA
>CAZGMN010000121.1:0-9558 GCA_964526905.1 uncultured Eubacteriales bacterium
GCCGCCGAGAAGAGCGAATGGAGATGGCGTTAAAAATCCGATTGGGAGCGAGGCTGTTTCCCAAAACTTAATAACCTTTTTTATAAATATTTCATATCGAAAATTCTCTTGATAAATACTACAACCGAGCTTTTAAATCAACGGTGAAGCAAAGCTCAGAAATATTTATCGAGCACCCGGTATTGGATCGCCTCTGAAACATGGACAGCGTTGATGCTGTCTTCATCAGCCAAGTCAGCAATGGTCCGGGCAACTTTCAAAACCCGGGTATAAGCTCTGGCGCTGAAGCCGAGGCGATTGACGGCCATCTCCAGAAGCTCCTTGGCTTCGTTGCCAACCTGACAGTATCTCTTGACCTCTCTTGTCTCCATCTGGGCGTTACAGTAAATTCTTTTCCCTTTCAATCTTTCCAGCTGTCTCTTCCTGGCTTTAGCCACTCTCTTCCTTATCTCGGCCGAGCCCTCTCCTTCGTCCCTGGAAATAATATCTTTGAATTCAACTTTGGGCACTTCGACATGGATATCGATCCTGTCCAGGAGAGGGCCTGAGACTTTGGAGTAATAGCGGCTTCTCTGAGTCTCGCTGCAGGTGAAATCCGAAGAAAGCCCTCGAAAGGCATCCTCGCAGGGATTCATAGCTGCGACGAGCATGAAAGAGCAGGGAAAAGTAACGGCCGAATAAGCCCGAGAGACAGTCACTTTCCTCTCTTCCACGGGCTGTCTTAAGTCTTCGAGCACAGCTCTTTTGAATTCAGGCAGTTCGTCCAAAAACAAGACGCCGTGATGAGCCAGGCTGACTTCGCCAGGCTTGGGGATAAGGCCTCCGCCAATCAAGCCAGCATCGGAAACTGTGTGGTGAGGAGAGCGAAAAGGTCTCTCTCCAATAATTCCTTTGCTCCCTAAAAGACCTGAAACGCTATAGACTTGGGTCACTTCAATGATTTCATTAAAAGTCATAGCCGGAAGGACGGTGGGCAATCTTCTGGCCAGCATGGTTTTCCCTGCTCCTGGAGGACCGATTAAAAGGACATTGTGGGCGCCGGCCGCAGCCACTTCCAGTGCACGCTTGGCATGCTGCTGCCCTCTTATCTCCTGAAAATCCACCTCGTAAGAAGGTTGAGGCAAGAGCGAATCCAGGGTATAGCTGCACGGTGTGACATTTGGATTCCCGTTGAGCATCTCGATGACCTGGACCAGGTTTTCCATGCCATAGATGTCCATATCCTGAACCAGTGCCGCCTCCTTTTCATTCTCCTTGGGAATAACAACTCCCTTGAATCCTCTTTTCTTGGCCATCACTGTCGAAGGAAGGATTCCTTTGCCCGGCTTAATCCTTCCGTCCAGGGCCAACTCACCCATGAAAAGATAATCCTTGAGTCTCTCAAAAGGGAAAACCTCGAGGTGAGCGAGAAGACCAAGAGAGATGGGGAGGTCAAAGGCAGAACCCTCTTTCCTCCTGTCAGCCGGGGCTAAATTGACGGTGATTTTGCGCGAAGGAAATTTATAGCCGCAATTCTTCAGCGCCGCTTTGACTCTTTCTTTGCTTTCCCGCACTGAGGCGTCCGGCAGTCCGACGATGACAAAGCCTGGAATGCCGAGAGAGAGGTCAACTTCCACCTCGACCAGATAAGCGTCAATCCCGATCAAAGAAGCGCTGGCAATCTTGAACAGCATCGCAGCTCTATTTAATGACGAATAAGGGGGCCGGCTTTTATCAAAGAGATGGAGACGAAAGTATTAAAGGGGGATTCTTAAAATTCAGGGAATGTGTTCTCTTTTTTCTTTTTCCGCGACCTAACCCTGTTCAGCGACTTCTGCCTTGTCACCATAAATTTTTTTCATGACCACAGGAACTGTTATCCTGGTAATCTCTTTTAGCGTCTCAATAACTCCAACTCCATTGGAAGCAGACGCCTCTATGTAGGGGAGCTTTTTAGGATTGAGAAGATTGTTAAATGTCTCTACTGGAACAAGATTGTCCAAATCGCGCTTGTTATACTGAAAGACCAGTGGAATTTCATTCAGGTCCATTTTGTTGGCAAGCAAGTTTTTCCTCAGGCTGTCAAAACTCTCTAAGTTTGCATCAAGAAGGGGGATCTGGGAATCAGCCACAAAAACGATTCCGTCCGTCCCTCTGAGGACACTCAATCTCGAAGCTTCATAAAAGACCTGGCCGGCGCTTGCCGTGAGCTGAAAATAGAGTTTGAAATCGCCAAATGTCCCAGCCTTGATGGGCAGGAGGTCAAAGAAAAAGGTCCTCTTCAAATCAGTCTCGACACAAATCAGATTTCCCCGCGATGAGGGATTTAATTTGAAATAAAGATAGCGGAGGTTTGTTGTTTTTCCGCTCAGGCCGGGTCCGTAGTATACAATCTTTACGGATAGACTCTTTGTCACTTCATTAACTAAGGTCATCTCGCTATTTGTCTCCCGCTTCTAAAAAAATTCCTTTTACCATAATCTCAGAGTCAAGTCAATCGGTCTTTGGCTTTGACCTCAAATTTTAAGTTTGAAAAGAAAGTCTCTCTATGCTAAATAGGTATTTATATCGAGTCAAAGAAAAACCTTCGATGGAATCGAAAAAAAAGATAAGGATTGGAGTCATTGGAGGCTCAAAGGCAGGCACAAAATCCCTCCAAATCGCCTTCACGGTTGGAAAACTCATCGCCGAGAAAGGAGCAATCCTTGTCTGTGGAGGCCTGGGAGGAGTTATGGAAGCGGCTTCGCGAGGAGCGAAGCAGGCCGGAGGATTGACCATCGGAATTCTTCCCGGAAATTCTCGTCACGAAGCCAATCCTTTCATCGACGTTGCCATTGCCACAGGGCTCGGCTACAGCCGCAATTCACTCGTGGCCATGAACTCGGATGTTCTGATCGCTGTCGACGGCGAATACGGGACACTGACTGAAATCGCCTATGGCTGTATCTATGGGAAAAAAATTATCGGCCTTGGAACCTGGAATATTGAAGGCGTGATCAAGGCTGAATCTGCTGAAGAGGCTGTGGAGCTGGCTTGGAAAGCATGTTCTTCGCCCCAAACCTAACTCGATAACAATGGAGCTCAGCTCTCAGAAGAAATGATGCAAAATTACAGGCTCACTCTGAGTTATGACGGAACTGATTTCTGCGGTTGGCAGCGCCAACCCCGAAGAAGGACGATCCAGGGTGTCATCGAATCTTCTCTGGCCAAAATTGCCCGGAAAAAGATAAATGTCATCGGAGCAGGCCGCACGGATGCCGGAGTTCATGCCTTAGAACAGGTGGCCAATTTCAAGGCAAAGCTGAGCATGGAGGAAGAGGAGATCTTCAAGGCTTTGAATTCCCTTCTCCCCGATGAGGTGAGAGTTACCTCTTTAAAAAAAGTTAACGCGGATTTTCATGCCAGAAAAATGGCCAAGTCGAAAGTCTACCGCTACAGGATCTTTAATTCGCCTCATATCAGTCCCTTTATTTCGAGATATGTCCTTCAATGGTTTTCTCCCCTGGATGTTAACTCGATGAAAAGGGCGGCTCTTCTCTTGGCGAGAGAAGCGGACTTTCGTGCCTTCTCCTCTAACCGCTTGCTCAACCCGATAAGGAAAGTCATGCGTTCTGAAATTGAAAAAAAAGGCAACGAAATCATCTATACAGTTGAAGCCAACGGCTTCTTAAGATATATGGTGCGGGCAATGGTTGGAACGCTTCTTGAAGTCGGAAGGGGGAAAATTCCCGCGGAGAAAATTGAGGAGATTTTCAGAGGAAAAAAGCGAACACTCTCCAGCCCAACAGCTCCAGCCAAAGGCCTGTGCCTGATAAAGGTGAATTATTAACCCAGGGGTTTACCCATGATGAGGGCATGTTCCTGGGGGTTGATGTAGTAATTCTCTCTTACTCCTAAAACTTCAAAGCCGAGCTTTTGGTATAGAGAGCGGGCAGCAAAGTTAGACGGCCTAACCTCCAGAGTGACAAAGATGACTCCTTCTTTCTGAACATTGTCCAAAATGTGGAGCAAAACAGACTCGGCGACACCCATCCGCCTAAAATCAGGGTGGACAGCGATATTGTTGATCTGGACCTGTTCATTGATCTGCCAGAAGATAATATATCCTATGACTTTATTCTCTGGTCGATGAACAACGACGAATGGAAAAGATATCCTTCGGTTTTGAATTTCTCCCTTAAAAGTCACCTCGTGCCAGGGATTGGGAAAGGAGAGTTTCTCAATTTCTAAAACATAAGGAAGATCCTGGTCTTCCATCCTTCTCAAATAAAAGCAATCCCGAAGAAGATTTTCTTTTCTAATGCTCTTCCTCCGCTTGAGATTTTCTAAAATAAATAGGCTCGATCTCTTGAGCTCTCACTCCTTTTTTCTCCTTGAGAAGCTCGTATCCCAACAAGCCGACCTCGTAGGCGATGAAAGGCGAACGAAGGGAAAACCTGGCTTTATCCTTAAGATACTGGAAGATTTTATCTTTGTAGGCATCCGCGCCATTTCCAATAAAAAAAATAATCCTGTGGGAGGGAAGAAGCGAAAAGAAACGGTCGGGAGTGTAGGCTCCTTCAGGCACAACCTCTTGGAGTCTGCCTCCCTCGGATTCAAAAAGGGCGGCATATATCTCTCCTTTTTTTGCGTCCAAAATAGGGCAAAGAACACGCTTCTGGGGATGGCGGAGTTTCCAGGCCAAGGCTTTCAGCGTCGAAACTCCGGCCACCGGTTTCCCGGAAGAGTAGGAAAACGATTTAATCGTGCTCAACCCGATCCTGATTCCCGTAAAGGAGCCAGGACCGAGAGCCAGAGCAAAACCATCCACATCCTGGATATTCATCCCATTGACGTTCAACATAAAATCCAAAGAAGACAAAAGACGCTCAGAATGAGTTGAAGAAGAATCGATATTAACTTCAGCCATGAGCTTTGTATTCTCCAGAAGAGCAACTGAGCCAGCAAAGGTTGTTGTGTCGACAGCGATGATTATCATTTTCTATAAATGCGCCAGGAGCTTTTTTTAAAAACTTTCAACGCTTCCTCTTGAGGCCCTTCCCGCTTTCTAATATTACTCAGCCATGGTGAAACTTGTCAACTTTATCCTCCTGGAAAGTTTCATTTAGGCTCCGGTTGATTGTCTCATTACACCAAGGCTTTGCCTTGCCAGGCGAAGGCAGAGCGTTAAGGAAGCACTCAGCCTGAGCCTATTCACTGCACAGATTTGTGGATGCTCGCTCTCCTGAAGGAAGAATTATTTTCCCGACCTAAAGAAGGGCCATTGATATCAATATAAACTCAACAAATCTTTTTACATTTATTATTGCGTTTATATTAATGGTTATTGGGAAAATTATTTGAAGAGGGAAATTCAAATAGAACTTTTTGTCCGGCGGGGTGAAATCCAGTCCAGAATTTCGGCTTTTGTTTCATCATTCATGTTTCTTATCTTTAGCCCTAGTTCAAATTTGTTGCCTTTGAATCTGTTCCAAACGACTTCTCCAAGCAATGAGGTTTTGATATTTTTTTCAGGCAGATAAATATTTGATTCCAGAAGAGAGCTGCGACGCAGATTGAGATTGATGACCAGCCTAAATCCTTCAGAAGAAAAATCCTGAACAGATACTCTTTCAATTAACTGTTTTTTGCCGTTCGACTTGATTATCTCGGCGGGAATTAAACACCTATTTCGGACGCTGTTCCTCTCCTTCCCCATTTTTGACTTCTCCTTTGTTATCTTTAGTCGAACAAAAAATGAAGAATTTGAAAAGAGGTTTAAATTTCCCCATAGTTCTGTGTCTTGAAATTGCCCGACAATAAGAGAAAAATGCTGGCTGTTTAGCGGAAAATAAGCAAAAAGGGGATTGATGGAGGGGTCATCCTGCCCAGCCAGCCCAGCAGAATTTGTGTTTATTTTAACATAATTAATATAAAATTAATAGAGTTTGTAGGATATTTTTAAAAAATAATTCGCATGAGCAGCATCCGACAGACGGCTGCATCGGACATTAAGGATTTGTCTTTAAAAGATATTTTCTCTTTATTTTTTTTGGGGGTGACGAATTCGTTTTTCGTGATAGAATAGGAATTGTTCGGAATTGTTCGTTGACAATTTATCATTGAAAAATTATAGTGAATTCAAAAGAGAAATACTTCAAAGGCTAAGGAAGAAGTTTAGTCCTGTTTGAAGGAAAAGGGGATGTTGAAAAAAAGAGCATTTCAGCTTGCCGGAATACTTTTCATGATTTCCATCTCTATCATTCCGCTTCATGCCCAGTGGGCAAAAACCTATGGAGGCAGAGAAAATGATGTGGCTTGCTCCATTCAGCAGACGAGCGATGGCGGGTTTATTGTTGCCGGCAGTACAAGCTCCTTCGGCGCTGGGAAGTCCGATTTCTGGGTCTTAAAGCTTAACCTCGCGGGGAACATCGAATGGCAACGAAGCTATGGAGGAATCGAAGAGGATGTTGCTTATTCTATTCGAGAGACAAAGGATAAAGGTTACATCGTTGCCGGCTCTACAAAATCTTTTGGCGCTGGAATGTCTGATTTCTGGATCTTGAAACTCTCTCAAGATGGAAACATTGAGTGGCAGCGAAGCTATGGAGGAGGCGGCGATGATGCGGCAAATTCCATCCAGCCAACAAGCGAAGGAGGTTATATCGTGGGAGGCTTCACGAAATCCCTGCCTCCCGGAACAGCCAATTTCTGGATTTTGAAGCTCTCTTCAGAAGGAACCATCGAATGGCAGCGAGCCTACGGAGAAATAATTGAGGAGTATTTAACTTCCATCCAGCAAACCAGTGACAAAGGCTTTGTTGCCGCAGGCTATAGCAACTCCTTCAGCTATGGACTGGACAAGTTCTGGATCTTAAAGCTTTCTTCGAATGGGTATATTGAATGGCAACAGGCTTTTGGAGGGAGTGGAGAGGATATGCTCTGTTCTCTGCAACAGACAAGCGATAAAGGATATATCGCTGCCGGCTACACAACCTCTTTTGGCGTAAATATGTGTGATTTTTTGCTCATAAAGCTTTCTCAAGGTGGGAATATCGAGTGGCAGCGAAGCTATGGAGGAAGCGGCGATGATCTGGCGTATTCCATCCAGCCAACAAGCGATCTTGGGTATGTTGTTGCAGGCTCTACGACCTCCTTTGGCCATGGAGACTCAGACTCCTGGATTTTAAAGCTTTCCTCAAGCGGAGCCATCGAATGGCAAAAGACCTACGGAGGAAGCAATAAGGATTATCTAACTTCAATTCAACAGACTGCCGAAGGGGGCTACATAGCTGCAGGCTTTACAAAGTCATTTAGCGATGAAGAAGAAGAATCAGATATCCTTATTCTTAAGCTTTTATCGAGCGGAGCTATCGACCCTTTGTGTGAATTGCCAGGCACCTCGAACGCCTCAATTCTCACTACAAGTGCTACCTTCTCCTATACACCGGCAACACATCAAGATACATATCCTTTCCTTCAAGATACAAATATCTCACCAAACGAAACAGATGCCATTCCAAATGTCCTCTGTGAAGCACAGCTATCAATATCAGGAACTATAAAAGATTCTGAGGGCAAAGCCATCGAGGGCGTGGCTCTGAGCTTCAGCAATGGAGGGGGCACGGCCACGACTGATTCCAAAGGATATTATCTAAGAAAAGTGAGCTATGGCTGGTCAGGTGATGCGACTCCTTCCAAAAGTAGCTATACCTTCTCGCCTTCAAGCCGAAGCTACACCAATGTTATCGTCGATCAGATTAATCAAGACTACACGGCCTCGATTGTCCACACGATTTCTGGGTCGGTGAAGACGGCTGAAGGGCAAGGAGTTGAAGGAGTCACGATTGTCTTTAACAATCAAGGAGGAACAGCAACAACCAACTCCAAAGGATATTATTCTCAAATAGTGAGCGATGGCTGGTCAGGAACAGCGACTCCATCCAAGACTGGTTATACTTTTTCACCTTCAGAGCGAATCTATGAAAACATCGCTTCTGACCAAACCGGACAAGATTACACAGCTTCCTTATTGACTTACAAAATCTCGGGCACGGTCAGGCTGGCTTCAAGTTCAACGCCGTTGGAGGGAGTGGTCATGAATGGTTTGCCCGGCAGCCCAACAACAAATGCCTCCGGATATTATGAAGCCATAGTAAATTATGGCTGGTCAAGCACCGTCACCCCCGCTCGAGCGAGGTATGTCTTTTCGCCTCCCCAAAGGATTTACGGAAATGCGACTTCCGATAAGCCAAATCAGGATTATACGGCCTATCCAGGGTGGGCCATCTCCGGCTCAGTGAGGACTTCCGAAGGGAATGCCATGCTGAGCGTGAACATCTCTTTCTCTAACGAAGGAGGCACGGCCATGACGGATTCCAGCGGCAATTACTCGCAAATGTTGAGAGAAGGCTGGTCAGGGACAGCTACTCCGTCAAGATCCGGCTACACTTTCTCCCCTGCGAGTCGAGACTACACCAATCTGACTTCTGACCTAATGAGCCAGAATTATACTGGTCAACCCATCCCCTACACCTTAACCATAAGCGCCGACTCAGGAGGGACGACTCAGCCTCCACCAGGAAGCTATACATACGATTTTGGCACTCAGGTTTCGGTCACAGCCACACCTAATTCCGGCTATTCTTTTTCTCAGTGGTCAGAGAATGTTCCCTTAGGCCATGAAAAGGATAATCCTTTGAATATCATTGTTAACTCTGATTTATCAATAAAAGCCAACTTTGAGCATAGGACACTCTGTTTCATCGCTACTGTAGCCTTCGACTCACCGTTTCATCCTAAGGTAAGGACCTTTCAGGATTTCAGGGATAAATATCTGCTGCCCAGCAGGCTGGGACAGAAAATGATTGACTTTTACTACAGACATTCACCGAAAATCGCATCCCTGATTGCAAAACACAGGGGTTTGAAGCTTGTCGTTCGCTTCGGCCTTCTGCCTCTGTTTGCCTTCAGTTATTCGATGCTTCGTTTCGGCCCGGCAATAACCGCAGTCATGCTCTTAGTCATTTCTGTACTTCCCACCGTTTGCATTCGCAATTGTTGGAGAAGGCTAAAAAGGAATCAAAGAATTAAATTCATTCTCAAAAGAAAAATGCAAATAAATTAAGAATGGTGTAAACAGGCTCAGGCAGGGTGTTAAGAAAACACGCAGCCTGAGCCATAACGTGGTTTTTCATAACAGAAGAAAGAACCTTCTTTACTCCAACCACACCTTGACGATCTCATCCTCTTCAAAAACTTCGATGAGCACCATCGGTCCGAGTTTCTTCAGTTCAGTAAATAGCCCTTTGAAGTCGATGTCACACCTTTTTTCATAGGCTCTAAAGTGCTTGTCATGGCAGCATTCCAGGAAGAATTCGACTAACGAAATGGGCAGAGTAATCCTGACTCTATCTTTATTTGTCTCGGCATCTGTGACCAGCACCTTGAACCATTTGACTTCCTTTCCCTGCTCATAATTCGGATTTTCTTTGATGGCTTTCTTGATGACCTGAAAGTCATCTGTTTTGTCCGCCAAGAAAGGATTTGCAAAAAGCGGGCTGAAGGCAAAAGCGATAAAGACTAAAATTGCAATTTTTT
>CAZGMN010000122.1:0-9506 GCA_964526905.1 uncultured Eubacteriales bacterium
AGCCATTCCCACAAGGCATCTAAAAAGAAATGGAAGCCGAATCTCCAACGAGTTAAGGTCCAAACAAAAGCAGGAAGCAAGAGACTGTGGGTATGCACCAGGTGCCTTCGTTCGGGAAAGGTCAAGAAGTCTATCTAAGCTTCTTTAAACTCTTTTCGCAGAAACAATCTCTTTTATTATCGAAATTTTTTGGATAATCGTCTCAAAATGTTCAATGTCTGGAATGATCAGCGAGATCTTGAATTGAGCGCTGTTGTCGGCAAAAGTCTTGACTTCAGCCTTGGTAATATTCCCCCCCAGCTCGGCTATGGCCGAGGCGAGCTTGGCTAAGACTCCTGGAGAGTTTTCGCTCATGACCAGGAGCTTGCCAGTGTAATTCCGCTCCGGCGCATCCTCCCAAGAAACCGCAATCTTGCGTTTTTCATCCAAAATTTCTTTGGTGATCAGGGGGCAGCGCAAAGAATGGACTGTTATTCCCCTGCCAGAAGTGATATAGCCGACGATTGGCTCATTTTTAATAGGAGAACAGCATTTCGCCAATTTAATCTCTTTGATGTCGATCAGGGGCTTAGGCTTTCTGGCTACTTTTTTGACAACTTTTTTAAAGAAAGTTTCTTTTTTTTCTATAATTTCTTTAGCAGGGAAGAGCTTCTCCAGGAATTTCTTGTCAATGACGAGTTTCCCTGAGCCGACGAGAGAATAAAGGTCTTCTGTTTTTTTAATGCGGAAGCCTGTTATTGCCGAAAGGGCTCTAAGAAGATTTGATTCCTTGAGCAAAGCCGGAGGAATCTTGTATTTTTTAATTTCAGTCCTCCATAGTTTTTTTCCAAGCATCGTTGTTTTTATCTTGTCTTGCGAGTTCAGCCAGTGTTTGATCTGATGTCGAGCAGTCGAGGTGAAGGCAATGTTCAGCCAGTCACGAGACGGCGTTTTTTCAGGTGAGGTTATAATCTCGACAATATCTCCAGTTTTCAGAATTGTCTTCAATGGAGCAGGCTTGTTGTTGATTTTTGTGGCAGAGGCATGAAGTCCAATTTCAGAATGAATCCTAAAAGCGAAATCCAGCGCAGAAGCACCGATGGGAAGAGTCACGACCTTGCCTTTTGGTGTAAAGATATAAGCGTCCTCAGGGATAAGGTTTGTCTTCAAGCTTTTTAGGAACTCTTTGGGGCTTTTTTGCTCCTTGTAAAAATCGACCATTTCTCTCAGCCAGTGCAGTCTTTGATCCTCTCTCATTGCTTCAGGAGAGGCTTCTTTGTATTTCCAGTGCGCGGCAATTCCGTTTTCAGCCAGGTTGTGCATATCCTGAGTTCGGATTTGAATTTCGACGGTTCGCTTGCTTCCGGTAATGATGGTTGTGTGCAGGGCCTGATAGAGATTAGGCTTGGGCATGGCAATAAAATCTCGGAAGCGGTGGGGGAGATGAGGCCAATTCTTATGGATCACGCCCAGGGCAGAGTAACAATTTTGGGCAGAATCGACAATAAGCCTGAGGGCCATGAAATCAAAAACTTGGTCAAAGGGTGTACTCTGCCTTTTCATTTTATTATAGATGCTGTAATGCCTTTTTATCCGATAGCTAATTTCTGCAGGGATATTGTTTTCTCTCATTAACTTTTCAAGGATTTTCTTTGTTCTTTTTAGCTCCTTTTCTGCTCTTGCCCTTTGGGGCTCAACCAGCGAGGCGACCTTAAAATAATCGTCTGGATTCACATAGCGAAAAGAAAGGTCTTCCAGCTCGGCTTTTATCCTTCCCATGCCGAGGCGGTTAGCAAGAGGGGCATAGATTTCCAGGGTTTCATTGGCAATTTGCTTTTGCTTGTTTTCTGGCAAGAATTTTAAGGTCTTGAGATTGTGAATTCTGTCGGCCAGTTTAATAAAAATAACCCTTAGGTCGTCGGTCATGGCCAGGATGACTTTCCGAATGCTTTCTGCCTGCCTTATTTCAGGAGAGGATTCTTGGATACGGCTGATTTTTGTTACCCCCTCAACCAGATGCGTTATTTCTTTGCCAAAGGCTCGGCTGAGGTCAACGGAGAGGACGTCGGTATCTTCCAGGACATCATGGAGCAGGCCTGCGGCTAAAGTTGTTTTATCCAGCTTCAAGTCGGCCAGCATGCTGCTGACTTCCAAGGCGTGACTCAAGTAGGGCTCTCCAGAGCGCCGGGTCTGGCCTTTGTGGGCCTGGGCGGCGAAGACATAGGCTTTCTTGAGGAGAAGAATATCCTTCTCGCTGTAAGAAGAAGAAACTTTTTCTAAGATATCCTCAAACCTGATCATGGCTGAAGCCTTGGTTCTCCAAGAGGTGCGGTCAGTTTGCGCCCGCAGAAGCCTTTTTCTCTATTTTTAGTATCCAGTTTACGGCAGCAAGCAGGTTCGATGCAACATGATCAGGAGCTATTCCTTTTTCCTTGAGCTTGAGCAGCGATTTTCGGCCAAAGCCGGTAAGGACGAGTATGGATTTAGCCTCAATGTTCAAGCCGAAGAGAATGTCTTCGACTTTATCCCCAATCATATAAGATTTTTTTATGTCGATGTTCAAATCTTCTTCGGCTTGAAGGGCCATTCCGGGCTTTGGCTTGCGACATAAGCAGTTTTTTCTGTAGCGAGGAGTGGAGGAGGAAAGGTAATGAGGACAGTAATAAAGGCCGTCAAAATGGGCGTTCTGTCGGGCAAAGGCGGCATTGAGTTTGCGGTGAATATCATGGAGAGCTCTCTCGACAATAAGCCCCCGCCCCACCCCAGATTGATTGGTGACGATAACCGCTAAGAAGCCGGCTTCGTTTATTTTCCTGACGGCTTCGAAGCTAAAAGGATAAATTTCTATCAGATTAAAGGAATTGGGATATCCGACATCCTTATTGATTGTCCCATCTCTATCGAGAAAGACTGCTCTTTTTTTCATTCCAAAAATTTCTGGCAGGCCTGGTAAACATCCTCGGCACCGATGTTTATCATGCATCTGTGGTCAAAGGGACATTCTCTGTAGCTGCAGGGCCAGCAAGGAACGTCTTTCTTGACGACAGCGGCCGGCTCTTGAAAGGGTCCGGTGATGAGAGGGTTGGTGGGTCCGAAAATGGCTACGACCGGGACGTTTAGGGCATTCGCCATGTGCATCGGGCCGGAATCGTTGCTGACGAACAGGTCTGCGTGGCTTATCAAGCCGGCAAGGAGGCGAAGGGTTGTCTTCCCGCAAAGGTTGACAGCCTTCTTCCTCGTCGAAAAGACAATGGTTTCGGCCAATTCATTCTCATCTCGGGAGCCGATGATGAGGATTTCGGTTTTTTTTCTTTCTGATAGCAAGTTCGCAAGCTCGGCAAACTTGGATGCAGGCCACCTTTTCGAGGGGCCAAAAGAGGCGCCGGGGCTGAGAATGGCCAAGGGATTGTTCAGGTCAACATTAAAGGAAAGAAGCAGGGATTTCGCTTCCCTCTTTTCTTCAGGAGTCAAGGGAAGGGATAGTTTTGGGGCATAAGTCTTTAGCCCTAGCTCTAAGATCAGGTTCAGGTAGTAATTGAGCTGGTGGAGAGTTGCTTCCTCCCCTTTTACAGTTGTTCCCTTGGTGAGAAGAATGCCCCGTCCGTCCCTTGAATACCCCCATCTTTGGGGAATCTTTGCAAGATAGAAGAGCAGGGCAGAGGAGAAAGAGTTGGAAAAGAGAATCCCGATGTCGGGGTCAAGTTCTTTAATTTTTTGAGCTGAGTTCAGCAGGCTTTTAATGTCATCTGTGCCTGGAAGGGGAATGACTCCTTTTATAAAATCATGCGCGGAGAAGAGCCCTGCCACCCATTCCTTTGCGGCTATCCATATCTTGGATTGAGGGAAGTTTTTGCTCAAGCACTCAATCGCGGGAAGGGCAAGGATAGAGTCTCCGATCCAGTTGGGAGCTCGAACAAGTATTTTCACCGAACCAATTTTATCCCCGAATCAATATATTGTCAAAAGCGGCGTGTTTTTTGACCGATTATCCGGAGCCTCTTCCTTCAGAGTCAGAAGATGAAGGCTCTGATTTTTTCTTAGCCGCGTCTTTTTTTTCCTCCTTCCGTTTTTCTTCAGGCTTGCCTTCTTTTTTTGCTTCTTTCTTCTGAGCGTAATCCGTGACGTACCAGCCGCTGCCCTTGAATTGAAGGGTAGGAGGGGAGAGGACTTTTTTTAGAGAGCCGCCGCAGCTTGAACATTTTTCAGGAGGCGGATCACTTCTTCTCTGCAGGAGTTCAATGACCTTTCCGCATTTTAAGCATTTGTATTCGTAAATCGGCATTTTTGAACTCGTAAAAAAAATAGAGGAGCGATAGAAATTCTTCCTAATGGAAAACAATCGCTTCAAATATATAAATATCGGCTCCTGATTTCCAGGCATCCCTTGGAAGGCCGGCCTTCAAACAGGCCTCGTCGAGGAATGTTTCCCTCGACCAGTGGTTTTCCACAGCGACCTGAGGGAGAAGGACTCCCCTTCTACCCCATTGGGATAGGACCAGGCCGTGCTTGCCGACCTCAACAAGTTTTGGAGAGTCAATCTTCTTTAAAGGGGTCAGAACAGAAATTTCTATCTCCAGGTTGTCAAGCTCTTCGCTTGAAAGCGGTGGAAACCTTGGGTCTTGGCAAGCTGCAGCGATCGCTGTTTGAATGACTGTCTGATAAAGGGGGTAAACAGGTTCGATGTAGCCGATGCAGCCTCTGAGCAGGCCATTTTTTTTCAGGGTTACGAAAGCTCCCTTGTTGGATATTAAATTTGTGTCCTGGGTTTTGTATTCGACAATTTTATCCTGCTTGACGAATTGGTTGATCGCTTGGCGGGCCAGCTTCAGAAGTTCTCCCTTTTCTTCGGGAGTAAGACTGAATTCAGGGTCAGGAGGCCCTGAATAGACAGCTGCAGCCATATAGCCCACAACCTCAGACTCTGGGGTCCCGGACGACGATTGCGAAGAATCCGCGTAGTCCAGAACCTCAACCCTTGCCTTTTCCCCTTTTTGAGCATAGAGCAGAGTCGAAAGGACAGGGCCGCCGCCGCACAGGATGTTTTCTCCTCTCTGGATCTTTGCCAGAAGGAGGTCGGTGTTAAAAGACTTAATCAAGGAAGCGGTGGCCGCATCAATTTTGTTGGCATCTTTTTTTGGAAGATAATGGGACATGTCCGTCGAAGCCACAACCAGAACCTTTTTTCCGGGCAGGACTTCTGATAGAGAATGAGCAAGGGCAACAATGGTTGTTCTTGTTTGGTAGCCCATGACAATCGGGACTATTTTTGCTTTGGGGAGAACCTTCTGGATGAATGGAACCTGAACTTCCACTGAATGTTCTTGCGCCTGAGCCTCCGGGATGTATCCAAAACCAGAGGCCTTGGAGAGCTCCAAGGCGAGAGATTCGTCAACCACGGCTATCCCCAAGGGAGTCTCAAACCCGCCGCTGGGATAGATGGAGCAGCCTTCAAACCCGTAGCGGTGAGAAGGGCCGATGATGACCACCGTCTCGTAGTCCTTTCCTTGAGCCAAACGGTAGGCAGCAGCGGCGACCTGCCCTGAATAGACATAACCGGCATGAGGGCAAATCAGAGCAATGAGATTTTCAGAAGATAAAGCAGGCCTTTTGGCATTCTGAAGAAGACCGTCTATCTGGCGAGAGAGTTGCTCGGGATTGCCGGGGTAGAAGCCGTCGGCAGCGATAGGTTTTCTTATTCCCTGGGGCCAGGAGAGGGTGACAAGAAGAAAGATAAAAAATAGGAAAGAGATAATGATCAATCCTCTTTTTTTCATTTTTTTGCCTACTTTAATTAAAAATCCAACTCAAAAGAAATATACAAGGAAAAAGGACAAAAATCAAATTTATGTCAGGGAAAGTCGGCATCCTAAATTCCATAATAATCATCAAGTTGCGGCGAGAGTCCGGTCAGAGAATTTAGGATGCTTTTGATTTTATTCACCGTATTGACTTTTTTTGCGTTTTGGATATAAATTTAAACCAAGATGAAAGACTTCTTTAAGTTTCTTCTCCTCCTCATTGCCGCTTCCTCTGCTTTTCTGGTCGGTTTTTACCTGGGTGGAGAGGGAATGAAGTCTAAGGTTCCAGAATTCCAGAAAGATTCCGAGGAAGAAAATCCTTAGGTTTCTTCTGCCTTTCAATCCTTCCCCTTAATTTTGTTCAAACAAAATTTTGAGCTTGGCGAAGGAAAGAGAAATTCTTGCCAGGCTCATTTTGTTGACTAATCCTTAGCTCGGTCATATAATGAGCCTGAAATTTTTCATTTGAAATAATTTTGAAGAGGAAAGCGCTCCTTCTTTGAGGATATAAATGGGCTGGAGAATTTACGTCATCCTGGTCATCTTGGCTTTGTTCTTTATTCTATTAATTTTCAATCCAAACTTATCTTGTTTTGGAAGAAAGATTCGCTCCCCTTTCTACCCGCTTTTCCGAAGGAAAAGAAAGGAGATAAAAACCGAAGATTATGGATTTTTTATTGCTGGGGAGAATGAAAAAAGGAAGAGTGAATTGAAAAAGCTGAGAACGGAAAGTGCCGAAAAAGAGACGAAGGTGAAGAAGAAAGCGCTTAAAACCGAGGATTACGGCTTTTCCTTTGCTGAGGATAAAGACCAGCGGGAAGCGAAGCAAAAAGAAGAGGAGAGAGAGAAAAAGGAGGTTTGAGAGGGTCGCCAGATTAAGGTCATTTCAAGCAGAAAAGCTCAGCTGAGAGCGAAATCTCTCCTTGGGAATATTTCAGAAAAATCATCAGGAAGGGAGATTGGAGCGGATGAAGAACTCGGTTTAAGGGTGGGTTCAGGCCTCTCTTTTCCGGGATCATTATGAATAGAGTATCGAGAGAAAGAAG
Source organism: uncultured Eubacteriales bacterium (assembly GCA_964526905.1). Taxonomy (GTDB): domain Bacteria; phylum Acidobacteriota; class Aminicenantia; order Aminicenantales; family Aminicenantaceae; genus CAZGMN01. The sequence goes on from CAZGMN010000122.1 coordinate 6,824, forward strand.
GGCTGAAGAGATTGAATATCACAGAGCCCTAAAGAATATTTTTCTTTTATTTTCAGTTGCCCTTTTTTATTTCAGTCACTGTCATCCTTCAAGAATATTTCTTTCTCCCCCTTCGCAGATTGAAAGTATCGAAGGCTATGCCTCAATAAGGATGATTGGAGACCAGGGCTCAGTCAGGTCAAAATTTTCCTTTCTTTTCCATCTCCCTCATCAAGCGAAGATTACGGTTTCTGATTTTTTGGGAAAAGGAATCTGCGAGGTTATCGTTGAGGAGGAGAGAGCGGTCTTTGTCCTGCCTTCAAAAAGAGTTTACTGGCAAGGGGACGAGGAGGAGATTATTGATAAATTCCTTGGATTCAGGATGAGCCTGGAGGAGATGATCAGTCTTCTGCGCGGAGAGTGGAAAGAGGAGAGAGGGGCGGACGAGAAAAACTTGGACGGCTGGAGTTTTGAAAAGGATGAAGCGGGGCGAATCATTGCCGGCCAAAGAGGAGAATTGCGCTTTGAAGTCAAGGAGTTTTTCGCTCAAACAGCGTTTGCCCGCATTGTCAGCTTCAAGCATCCTCTGAACAGGGGAAGCCTTAAGATTCTCGGGATCAGCTTCAACCAGCCCCTAAAAAAAGAAAGCTTTTCCCTCTCTTTCTTGGAAAGATACGAACGGAAGAGCTGGGAAGAGATAGAAAAGATTTTGGGCAATGAGAGTTAATTCCTTCGCAAAGATAAACCTTGGATTGGAAGTCATCCGAAAAAGAGAAGACAATTATCATCAGATCAGGACCCTCTTTCAGGCCATAAATCTATTTGATGTTTTGGAGTTCAATCCGGCTGCTAACGGCAGAATTTTTCTCCAAGGAAACGAGAGGACGATTTCCTGGTCGGAGGACAACCTTATCTTCAAGGCCGCGCTCCTTTTGAAAGAGACATTCAATATCTCAAAGGGGATTGAAATCCAAGTGAAAAAAGACATCCCCCCCGGGAAAGGATTAGGAGGGGGAAGCAGCAACGCCGCCATGACACTCTATGCTTTGGATAAAATCTGGGGCCTTCATCTCGAGAAAAAAGCATTGATGGATTTGGGCAAAAAGCTCGGCGCGGATGTCCCCTATTTTTTTGAAGGGGGGCTATGCCTGGGAACAGGGAGAGGAGATGATATCCTTCCCCTTCCGGACTTTGGCCCTCTCTTTTGCGTCCTGGCTTTGCCCTCTTTTTCGATATCGACCGCCTCTGTCTACGGAAGCTTCTGCTCATCCTTGACTTCAGATGACAAAGAAAGTAAAATTATCCAGTTTTTAAACAGAAGAGAGCTCGATTTATTAGAAAATAGATTAGAAGAGACGGTCTTTTGCTCTTTTCCCCAACTCAAATCTATTAAGAGCCTTTTCCAGAGCCAGGATTCAGAGTTGGCGCTGGTCAGCGGTACAGGCTCTGCTGTCTTTGGGCTCTTTTTGGAGAGGGAGAAGGCAGAGAAGGCTTTGAAAAAAATAAGAGAGAGCTTTCCGGCTGTGCTTGTTGAAACTCTCTCCCGGAAACAATATTGGATGAGCTTGGAGGCTGGGGTGTAGCCAAGCGGTAAGGCAGCGGACTTTGGATCCGCCATCCGGAGGTTCGAATCCTCCCGCCCCAGCAAATGATTGAAAGGAGACAGCATTTTTTAATTAATCCCGTGCTGGAGGAGAAAGGGTGAAAAAAGAGAATACAATGAAAGTTTTTAGCGGGTCTTCAAATCAAATGCTGGCAAAAGAAATTGCCGATTTTTTAAAGATCAAACTGGGAAATTGTGTTCTCGAGCGCTTCAGCGATGGAGAGATTCACTTCTCTATCGATGAAAACGTCCGCGGCGCCGATGTTTTTGTCATCCAGGCCGGTTCTTATGATGCCAATTTTCATATGATGGAGCTTTTCTTGATGATCGATGCCTTTAAACGGGCCTCAGCCGAGAGAATTACTGCTGTCATTCCTTACTACTGCTATGCCCGCCAGGATTGGAAGGACAGGCCCAGAGTCCCGATTTCAGCCAGGCTTATGGCCGACCTTCTTGAGGCGGCAGGCGCTGACAGGATTCTGACCATGGACCTCCACTCTCCTCAGATTCAAGGATTCTTCTCAATCCCTGTTGATAATTTGATGGCGGCTCCGGTCTTGGGCGATTATGTCAAGAAATTGGCCTTAAGAGATTTAACCATCGTTTCTCCGGATGCCGGAGGCGTGGGGCGAGCCAGGTGGTTTGCCAAAAGGATGCAAGCGAATTTAGCCATTATCGACAAAAGGAGGCCTGCCCCGAACATCGCCAAGGTGCTTCATGTCATCGGTTCTGTCAAGAATCGCCATGTCGTTATCCTGGATGACATGGTTGATACAGGAGGGACGCTGGTCAAGAGCGTTGAGGCCTTGAAGAGAGAAGGGGCGAAGCGCGTTTTTTCGGCATGCACCCATCCCATTCTATCCGGGCAAGCTGTGGAGAAAATAGAAAATTCCGACATGGAAAAACTGATTGTCACCAACACCATCCCTCTCAATGAGAAGGCCAAGTCGTCTACAAAAATTGTTGTTCTTTCTGTTGCCTCTCTTTTGGGAGAGGCCATGCGGAGAATACACCTCGGACATTCGGTGAGCTCTCTGTTCGTCTAAGGAGGAAGAGAAATGGAATTTAAGATTAAAGCGGAGAAGAGAGGAGCCTTTGGCA
>CAZGMN010000123.1:0-9313 GCA_964526905.1 uncultured Eubacteriales bacterium
CCTATATTTTCTTCAAAGAGATTTTATATAATCGTTTTTTGATTAATTGTGATAAATCTAAGGGAGATTAAGTGTGAAAAAATATGTAATTATTCTCTTCTCTCTCTTCTTTCTCTTAGGCCACAATCTTTCTCTCTCCCAAGAAAAAGTTAAACAAGAAGTGACGGTCATGGCCGTTGAAGTCCCGGTCAGAGTCCTTCACAAAGGACAGGTGGTCAAAGACTTGAATAAGGAAGACTTTGAAGTATTTGAAAATAGAATTAAGCAGGAGATCACTGCTTTTGAGGTTGTTTCCAGAAGAATATCCCTCGCCCAAGAAATTCCTCAAGAAGAAATCAAAGCTCTTCAAAAAAATAGAATCTTTGTCCTGATCCTCAACATTTTCGACTATAACGAAGGTGTTGGCGAAGCCATCGATTATTTCTTCAAGGACATCTTCCGACCTCATGACCAGTTGATCATCCTGACCGAAGATAGGATTCTCAATATTGAAAAAGGACAGAGTTTATCCGATGTTGTTCTCAATCTCAAAGAAACGTTAAAAAAATTCAAGGTTATCTCCACCTTTTCGACTCTGAGGGCTTACAAACAACTCAGCCAGGAAGGCGACAGACTGCTCTTAAGCCTTAAAGGTGTGACTGAAAGAAGCCAGAGTGATTGGGCTCAAGATATTCTCAGATTTTATGATACCTATCAGAGAACTTGGCTTGAATATAAAAGGCAATATATTACACCAGATTTTGAACTCTATAAGGGAATCATCAAAAGGATTAAGCCGATGGAAGGGGAAAAATGGGCCATCTGTATGCAGCAACGTGAGATGTTCCCCAAGCTCAAAAACGAAGGGCCGATTGAAACTGAAATCCGCAGAGTTCTTGACACCAAGATTGACCCTCAAGACCAGGCTAAAGCAAGGCAGATCCAGGTCAGGCAATACGAACTGCAGAGAACATTTGACCTGACCAGCAATTTCCCTGTTGATAATCTCCGAGAGCTCTTCATAGAAGCAAACGTCACTTTTCACCTTCTTCTTCTTAAATCTTTACGAACGCTGCTTTCCCAGGACTTTGAGTTGGGAGAAGTTGCCGAGGATTATGAAGATTGCTTTAGGCAAATAAGCTCTTCGACCGGCGGCTCCACAACCTTTTCTAACAAAGTCCTGGAGGCTTTAAAAGAGGCTGCGGTTAAAGAGGATTTCCATTACCTTCTCGTCTACAGTCCGGAAGAGACCTCGGCCCAGAAGGAAAGAAAGATAGAGGTTAAAACTAAAGCCGAAGGAACAGAGGTCATCTACCTCAAGCATTTCATCGCCAAGGAACCGCCGCCTATCACCATCACTGATTTTCATTCAGGCTTTAAAACGATAAAATTCAACCTCAGAAACTATGCCAGGGTAAGAACAGAGGGAAAAACGCACGGCTTTGCCGATGTGAGAATCACAATCTTCGACGACAAATCCAAGAAGGTCTATTCTGAGGGAAAAACGTTAGAACTCATTAAAGACGAACCATTAATCACTTTAAGCTTTGACAGGCTAAAATCCGGGAATTATTTCATCATCATCGAAGCTTTTGACAGGATATCGAACGGAAAGGATGTCTTCTCTTCGGCAATCAAACTCTGACTTCAGGGAGAAAAGCGTCTTTAACTATCTGGCCTCTTCCCTTCTGGGCACAGGAAGAATTCCAGCCAAGTCTCCAATGACATTGATCAATTCTGTGCCAGTCGGAATGACGACCTTGGCGTTCGTGGCCAACGACTTCTCCACGGTTTCGAGCCTCTTGAGCAGCTGGGCATTGCCGATAAAATACTGATTGGCTGCCTCATTGACCAGCTTGATGGCCTGGGCTTCGCCCTCTGCCTGCAGGATTCTTGCCTGCCTTATGCCGTCGGCTTTCTTGATTTCTGCCCGGCGGGCGCCATCAGCCATGGTTTCTGTGGCCGTGGCAAAATCAACTGCTGCTATTTTTTCGTTTTCAGCCTTGACAACCTTGTTCATCGTCTCCTGAACATCCTTCGGCGGGTCAATCTCCTTCAATTCTGTCCGCACAATCTCAATTCCCCAATTGACAGTCTCTTTCCTCAGCGTCTTCTGCAGTTCATCATTGATCTTCCCTCTTTCGCTGTTGGCTGATTTCAAAGTGAGCGTGCCGATGATATTCCTGAGCGTTGTCCGCGCCAGGCTAACAATCTGCCAGTGATATCTGTAAACGTTATACTGGGAGCTTTTAACGCTTTCCTCGTCATCCTTGACCTTAAAGTAAACCTGGGCATCCACCCGCGCGTTCAGATTATCGTTGGTGATGATTTCTTGAGGCTCGGCATCGACCATGACTTCGGTGATATTGACCCGGTAGAGTTTATCGATGACAGGAATAATCCAGTGAAAACCGGGTTTGGCAAAGCTATGATACTTTCCCAGGCGTTCGACCAGGCCTCTGTGCGTGGGTCTGACAATTCTGATTCCGCATAAAAAGATAATCACGATGAAAATAGCTATCAAGATTAAAGCGGTACCCATTCTCCCCTCCTTAAATTTTTAGTTAAGATTATTCCTGCTTTTTCTCTTCCTGGGGGACGAGCTTGTTGTAATCGACAAGGAGTTTGAGATACCAGTCTGGGAACTTGATCGGATTTCTCTTCCGCGTCTTGACATCGTAGCTCCAGAGATGGTTATACTTCACCAGCAGGTCGTCACCCAATTTCCACCAGGCATCTATGACCCGGTTGGCATTGCCCAGGCAGTAATCGGTTAGGAACTGCTGGGCTTGAGCCGGATTCGTTTTATAAAGTTCTGCCGCCAATTTATCGATCTCCGGCGTCCGGTCAACGGCTGACTTCTCCCACTTTATCTGGGCTTCCCTGACATCTTGGATGGCATAGGAATAGAGCACCTGGGTGTGAAAATCAACATAATCAAAAGCCCAGCGGGCAGAATTACGGTTGAACTCCCAGTGGTCTCCAATCTCGAAAGACCTGGGAATTTCTGTGATTCCTTCATAGAGCGGCATATAACAGGATGTGTCCTGAGCGCCAAAGGCAAGCCAGACGATTCCTCCCACAGGATTGGGTAGCCAGCTTCTGCACTGGGTTATGGTGATGTATTCGGCTCGGTTGACACCGATCACCCGTGAGGTGCTATATGATTTGTCTTCGAGCCTGAAGCCGTAGGGAAGGAAGTTCGGATTGGCAAAAGGCCCACCCTGAAGCCCTCTAGCCGGGTCAAAGACAGTCCCCTCGCACTTGTCTCTGGTCATTAGCATCACATCATAAACTGATATTTTCTTATCCGGCTTGATTGAAAAAGGCAGATCCATGTTCGGCGCATCAGGGCTGAACTTCTGAGAAGGGGCAACGAGGTCGAAAAAGCGCCAGAGACGAACCCTCGAGCCCTTGCTGCTCGAGGCGCTTTGTTCGCTCGGAGAGTAAGCCCTCTTCCAATTGAAAGGCTTTCCGCTCTTCGGGTCATAAAATCCGGCCTCGACAGCATAAGAAATGACATTGGGCGAGGCCATGAAGTAATCAGACTTTTTAAGGTCAATCTCCCCTATCCGCGATTCATTCGGGCAGACGCTGACCTGGTCATCAGGAACCCTCTGCGCACACCAGACAGCTCCAGGCTTTCCGCTCTCAGGAGTCCAGAGCGGACCGATAGGCATGATCTCAAAAACCCAGACCTCTTTCGAGTCGGCGACAGCCAGCATCTCTCCTGTGTCTGTATATCCGTAGCCGTATTTCTCGCCCAGCTCTCCCATGACTTTTATAGCTTCTCTGGCAGTCTTTGCCCTCTCCATGGCAAGAAGAGTCAGCATGGTGATATCAAACTTGGCCGTCGGTGTTGGATTCTCCATCTTTCTCTGGGCGCCGATGGTTGACTCGCCGATGGCCACCTGCTGGTCGTTCATGTAGCCGAAAGCGCCATGAATATAGGCAAAAGTGTGGGCGACTTCAGGGATTTCAAGCCCTGTGAAATCATCTAAATATCTGTCCCATTTCAAACCGACACTCGGCGGAATGGTTTTGAACTGGTCGACGTGATAAATCTTTCGCTTCGAGCCTGCCTCATGGTCTGCGGCCGGGATATAACGCCAAGTCCAGTCGCAAAGACCGCAGTCACAGGTATGAGTGGTCATGACCGAGCCATCTGTCGAGGCGTCTTTCCCGACCATGATCACCGTACAGCCATCCGAGAGCGGCTCTGTGAGACACAGCTCACATTCCTTGCCGTCTGGATTGTTAAAAGCAGTCAGACGAATGAGAGCCAGAACAGCGAGCAGAAAAAAGGCTATGGGAAGAAGCTTCTTAAATCTCACTTTTGCCTCCTTTATTTTTAGTTGAATTGAATTAAAATGATTTCTTCTTTTGCAGCCAAAAATCTCATCTTCTGTAGGCTATAAATTTTTCCACATTTCATGACTTTCACTTGCTGGAATAGGCGGTAAATATATATTTGCAAAAGACAAATGTCAAATACTGTTAATGCTGTTAATATATCTTAAACATATAAAAGTTTTTTTGATCATCTTGAAAAAGATCCACTTTTTCGTTGGTCTAAAAAATTTTTGAAGAAATCTAATCAATCACTCGCTGCCGGCAATCCTCTCTACGTCCTTCACTCTCTTGGGAATGGGTTTGCCCAGGACTCTGTGCCCTTTTTCAGTAACCAGGACATTATCCTCAATCCGGATTCCGCTGAAGTCTTTGTATTTCTCGACCTGATCGTAATTGATGAACTGGGTCAGCTTCTTCTCTCCTTTCCACTTATCGATCAGGGCCGGGATGAAATAGATTCCTGGCTCAACAGTCATAACAAATCCGGGCTGAAGCTCTCTGGCCATCCTCAAATAGGCAAGGCCAAACTGTTCGCTCCTCTTTGTCTTGTCATCATAGCCGACATAGTCCTCTCCAAGATTTTCCATGTCATGAACGTCTAGTCCCAACATATGGCCCAGGCCGTGAGGAAAGAAAAGAGCGTGAGCGCCCTGCTCCACCGCCTCATCTAAGTCACCTTTCATCAGGCCCAGCTCTTTCAAGCCTGAAGCGATATATCTTGCCGCCTTGAAATGAATGTCCTTATATTTGATTCCAGGGGAAATGGATTGAATGGCTGTCTCCTGAGCGCCAAGGACAACCTCGTAGATTTCCTTTTGCTTCTGGCTGAACGAGCCGCTGACAGGGATGGTGCGGGTGATATCTGAAGCATAATGGAGTGCGGATTCTGCGCCAGAATCGTTGACGAGCAGCCTTCCTTTTTTCAGCCGGTTCCCGCGGTACTGGTTGTGGAAGATCTGTCCGTTGATGGTCAGGATTATGGGGAAGGCAAGGCTAAAGCCATGAGACAAAGCTATCCCCTCAATTTTCCCCACAATCTCCCTTTCATAGACGCCGCTCTTGGCCATCTTCATCGCCACTCGGTGCATCTCGTTGGTGACGCTGTGGGCTTTTTCCATCTCCTCGACCTCTTCTTTCATCTTGACCGACCTCTGGGCGACAACGGCCTTGATCAGCTCCTCTGAAGCACCGCTTTTGACAGCATCAGGCTGCAGGCCCAATAAGTGGGCTATCTTCAATTTCGTCTCAGGCCTGTAGGGAGGAAGATAATGAACTTTTTTCCCTTTTTGTTGAGCGCTCTTGACCGTTTCTTCGAGCCTGTTCAGGGGCATCGTCTCTTTCACCCCTGCCTGCATCGCCCTCTCTTTTATCGAAGGCTGATACCCCATCCAGATGATATCCTCGATACCGACATCGTTGCCGAAAACAATCGCCTTGTTATCTTCGACATCGATCACTGCAGCCAGCAAAGGAAAATCCAAGCCGAAGAAATAGAGAAAAGAGCTGTCTTGCCGGAAATTGTAGGTGTTGGAGGGATAATTCATCGGGGATTCCTCATTTCCGACGAAAAGAATCAGGCCTGTCTTGATTTGCTCTTGAAGACGTTTTCGCTTTTGAATATAAATTTTGGAATCAAACATTTCATCACTCCTTGTTTTAATTTATAAATTAGCTCTCTTTCATTTTGTGTGGATTCTATGAACATCCTATTCGGAATAGCTTCGCTCCCAATCAGGTTTTTAACGCCGTTCCCTCACCGCCCTTCTCGGCGGCTGCGGAACTCGCTCCGCTCAGACATCCTCGCCGCCCGGCAAAGCCGGGTTCCCTCGAAGGGCGGCTCGGGAAGGCTAAACCTTCAATGGTCGCTCCGGCCATTCCGAATAGATATTCTTTATACTCTTTACCTCCACAGCTTGGAAGAGGCCCAATAAATTTAAAACGACTGGTGCTCTGTTCGTTTGATGATTTCATTCTGAAGGTCTGTATTGATGTCAATAAAATAATCGCTGTAGCCTGCAACCCGGACGATCAGGTCGCGATATTTTTCTGGGTGCTTCTGTGCGTCCCGGAGCATTTCAGCGCTGACTACGTTCAACTGGATGTGATGGCCGTCAAGCTTGAAATAAGACCTGATGAGATGAGCGAGCTTGTCGATCCCATCCTCATCAGCCAGAAGATGGGGTGTAAATTTTTGGTTGAGAAGCGTTCCTCCGGTCCGGACGTGGTCCATTTTCGAGGCGGATTTGATCACGGCTGTGGGGCCTTTCCTGTCCGCACCCTGGACTGGAGAAATGCCTTCTGAAAGGGGCTCTGAAGCTTTCCTTCCGTCTGCAGTTGCCGTGGTCATCCTTCCAAAATAAATGTGGACTGTTGTCGGCAAGAGGTTGATCTGGTAGAACCCGGCTTTGGTGTTTGGCCTTCCGCTCACAGCGCTGTAATAGGCTTCAAAGACAGACCTCATGATGTCATCAGCATAGTCGTCGTCATTGCCGTATTTCGGCGTCTTGTTCAAGAACCTCTGGCGGAGAGGCTCGTATCCTTCGAAGTTATGCCTCAGCGCCTCCAGGAGCTCTTGCATGCTGACCTGCTTTTTGTCGAAGACATTACATTTTACTGAAGAAAGGATATCAGTGATTGTTCCCAAACCAACGCCCTGAATGTAAGACGTGTTGTAGCGGGCGCCTCCGTCATGGTAATCCTTTCCCTTGGCGATACAATCGCTGATAAGAATAGAGAGAAACGGGGCCGGCAGATACTCGGCATACAACCTCTCGATGATATTGCTTCCTTTGACCTTGATGTCAACGAAATATTGTATTTGCTTTTCGAAGGCCTCGAAGAGCTCTTCATAGGATGAAAATTGGGCAGGGTCTCCGCTGCGCAAGCCAATCTCTTTCCCAGTCCTGGGGTCAACTCCATTGTTCAGCGTGATTTCAAAAACCTTGGGCAGGTTGAAATAGCCTGTAAGGTTGTAGTTTTCTTTTCCGAAGGCGCCAGTCTCGACACAGCCGCTGCATCCTCCATTTCTTGCATCCTCGACAGACTTTCCCATTCTGACCAGCTCCTGGACGATAGCGTCGGTGTTGAAAATCGAAGGCTGACCGAATCCGGTGCGGACAATCTTCAATGCCCTCTTCAAGAAGCTGTCAGGAGTCTTCTTGCTGATCTGGACCATGGAACTCGGCTGTAAAATCCTCATCTCCTCAACGACATCGAGGATAAGGTAGGAGAGCTCGTTGACAGCATCGGAGCCGTCAGGCTTGACCCCGCCGGTGTTGATCAAGGCAAAATCAGTGTAAGTGCCGCTCTCTTCTGCGGTGACGCCGACCTTGGGAGGGGCCGGCTGGTTGTTGAACTTCACCCAGAAAGCCTGCAGCAGCTCTTTTGCCTGCTCTTTGGTCAAAGTCCCATCCTCAACTCCCTTTTTGTAGAAGGGATAGAGATGCTGGTCAAGCCTTCCTGGATTGAAGGAATCCCAGGTGTTGTATTCGATAACCACACCGAGATGGACGAACCAGTAATACTGCAGGGCTTCCCAAAAATTTTGGGGCGCATTGGCCGGGACGCGGCAGCAGACTTCGGCAATTCTTTCCAGCTCTTTTTTCCGGGCAGGGTCTTTTTCCTTGAGGGCCAATTCTTTTGCCTTCTGAGCATGGCGTTCGGCAAAGAGGATTAGGCCCTCGGCGCAGATTTCCATCGCCCTGAGCTCTTCCCTTTTCTTGTAGGCCTCAGGGTCGCGCAGAAAATCGAGCTTGCCGATGCTCTCTTTTATCTCTTTCTTAAAATCGAGAAATCCCTTTTTATAAATCTTATCGTCTAAAACCGTATGCCCTGGCGCCCTCTGCTCCTGGAATTCAGTGAAGATTCCTGCCTCATAGGCATTTTTCCATTCCTCGGATACCTCACTGAAGATACGGTCTCTAATCGATTTCCCTCTCCAGAAAGGGATGATCTCTTCCTCGTAGAATTTTCTCGTCCCCTCATCCACCTTGAAAGATGTCTTGGGCCTGGTGTTCAGGATATCGAGGTCCTGGAGGCTGTGGGCCGTGACCTCCGGATAGGTCGGAGTTGCGCGGGGAGCAGGCCCTCTCTCGCCGACAATAAGCTCTCCTTCGTTGATGCAGATGCTCTTGTGCTCGAGCAAATATTTAAAAGCCAGAGCACGTCTCACAGGCGCCGACACCTTTTGAGCGAGATCACTCTTATAGAATTCAGTGATGAGCTTTGCCCTCTCCGGAGTTATGTAAGGCGATGTGTTTATGCTTTGTTCTCTTAATTTTTTTATCCTCTCGTTCATGGCTCACCTTTTTTTTCTAAAACAAATCCAGAATCAATGAATATTTTTTTAATCTCATTTATTTTATCATTTGAAGGAGGCTGAAGGGATTCAGTGAGATTCTTTTTTCCAAGCCTCTTGTATTTCTGAACACCTCCCCGGTGAAAGGGAAGGAGGTTGATTTGCTTTATATTCTTGAGGGAAAGAAGATATTCAGCAATTGCTTTCATATTCTCGCGGTCGTCGTTGACACCAGGAATGACCGGGATGCGAATGATGACCTTCTTTCCTTTTTCAGACAGCCTCCTCAAATTTTCGAGTATTATTTCATTTGAAACACCTGCATATTTTCTATGCTTCTTAGGGTCCATGACCTTGAGGTCATAGAGGAAAAGGTCGACATTATCTGAGATTCTGTCCAGGATTTTAGTTGAAGCGTATCCTGAAGTGTCGACCGTTGTCCGGATTCCTTTTTTCTTGAATTCCTGGAGAAGGGCCACGAGAAAATCAGGCTGGAGCAAAGGCTCTCCGCCAGAGAAAGTCACGCCCCCGCCTGATTCGTCAAAAAAAACCCGGTCCTTTTCCACCTCTTTCATCACATCCTGAACTGTCACTTCTCTGCCGATGATATCGAGCGCCTCATAGACGCAGACATCTTTGCATTTTCCGCAAGAATCACATTTCTCCCTATCGACGGCGATGGAG
>CAZGMN010000124.1:0-8498 GCA_964526905.1 uncultured Eubacteriales bacterium
CATGGTTCCTCGACCGAAGGTCGAGGAGAGAGAAGCCTGAAACCGAGCAGGCTTTGCTGAGAGAGGATATTTCTACCGGGAGACTTCGTTGTAGCGGCCAAAAATCATCTTGCCCACAGTCGTCTGCAGGACAGAGGTCACGGTGATCTCGATGTTTTGCCCGATCATCCTTCTCGAATTGTCGACGACGACCATGGTCCCATCATCTAAATAGGCCACTCCCTGGTCTTTTTCCTTTCCTTCTTTAAGGATGAAAACCTTCAACATTTCTCCAGGCAAGACAACAGGCTTTAAAGCGTTGGCCAGCTCATTGATGTTAAGAACAGAAATTCCCTGAAGCTGGGCGATTTTATTGAGGTTAAAATCATTGGTGATGATTTTGGCATCCAGATGCTTGCCTAGCTGAATGAGCTTGGAATCCACATCCTTGATCTCAGGGAAATCCATCTGAGAGATAACTGTCACGACCTGAGAAGATTTCTGAAGATGGTCCAGTACTTCCAGCCCCCTTCTTCCCCTCTGCCTTTTCAAGGCATCAGAAGAATCGGCCACGAGCTGAAGCTCCTTGAGAATGAATTGAGGAATGACAAGCGTTCCGCCGATAAAGGCCGTGTCGCAGATGTCAGCAATGCGTCCGTCGATGATAACGCTTGTATCCAAAATCATGTAGTCATGGCCCACTGTTTTCTCTTGGAAAAAACGGAAAAGATGAGGAGGGGCAAGCCACTCGAACTTCCGGGTGCCAACCAGAAATCCGATGTAAGGCATGATGAGTAGAAAGAATATTCTGATAAAAGAAGAAGTTGCGCTGTCTTTGGAGATGGTTTGATAGATGGAACCCAGGCCCCAGCCCAGAATAACTCCGGCAAATGTTCCTATAGTCGAGCTCCAGATGATTTTGAACTGGGTTCTGCGAATCACCGTTTCCAGGTAGATGATGACCACGCTCAAGACAAAAGCAATGGCTGCCCCGATATGAGGCTTTAAATGAAAAGGAGCGAAGAAATAACCGGACAATGTTATGAAGGCGATGACGACGAAGCGAAAAATAAAAATGCCCATAGTTTTAACCTTTAAGATATGATTTTTAACGCCTGCCTGATATTCTCAACTCCAATTAATTTTACAGGCGGGATATCTTCTTTCGAGATTTGAGCGAGGTTGCCCTGAGGCAAAATAACGGTTTGAAAACCCAGAGCGTGGGACTCTTTCACCCTGGCCAGAGGCTGGCCCACGGAACGGATCTCCCCGCTCAGGCCGACTTCTCCAAAAAAAGCGGCCTCAGCCGGAATGGCTTTGTTCTTCAGACAGGAGACAACAGCCATGACCACTCCTAAGTCTGTGGCCGGCTCCTCGATGCTCAGCCCTCCGGCAACATTGATGTAAATATCTTCTCCAGCGAAGCTCATGCCAAGCTTTTTCTCGACGATGGCTAAGAGCATGGCCACTCGGAAATGGTCGAGACCGATGGTCATCCTTCTTGGATTTCCGGCAAAAAGAGTTGAGGAGACGAGGGCTTGAATCTCTGCCAGCAGCGGACGGGAACCCTTGATGGTGCAGACGACAACGCTTCCGGGTTCTGTTAAGGGTCTCTCTTTGAGGAAGAAGGCAGAAGGATTTGGAATGGGCTGAAGTCCTCGGTTTCCCATCTCAAAAATGGCGAGCTCTGAGACCGGCCCAAACCTGTTCTTCAGGGCACGCAGCACCCGATGGCTGTGGTCCCTCTCGCCTTCAAAGTAAAGGACAACATCCACCATATGCTCCAACGACTTGGGCCCGGCCAACGAGCCTTCTTTGGTGATATGTCCGATGAGGAATGAGGAAACCTGGTTCTTTTTGGCGAAACGGAACACCTGGTTGGCCACTTCCCGCACCTGGCTGATCGTGCCCGGGCTGGAAGACAATTTCGAGGAAAAGATGGTCTGGACAGAATCCAAGACAAAAATCTGAGGGCTCAGCTTCTCTGCCTGGGAAATGACCCGCTCCAGGTTTGTCTCTGCCAGGAGATAGAGGTTTCCGTCTTTTATTCCCAGCCTGTCGCCGCGAATCTTAATCTGCTCCAGAGATTCTTCTCCCGAAACATAGAGCACCTTCTCTCCCTGGGCAACAAAATCACGGCTGACCTGAAGAAGAAGGGTGGACTTGCCGATTCCGGGTTCGCCTCCAATCAGAATAAGAGAGCCGGGCACAACGCCGCCTCCAAGCACCGGGTTTAACTCTTCAATTCCAGCCTTTATCCTTTCCCTCTTCGCCTCCTTTATCTCCTGGTAGAGAACAGGCTCTGAAGGGGGGAAGGAATATTCAGCCGGAGCCTGCTCCTCAACCTCTTCGATCAGGGTGTTCCATTCTCCACAGCTGGGGCATCGGCCCAGCCATTTTGGAGAATGGAAGCCGCAGCTCTGGCAGACAAAAATCGTTTTGCTCTTCATTTAATACCTAATTCAAGACCAAAGAATATTTCTCTTTCAGGAACAAGGGTGAAATCGTCGATTCCGGCGATAAGATAAAAATGTCTTAAAGGAGAAAACCTTGCCCGGAGCCTGAACTGAGGACGGGGCTTTCGCTGGAAATCAAACCCCTCCAGGCTGAGCCTCAACCTATCCTCGCCAATCGAATAATCAATCCCTGCTCCCAGTTTTGATTCCATGATTCCAGCCCTGGGAGAGAAGGCGCCCAGCTTGAATCCGCCCTGGGCCGAATAAACGAATTTATCTCGCCAGGGGTCATGGATAACCTGGGCCAAGAAATGTTTCTTCTTATCAGGCCTGAGATCAAGGGTAAAATAATTTTTCAAAAGGTTGCTCTTTCCGTAATATTCTGCCCTCAGCTCGCCATAGATTTCCAACTCGGAAACCGGATTGACGACTTTCTCAAAATCATCCAGCGCGCTTTCTGCTCTCTTGTATAAATCTTGCTGGCTGATGAGCTTGCCCAGCGTCCCTTCACCTTTGTTAATCTTCTCCAGAGTCTCGTTCAGAAGCCTCAAAGACTCCTCTATCTTATTGAACAGTTCTCTTATTCTTTCCAGGTTGACTTTGACGCCCGGCCTATTTTCCTCGACAACATCCTTAATAAGAGAGGTCACTTCCTTTAGGTTGCGGCTGACCTCATCAATGCTTTTCTCAAATTTTTCAATCGCCTGGGAAGGCCTGCGCAGTCCATGCTCGATTTCTTCTCTGTTTGCCGCGAAAAACTCTTTTAAATCCGTTGTGAGGGTAGAAAGATTCTGGAGGGAATTTTGAAAGTTGGCTTTTGATTCCTCTCCACCGAGCATGTCTTTCAAAGCCTTTGTCATCTCTTTAAATTCATCGCCTATGGAAAGCAAAAGAGTTCCCATCTGGTCAAAGCTCACAGGGGGGATGCCTTCGATGTTCTCTCCCGGAAGACAAAAATCTGCTTCTTTGCCCGGGATGATTTCTATGTGTTTTTCCCCTAAAAGCCCCAATGAAGCCAGAGTAGCCTTGGAACCGCGGGGAACATCAATCCCGGCGTCAATGCTCAGCTCGACTTTAGCCTTGCTTCCTTTTAGTCTAATATCCTTGACATATCCGATTTTCACCCCGGCCATTCTGACCAGCGCCCTTTTTTCCAGGCCAGCAGCCGAGTCATAGGAAACATAGAGAAGGTAGCCGGGCTTTTTGAAAAGGACGCTCAAATCTCCGACGATGAAGATAAAGGCCGCGAGAACGAAGATGGCCACTGTCAGGAAAAGCCCAATTTTTATCTCTCGCCTCATATACTCTCTCTCATTCTTAAAACGCCGCCCAAATGATAACTCTCAAGGCTTTATTTTACCAGCTTTTGATAGGACCCTCGGCTCGGCCGTGAATAAATTGCTGAGTAACCGGATTTTTTGAATTCCGAATCTCCTCAGGACTGCCCGAATCAACGATCTTGCCTTGGTAGAGCATGGCAATCTTATCGGCAACCTTATAGGCGCTGATTATATCATGAGTTATGATCAGGGATGTAACCTTCAGCTCCTGCTTCATCCTGAGAATCAAATCATTTATGGCATCAGCCCTGATGGGGTCGATGCCAGTTGAAGGCTCGTCATAAAGGATGATATCCGGCGAGTAGGCAATGGCTCTGGCCAGGGCAACTCTTTTTTTCATTCCACCGCTGAGCTGATATGGCATAAGATTCTCAACTTCTCTTAATCCAACCTTGGCCAGGTTCTCCGTCACCAATTTCTTTATTTCTTCGGGGGAATAATCCGTATATCTTTCCAGTCCAAAGCTCACATTCTGGCCGACTGTCATCGAGTCAAAAAGCGCAGTCCCTTGAAAAAGCACCCCGAATCTTCGTATGACCTGGCGAAGCTCCTCATCCTTGAGCCTGGTGATTTCGACTCTATCGACAAAGACTTCTCCCCTGTCAGGCTTGAGCAGTCCAATGATGTGCTTGAGCAAGACGCTTTTGCCCGACCCGCTTTGGCCGATGACGACCATCGTTTCTCCTCGTTCGACTTGAAGGTTAACACCTTGAAGAACTCTCTTCTGGCCAAAAGCTTTGTGGAGATCGTTGACCTGAATCATTAGCCCCAACTCGCAGGAATAGCTTTGCTGAGGAAAAAGTTTGTTATGACGATGCTGATGCTGGCGATGACGACTGCCCGGGTTGTCGCCCGGCCCACTCCTTCAGCTCCGCCTTCTGCTCTCAACCCCTGCCAGCAGCCGATCAGGGCAATGATCACGCCAAAGACTGCGGCCTTGAGAAGCCCGCTGAGCACATCTCCTATTTCGATATAGAGGAGCGTATTCCTGATGTAAAGAATCCGGTTCACGCCCATCAGGTAAACATTGTAAAAAAAGCCGCCGGCCATGCCGATCAGGTCTCCATAAAGCGTCAGGCAGGGAAGCATGATCGAGGAAGCCAGAATTCGAGGGATGACAAGATAGCGGGTTGGGTCGGCTCCCAAGGTGAAAAGGGCATCCACCTGTTCTGTAATCTTCATCGTCCCTATCTCCGCCGCCATAGCCGAACCCACTCGTCCTGTGACCATCAAGCCGACTAAAATAGGAATGAGCTCTTTGCAGAGGCCGAGGGAGATGATCGGGCCTCCGTAGGTTTCTGAGCCGGGGCCTATGTACCTGTGAAAGCCGATGTATGTTTGAAGCCCAAAAACAAGGCCGCCAAAAGCCGCGGTCAAGGAGACAACTGGAAGAGACTTGACGCCTATTTCCTCGAGCTGCTGGATAAAGGTCTCCTTCTCCCACGGCCTCTTAAAGAAATTCTTGAGAACCTTGACCAGCAGCAGGCCCACTTCTCCGACCTGCTCCAAAAAGGAATTGAAATAATAAAGAGGGATTTTTGCTGACCGGAGCATTTTTAGGCTTCAAAAGGAATGAAATTCCATATCAGCGAAGCGGGCATATTCTTTGATAAAAGCAAGGTTCAACTTGCCGGTGGGTCCATTCCTCTGCTTGGCGACATTTATCTCAGCCATTCCTTTGATATTCTCATCATTGGGCCGATAGAGTTCCGGACGATAGATGAAAATCACCACATCGGCATCCTGCTCGATGGCTCCTGATTCTCTCAAATCCGATAATTGAGGAATCGGCTCCCGCCGCCCTCTCTCCGGAGCGCGGCTGAGCTGCGATATCCCGACCACCGGAATCTTAATCTCCTTGGCCAATTCTTTGAGGGAGCGGGAAATATAGGACATCTCTTGGGTTCTATTCTCAAACCTCCCGCCCGGCCGCATGAGCTGGATATAATCGACAAAGAGAAGGTCGAGGTTTTGCTCCATCTTGAGCCTTCGGGCCTTGGCCTTCATCTCCATGACCGTCAGGGCAGCGGTCTCATCGACGAATATCTTGGCTCGAGAGAGGGCCTCGGCGCCCAGCTTGAGTTTTTCAAAGTCTCTTTCTCCGATAAAGCCTGTCCTCACCTTTCTTATGTCTAACTGGGCTTCGCCACAGAGCAGCCGGATAACGACCTGCTCTTTGGCCATCTCCAGAGAAAAAAAGCCGATAGAATACTCTGTCTTGATGCCTGCATACTGGGAAATGTTCAAGCAAAGCGCTGTTTTTCCCATCGAAGGCCGGGCCGCAACGACTATAAATTCGGAATTATGAAGCCCTGATGTCAGCTGATCGAGGTCACGAAATCCCGTGGGGATTCCGGTGACCATCTCTTTCCGATCGTGGAGGACTTTGATCATATCCATGGTCGGCGCTGTCAAAGCTGCAACCTGGACAAATCCCGGCTTGACTCTCTGTTCAGCCACTTCAATGATCGCTGCCTGGGCTTCATCCAGGATCTCGTCTGCATCTTCTTTCTGCTCATAGCTTGAGGAAATGATCTTGGCTGAGGAAAGAATGAGCTGTCTCAGAAGAGACCTCTCCTTGATGATTCGGGAATGGAATTCAATATTCAAGCTCTTCGGAACTCCATCCATCAGGGAGGAGAGATAAGAAGCGCCGCCAACCTCTTCCAGCACCCCGGCCTTTTGAAGCTCATCGCTCAGAGTGAGGATATCGACCGGAAGCCCTTTGTCGACAAGAGAGACAATCTTCTCGATAATTTTCCGGTTCGCATCTTTGTAAAAGTCCTCGGGAGAAATGATGGAGAGAACAACATTCAGGTTTTTGTTGTTAACCAGGATCCCTCCCAAGACAGTCTTCTCCGCCTCCGGACTATGAGGAGGAACTTTTTTTAAAAACAGCGAATCGAGGTCCACGCTTCCCCTATCCTTTTTTTTCTTCTTCCCCTTCCTTTTCTTCTTCTTTCAGAACTTCAACTTTGACTTCTGCCTGCTCATCATAGTAAACCTTGATCGGCACAGCATAGTTTCCCAATCTCTTCAACGGCTCGTCAAGGACAATCTTCTTCTTGTCGATTTCATAGCCCAATTCCTTGAGGGCATCCCTGATGTCGGACGAACTCACCGAGCCGAAAATATGGTCTTTCTCTCCCGCCTTTTTCTTGAAAGTGAGGGTCGTCTGATTCAGCTTCTGGATGAGCTCCTGGTAGGACAGCCTTTCCTTCTCTATTCTCTTTTTCAGGGCTTGCCTTTCGATCTCTATCATCTTTATATTAGACGAAGTCACCTCTATGGCTAATCTCTTAGGAATGAGATAATTCCTTCCGAACCCCGCGGCCACATCGACAGTGTCCCCCTTCCTTCCAAGGTTTTCAACATCTTGTTTGAGGATGACTCTCATTTTCCCTCCAATTTTAAAGCCCTCATCCTATTCCTCTAAGTAGGGAAGCAGGGCGAGAAGCCGCGCTCTCTTGATGGCTGCCGCCAGCTTCCGCTGATGAAAAGCGCAGGTGCCGCTGATGCGACGGGGTGAAATCTTGCCTCTCTCCAGAATATATCTTTTTAAAATATCAACATTCTTATAATCGATATTTCTGACATTTCTCTGGCAAAAACGGCAGAATTTCTTTTTTGGCGGGAAATAGCGCCGCAGCGGGCCTCTTTCTGGTCTTTGTTCTCCTGCCATTTTCATGCCTCCTTTTTGCCTGTTTCTTCAACTGGCAAACTCTCTTTCTCTTTTTCCCTCTCTTCGGGAACTTCGCCTTCTTCCTCGACACCTTTTTTCTTTTTGCGCTTGGTCTCCAGAATCTCCTTTTTGACCGTCAGAAAACGCAGAACAGCCTCTGTCTGCTTAAAGCGCCTCTCCAGTTCAAAAGGGACATCCGGTTCTGCTTCGTAAAGGAAAATCACGTAAAAGGCTTCGTCAAACCTCTTGATGGGATAGGCCAATTTCCTCTTTCCCCACCTGTCTTCTTTTATCATCCTCCCTTTTTTTTGAGAAATGACATCTGCCATCTGGACGATGAAATTTGCGGTTTCCTCTTCTGACAATTTGGGGGAGAGCAAAAAAGCTGTTTCGTATGACCTCATCTTGACCTCCTTGTGGTTTCACAGCTTCTTCTTTTTTCAGAAGAAGCAAGGAGTCCTCTGTCACGGCGAACTGAACAAAGTTCTCCCTCGTTGATTGTAAATATTCATTGCCTTATCCGCTTCCCCGGCTAAGATCAGCTGGATGGCTTCCTGAGCCTTCTTCAAGCCCTCTTCGAGGAGCGGCTCTTCTGATTTTACAAACCGGGAGAGCACATAATCGACAGCATCTCTATCAGCGGATAAAGGGCCTATTCCGATTCTAATCCTTAAAAAATCTTCGGTCGCAATCTCCTCAACAATCGACATCATCCCCTTATGAGTTCCTGCTCCACCTCTTTTCTTGATTTTGATTTCCCCCAAGGGAATATCAAGGTCATCGTAGACAACAATAAGGTTTTCTGGGCTGATGTTTCTCCCTTCAAGTATTTTTTTCACTGCCTGGCCGCTGTGGTTCATATAGGTCAGAGGAGTGGCTAAAATGACCTTCTCCTTATTCCTTTCGACCTCAGCCGCTTTTGAAAAGAAAACTTTTTTCCTCAATTTAACCTTCCAAGCTTTAGCGACTCTCTTGACCAAGGTTAATCCCACATTGTGTCTTGTCCCTGAATATTGTCTTCCAGGATTGCCCAGTCCAACA
>CAZGMN010000124.1:8508-9220 GCA_964526905.1 uncultured Eubacteriales bacterium
GTCCAACAACTGCCCACAAGTCTTACTCTTTCTTTTCCTTTTCTTCTTCCTTTTCTTCCTCTTCGCCCCTCTCCTTCTTGATGACTTCAGGCTCTGCAGCTTCGGCCACAACTTCTTCCTCTGCCTCAACGACAACCTCTTCCTCCTTTAAAGGAGCCTCGATGAGGACCAAAACCGTATCAGGGTGGCTGATAACCTTTACTCCCTCAGGAGGAGCCAGGTCTCCCACCTTGAGAGATTGACGAAGATGAAGATTGCTGATATCAACTTTCAAATGCTCGGGAATATTCTTAGGGAGGCATTCAATCTCTACTTCTCGAGTGATGAGGTCGACGAATCCTCCTTCAGTCTTGACACCCACCGCCTCTCCGACAGGAATCACCGGAATAGAAACTCGGATGGCCTTGTCCATGGCGATTTGGATGAAGTCGGCATGAAGGATTTCATCAGAAACCGGATTCCTCTGCAGCTCCTTGATCATCACGTTTTTAATCTCTGAGTCATAAGTCACCTGAAAAATCGTTCTCTCTCCCAATTCTGACTTTAAAATCGTGAAGACATCCTTCTTTTTTAAAGTCAAAGGAATACTGAAATCCTCTGCTCCGTAGAGAACGGCCGGCATCATTCCCTCTCTTCTCAGGCGACGGGCCTCATTTTTGCCAAAGGCTCCTCTCTTCTCCGCTTTAATCTTAAATTCCATTTCTCTTCCTCC
>CAZGMN010000125.1:0-7828 GCA_964526905.1 uncultured Eubacteriales bacterium
GTCGAGGAGAGCGAAGCCTGAAACCGAGCAGCTTTTGCCTCGCTGGGGCAAAAGCGGCGTGTTTTCGAAGCACTAAGCCGGAGCCCTTTATTTTTTTTCAATAAGGATTTGGAGGATTTCAAGCTCGTCGGCATCGAACCAGATCTTGTAGCAGGAAAGGCATTTATCCACGGGGATAAAATATTGATAGTTATAGGGCCTGGGCAGCATCCGGCTTCCACAGTTCGGACAGAAAATGCTTCCTTCTCCTTGCGGGTTTATTTTTGTGGTGCTGATGGGATTGAGTAGAAATTTTTCCTTGAACTCAGAGGCTTTCTTTACTAACTGCTCAGAAAAAGCAAATTCCTTTCTAGTGAAGATCCGGCTCATGGCCACAGCATCCACCAGCTTTCCACCGCACTGGGCACAGAATTTTATGGCCACTCCTTCATAATAACTTTCAGCAAGAGGAAGATGACAGCGGGGGCATTTATTCTGTCTCGATAAATCTATCGGCTTTTTCTTCCCTAATCTGCGGAACGCGTTTCGGACCTGCAAAAACTCTTTGGCCTGAGCTTCTATTCCTTCCTGCAGATTCTTTACTCTTATCAAGGGGCTGAATGAGTGGACAAAAAGAAGTTCCTGGAGTGAATAAGGCCCCTGCCAATTGCCTTCAGGGTCCCTGATAGACCAGATTTTTCCCTCCTCGGGTGTAATGGCTTCTGCTTCAGCCGCCGGCAAGGGGATTTCTTGGCCGGCTTCTTCATGAGAAGGAATAATAGCCCGCGCTTTGTCCCGTCTTTTCTGGGTTTCCCAGACTTCTTCTATGATTTTCGCCGGTGTGGTGTTTGCCATATCAGCCAGGAGCCTGACTCTTTTCATCAGAGGCGGATGAGTGTTGAATAAATCAGCGAAAAAGCCCTCCGCCTCGCTGCCTGATTCAGGATGGACAATGAACAGCGGAGTGTAGGTCAGCTTGAAATCTCCGACAAAAGAATTTTTCAGATGGGCTTTGTAGAGGGCGCGGGCAAGCGCTGAGGGATTGCGGCTGAACTCCACAGCCGCGGCGTCGGCGAGGATTTCTCTTTCCCTGCTGATGAGAGTGCTCAGAAGATGCATGACGACCGATGAGAGTGAGACAGCGAAATAAAGAAAAGGAGATGTCAATCTTCCTTCTTCTTGTTGAGGCCCACTTCTTTGATATGGTTTTTCAGGCTCTAAAGCCTCCCTCAAGCGCTCAAAAAAATTGGCGAGGGAGCAGACAAGAGTAAGATAAAAAGAGTCGCCGCGGCTGATGTGGGCGACTTCATGAGAGACGACAGCCTCGAGCTCATCCCTTGTCAGTTCGGCAAGCATTCCCTCGGTGATGACGATGTTCGGCGTTTTATCAGCAGAAATCACGGCCATGGCGTTCAGGGCAGATGAAGGCATGATGTGAGGAGAGACTTTGGTAGGCAGCCCGCTGGCAATCCTGATTTCTTCAACAATATCCACGAACCGCTTGTGGTAGCGGTCTAAAGGGTCAGGAGCTTGAGCATCGAGGTGTTTGAGGATGAACCTTGCCCCGAACATCCTTGCCTCGAACAGATGAAAGGCGGCGATGAGGATGGAAATGGCGAGATTGGCCACAAGGAACTGGATCAGGAAGCTTCCAGAAAAAAGATTTCCTCTGCCCAGAAAAAAACCGAAGCTTAGCAGCAGGACGATAGAGATTAGCCCGATGGCGAGGAAATAGAAAAGAATGAGCACCAAGAAAAGAAAGAGGCTTTTTCTCCACTGCTGGCGCTGGATCTCATAAAAATCTTTGGTGGAACTTTTACTCATTATTTTCCTTTGGATGCGAACCTAATAATATGTAATAAATTTGAGTCTGGCTGCCACTTTGTTTAGCTCATTGTCCTGGACATGGGTTATCACTTTTATCTTAATATCAATTTTTAAAATCCTTGTCCAGAATCAGATTTTGTGTATGTCTTCATTGATTTCAAATAGCGCCTATGTTATAAGCTTTTTTTGAAAACAGAGAAAGGGTCATTTCTTTATGAGTTGATCAACAGGAAAAGAGCCGAGAATGAGATGAATCAAAAGTTAAGCTTGAAGATTGGTCGAGTTGCAGTGCCCTTGATCCTTTTCATTCATTTGGCCCTTACAGGAGTTCTGCCGCTTAAGGCAGCTGCTCAAAGCGAGAAAGTCAATAATCGAGGAATAATCAGCCTCAACTTTGAAAACGACATCTTTGCCTTAATAGACCGGTATTACACCAATGGAGTCAGGCTGACCTGGGTTTCTGCCGATTTGACGGCGAGCAGAGCGGATTCTCAGCTTCCAAGATGGCTGTATTCTTTAAGTAAAATGTCGCCCTTCGTCAGGCCTGGCTCCCGCAACCGAATCTCGATTTTCCTCGGACAGAATATCTACACTCCTTACGATATCGAGCGAAACGACCTCATCCAGGAGGACCGCCCCTATGCCGGCTTAGCCTATGTGGGAGTTGGCTTTCACAGCAGAAATATCCAGGCGATGGATACGCTGGAGTTTGAGCTGGGAATAGTCGGTCCTCATTCCTTTGCGGAACAAACACAAAAATTTATTCATGATTTATTCAATTTCATCCATCCCAATGGTTGGAATAATCAACTTCATGATGAACTGGCTCTGGAGGCTATCTTTGAGCACAAAAGGAAGCTTCTCTATTCTGGGGCCGGCCGCGGCTTTGGCTATGATTTGCTTTCAGACCTGGAAGCTGGCTTGGGAAATGTTTATATCGGCTCAAGTGCCGGGATTGAAGCGAGGTGCGGCCTAAACCTGCCGGATGATTTTGGAACTTTTCATTTTCGCACCACTAGTAGAGAGGAGATTGCCTCAGCTGCTCAAAAACAAGATTCATCCCTCAGCCCACAAAACAAGTTTGGAATTCACTTTCTTCTTGCAGTCAAAGGAGAGGCTGTCCTCCGGGACATTTTTCTCGAGGGCAATACTTTCGGCCACAGCCACAGTGTTGAGAAAAGAACCTTAATAGCCAATGTCGCTGCCGGAATAACAGTGATAAGCGGCCGGTTCAGATTGAGCTACATTTATGTTTACAACACAAAGCGATTCAAGACTCAAGAAAAAGAACAAATCTTCGGCCAGATAAATTTATCTTTTTCTTATTAGACATCTTTGCCTTGAAGAGGCATCCTCAAATCTACGACGTAGATGGGCTCAAATAGGTTCAGGCTGGGTATCTTGAGAAAACGTGGTTTTCCATCACGAAAAAAATACTGACTTGCGTTGACAGATTGCTCTCCAAAAGCATATGATTTTATAAAACAGTATCCTCTGATTTCCAATAACTGCTCTGAGGGTAATTTTTTTTGAGCTAAAGAGCTATTAGTGAAGATTGATAACTTAGGGAGATTGCTCGTCAAAGTTTCACTTTCGCTTCTTTTTGGCGGTCTTTTCAACGTGGTCTGGCTGGCGGCTTTCATTCAGGTTTCTAATATGGATAATCCTCCTTTGAAAGCTGTCTGCTGGATTTTAGCCCCGCTGATGACTGCGGCAGGCTTTACAGCAGGAATCGTCATTTATGAAGTTTTGTCCAAAACAAAAAGAACAGGTTACTTTCGCATCTTCCCCTGGCCGTTGATTGGATGCGCAGCCGGGGCAGGAGCTGTTTATTGGCTCGGTCCGATGCTCATTGGTCTTGGGATGTTTGCCGCAGGAACGGCGAGTGTCACTCTCAGAGAGCTTTTTCTGAGTCTCAAAAAAGCTAAAGGCTAATATCAAAAGGAGACGTTCTTTACAAACTAAAAAATATTTTCAATAAATGGGGGGGGAAATGAAAAAAGTTTTAGGGGTTTCAATTTGAAATTTGACATTAAAATTTTTCTGGGTTAAAGACTAGGGGGAAGAAAACCAATGGCCTTATCTTTCATCGATTGGAGTTTGATTGCCGCCTATTTTGTTTTTTCGCTGGTCGTCGGCTCCATTTATGCCAAGAGGGCCGGAAAGGGTATCGAGAGCTTCTTTATTTCTGAACGAGCTTTGCCCTGGTGGCTCGCCGGGACATCGATGGTGGCCACCACCTTTGCCGCAGATACTCCCTTAGCTGTAACCGAGATTGTTGTTAAAAACGGGATCGCCGGAAACTGGCTCTGGTGGAATTTTGTCCTGGGAGGAATGATGACCGTCTTTTTGTTCTCCAAGCTGTGGCGAAGGTCAGAGGTCTTAACCGATATCGAATTCACCGAGCTGCGCTACAGCGGCAAGCCTGCCGCCATTCTCAGAGGTTTTCGTGCGGTCTATCTCGGCCTCCCCATAAACTGCATGATTATGGCCTGGGTGACCTTGGCCATGACCGCCATACTCGAGGTGACTTTTTCCTTTCCCAAGATTTTAGCCCTTGTCATCTCTCTTGTCTTTGCCGTTTTCTACACAGTTTTGTCAGGTTTATGGGGAGTGGTTATCACCGATTTTTTTCAATTTATTATTGCCATGACCGGTTCCATCGCCTTAGCCGTAATCTCTGTCATCCATGTCGGAGGAATCAAGGCTCTCAAGTTAAAAGTCATGGCTTCCCATCCCCAAACTCTGAGCTTCTTCCCGACAATGGGCTCGACCGCCCTGCCTTTGCTCGCCTTCTTTGTCTACATTGCCGTCCAGTGGTGGTCAACATGGTACCCTGGCGCAGAGCCGGGCGGTGGAGGATATGTCGCCCAGAGGATATTAGCCTCCAAGGATGAGAAGCATTCTGTGCTGGCCACATTATGGTTCAACATCGCCCATTATGCGCTCAGACCCTGGCCCTGGATTCTTGTCGCTCTGGCGGTGATGGTCGTTTTTCCCAACCTCTCTGACCCAAAGCTCGGCTATCCCAAGATGGTCGTCTCCTTTCTGCCTGTTGGATTAAAGGGCCTGATGATTGCTGCCTTTTTCGCCGCTTTCATGTCCACGATCGTTACCCATCTGAACTGGGGAGCATCCTACTTGGTCAACGATTTTTACAAGAGGTTTATCAATAAGCAGGGGTCGTCCGCCCATTATGTCTTTGTCTCCAGAGTCTTGACTGTGCTCCTCATGATTTTTGCCGGCATTGCCGCTTATCAAATGAACAGTATCAAGGGAGCCTGGGAGCTTCTCCTGGCCATCGGAGCAGGCACAGGCCTTGTCTACATTTTAAGATGGTACTGGTGGCGGATAAATGCCTGGAGCGAGATAGCGGCCATGGCCTGTTCTTTTGTGGTGGCCGTCGTTTTATTGAAAACTCGATTTGGCTTGCCCGGCGAGTTGAACTGGGCCTACAGAATGTTGATCACGGTTGGCATAACGACTGTGGTCTGGGTTGTTGCCACATTTTTAACCAAGCCAGTCGATAAAGAGCACTTGATTCGTTTCTATAAGAAAATTAAGCCAGGCGGAATGTGGAAACCTGTAAAAGAAGGAATAGGGATTGCAGAAAAAGAGACAAGAATTTTGAAAGATCTCTTGAACTGGCTTCTGGGAATTGTTCTTATTTACTGCTCTTTATTCGGCATCGGAAAAATCGTCCTGCTTGAATTCAAGACAGGGATTGCTCTGCTCCTTGTTGCTGCAGCGGTGAGCATCATCCTTTATAAGAATATTTTGAGAGAGAGGGTGCAGTCAATTTAAGCTTAATCCGGGAAAGCCCTCACTCAGAATCCTCCCAAAGCTTATTCAGCTGAAGTTTTCTGGCCGCTCTCGGAAGCATTTCTTTTTCCGTGATAAGGGTGAGGGTTGAGGGTTCAGCGCACGCTGATTTTCCCCAGCGAGGAAAATCAGCTCCCATTCAGCCTTCGCTCTTCTCTCCTTCGGAGAGAAACCATGCCCGCTCAGGCTTCATAGGGGCCGCTTCACCCTCAACCCTCACCCTCTTTCATGAGCAATCTATCGCTGTTTTGGAGATGAAATCGCTTCCCGTTAAATTCTTGTGCTCAATTGGAAAAAATATCCAAAAGCAAGCATTCAATCCGGTGATGACGAATTTTTTACTGAATTAAGGATGCATCCTCTTTCTAAAAAGAACTAACATAAATTTGACTCCATGTATTATAATTTATGCTTAAATATTTATCTGAATGAGACGAGAATGAGTGAATCTGCAATAAGAGTCGAGAACCTGACAAAACAATTCAACGGCTTCGTTGCTGTTGACCACATCTCTTTTGCAGTCAACACAGGCGAGCTCTTTGGACTCCTCGGCCCAAACGGCGCTGGCAAGACGACGACAATCAACATGCTCTCCACGCTGCTCAAGGCGACTTCAGGCTACGGAGAAGTTGCCGGATTTGATATCTCCAAGAGCAAGGATGATATCCGGCGCAGCATCGGAGTTGTTTTCCAGGAGCCTGCCCTTGACACCAAGCTCAGCGGAAAGGAAAACTTAGAATTCCATGCGATGATGTACGGGATAGGCAAGGAGGAAAGGCGGAAAAGAATAAAGCATGTTTTGGAACTCGTCGAGCTTACGGATAAAGCCAATGTCCTGGTTGAGAAATATTCAGGCGGTATGAAAAGAAGGCTGGAGATTGCCAGGGGGCTGATCCACGAGCCCAAGGTTTTGTTCCTTGATGAGCCAACTCTTGGCCTTGATGCCCAGACCCGGAGACATATCTGGGACTATATCAAAAAATTGAACAAAGAGAGCGGAGTGACCATCATCCTGACCACTCACTATATGGAAGAGGCGGACTACCTCTGCGACCGGGCGGCCATTATGGATTACGGAAAGTTTGTGGCCATGGACACACCGTCCAGATTGAAGGATATCCTCGGCGGAGATGTTGTTTCCATGGAAGTTGACGGGAACGCCGATTCCCTCATCGGCCAGATCAAGAGCTTTGCCTGGATCAAGAGTATGACCAGGCATGGTGAGATATTGAGTTTGACCATGGAGAAGGGCGAGAGAAGAATTCCGGAATTGGTTCGTGCCGCCCAGAAGCTTGGAGTGAATGTCACCTGCGTCCATCTGCGAAAGCCGAGCCTTGAAGATGTATTTTTGCATTTTACCGGAAGGACAATAAGAGGAGAGGAAGGAAGCCAGAACGACCGCCACCGGCAGATGACAATAAGGAGGGCCCACGCCAGATGATCAACAAGACGGCTGTCTATGTTTTGTGGGTGAGAGAAATGAAGAGGTTCCTCCGGGCAAAATCCCGAATAGTCGGAGCCCTGGCCATGCCCCTCTTCTTTCTTGCTTTTTTGGGCATGGGTTTCAGCCGGATGAATGTCCCAGGCTTGGCCACAGACGTGAATTATATCCGCTTTTTGGTGCCCGGAATTCTGGGGATGAGCATCCTTTTCTCCTCAACATTCGCCGGCCTTTCGGTCTTATGGGACAGAGAGTTTGGTTTTTTGAAAGAGATCATGGTTGCGCCTGTCAGCCGGGTCTCCCTCGTCCTGGGAAGGATTGCCGGAGGGGCGACGACAACGCTGATTCAAGCTGTGATCATTCTTTTCATCTCTTTTCTTGTCGGCTTCAAGATTATCACCGTCCCCTTGTTTCTTCTGGGCATTGTTTTCATGGTTTTGACTGCGGTGACGTTCATCGGCCTGGGCTTGATTTTTGCTTCGAAGATGAAGGACATGCAGGGCTTCAGCATCGTCATGAACTTTGTCATCTTTCCCCTTTTCTTTTTATCTGGTGCTCTTTATCCTCTGGAAAACTTTCCCCGCTGGCTGAGATACATTTCCCACCTGGACCCCCTTACCTATGGTGTGGACGGCTTGAGAGGGGCTTTGATCGGCGTCTCTTCGCTTTCAGTCCTTTCCGACTGTATCATCATGATTTTCTTTTCTTCGGTGATGATCGGGCTGGGTGCCTATTTTTTTGAGAAGAGCGAAAGCGTCT
>CAZGMN010000125.1:7928-9206 GCA_964526905.1 uncultured Eubacteriales bacterium
TTTTCTGGAAGCTGCTCGGGCATCGCCTCGCTGGCAAGCTCCAGCTTGTCCGAGAATTTTTCCAAGCGCCTCTCCGCCTCATCGAACTTGCTCTTGGCGTTGCCGAGATGAGTTCCGATAACTTCGAAGTCGTTCTTGAAACGGCTCAAGTCTCCTTTGAGCCGGGCAAGGGATTGAAAGATATCCTTGGCTGATTTTTCAATCTGGAGGCCTTTGAGGCCGAGGATGATGACCTGCAGATAGGCGAAAAAGGAGTTGGGCGAGACAGGAAAGACCCTTCTCTCCAGGGCGTAGGAGAAGATGCTTCTTTCCTCGCCGAAGCTTTCATCCTTGAGGATGGTCTCGTAGTAGATATTTTCTGCCGGGATGTACATCAGGGCAAAATCGTAGGTGTCTTCGTCAGGAAGGATATATTTTTCGCAGATGCTGTCGATGTGTCTTTTGACATCGGAAATGAATTTTTTTCTCAGATCCTCTTTGGCTTTGCCCTCTTCTTCAGCAAGGTGCTTTTTGAAATTTTCAAGAGGAAACTTGGCGTCGACAGGGACAATGTTTTTTCCAATTCTGATAACGGCATCAACTTTTTCTCCGCCTTTGAATTTATATTGAAGCTCGTAATGGGCAGGAGGAAGGATTTGAGCTAAGAGGTCGCTGAGGAAAAGCTCGCCGAATCCGCCGCGGAACTTCGGGGCTCTGAGCAAAGCTTCTAAATCAGCAATGTTTTTTGCCTTTTCCAGGACTTCATGGGTTGCGGATTCCATTTTTCCCATGTCTTTTTTGACATCGCCCAGCGTGCTGCCGATATCGCCTGAGGTTTTCTGGAATTGGAGGCTCATATTCTGGAGCTGCTGGTTCACGGCTTGGGTGAGCTGGCCGATCTGTTGCTGCATCAAAGAAAGGGCTTGGTTGTCAGACTGGGATTTTGTTAGCTCGCCGATTCTCGATGATGTTTTCTTCAAAGACAAAAAAAGGAAGATAAGGAGAATGACAAGCGCTGCAGCGAAGAGAATTATGAAGATGTTCAAATTCATCAGACGTTTTCCTTATTGCTGACATTATATAATAAAAGGAAATTAAGAAAAAAGGGGACAGCCCCTTTTTCCTCAAAACGAGAATTAGAGGATTAATACGGAAAAAGGGGACTGTCCCCTTTTATTTGACAAGTCCAGAGCACTCCTCTAAACTAAAAAAGATTTCATGACCCGTTAGCTCAAGTGGTAGAGCAGCGGACTCTTAATCAGATTTAGGGGATAAAGTCAAGTTGCTGAAAATAATATA
>CAZGMN010000126.1:0-3081 GCA_964526905.1 uncultured Eubacteriales bacterium
AAAAGAAAAGAAAACACTTGACATCCTCCTTACCCATTCATATTATTCATAGTAATTTTAAGGATTGAGGAGGCAAAATGGATAAAACCATCAAAATCCTTTGTGATGTGTGTATTATCCTCGCCATCATCAGCTTGATTTTAGGAGTTATTTCCAGAATTCTGGTGACGCCTTTTCCTTTTGGCAAAGTTCATGGAATTGAGGCTCAGGCTTATCTTCGGTTTACGCAGACCCTCCTCTTGTTTGCCATTGCCGGGGGAATAAGGCAGTTATTGAAGAAATAAGAGCCTCTCAGTCACCCACTTTTGGCGTTGGAGACTTAGCGTTTGATGAAGCCTGAAATTCAACAAAAATAGGATTCGAAACCAACGTCCTGTTTTTTTTATCATTCACGTCCAAACGATAGTATATTTTCTTCCCTGGCTCAAAGAATTCATCCCTGAAATCCACAACCAAGGGGCTTTGAGCTGAAAAAGTTTTGATAAGATTGCCGGAGCGGATCAGCCTCAGAGTGAGCAAATTCCCTTCCTGGAAAGCATCAACGGAAACGCGGATATTTATTCTCGGGTAGCCTTCAGAGACAATCTGCCCGCCCATAAATTCTTGATGAGAATTTCCTGGAGCAGAGATTGAGAATTCTTCGAGAATAAGGCGCGGCGAGGAAATGTCTCCGCGAAAAGAATACATCCTGCCCTTCTTCAAGGAATCCAGGATATCGTCTTTGGTCTTATTTTTTACCAGGAAAACTGTTGGAAAATTTCCTAATTTCTCACCGGCTTCACCTTCCTGATGAAAATCAGCGGTGGAGGTTCCCCAGACGGGCTTCGTCCTCAATCCCAGACAATACTCGGTCAAGACCTGGTCCCAGATCTGACCCGGCTCAGTAATGGTTATACCCTCTCCATAGAGGGCAGAAAAACCTGTGTAATCTTTTGATTGGAGAAGAAGCTGAGGGTAGAGAAGCGTCTCTTTAAAAATCGGGCCCAATTTTCCCTGGCCAGACCTTGTCTCGGGGTGATTCCAGAAAATCATTCCCCCTCGGGATAGCACATCATCGATTAAAAGCTGGTAGGGAGAGATTCCCTGCGGTCCATGGTACTGGTCATAAGGAAGATTCTTGAAAAAATAATTGTTGATGATAAGAAGCAGGCTGAAGACGATGATCACCGCTCCGAGATACCTGACGATCCGCTTTCTTTTTATAAAAAGATAGAGGCCAGCTAAAAAAGGAATAAGGAAGAAAAGAAGGCTCGCTGAAAGGGGAGGACGCATGGAATATTGGGAGGAGTTGTTATGAAGAATCGGCAATTCTTCATAATCTTTAGGCTTGGTCAACCCAACAATCAGGAGATGTCTTTCCCAATCACAGACCGTCAAGTTTTTTTTGAAGTAGCTCCCCCTCCAGTAATAGAAGGGAGCCGCCTCTGTGCCTGGAATCAAAATCATCTCCGGATATTTTTGCGAGGCCTGCTCGATCGTGTTCAGGAAATTGGCTGCGCCGCTTTTGTTGATTGAGGGCATTTCAACCTTTTTTTTCAAGATGTTTTGAAAGGGGCGAAGCCCGTATTCCAGGGCCTGTCGGGCGTGGTCATTGATAAAAATTGCGCTGATTCCTCTCTTCTCAGCCAATTTGATGATGTATTCGAGCGAGTGGGCTCCATCGCTCATATCGGTCCGGATGTCGAAGACCCCTACGACCTGAATGTACTCATCGTCAAATCCAAAGCTGCTCGTGGCTAAAGCGAAACTGGATAAAATCAAAGCTAAAGCGAAATGTTTATAACAATTCTTCATTATTATCTGCCGTCATTTTTGCACCTATAATGGTATATGAGAAGAATATCAAAGTAAATAAAACTTAGAAAAAAGGGGACTGTCCCCTTTTTTCTTTTTCAATGAAATGATTTGACTTAAAGAGCTTGCTTAATTTATATTCATCGTGAGAAAATATAAGCAATAAAAGCTAAATTCTTAAGGACAACATGTACCAAGAACACTGGAAATTGAAAGAAAAGCCATTTGAAAACACTCCTGACCCCCGCTTTCTCTACTCTTCACACGAGCATTTGGAAGCCGCGACCCGGCTGACATATGCTGTCGAGGAACACAAGGGAGCAGCTCTTTTGACCGGAGAATATGGCTGTGGCAAAACAGTCATCAGCAGGCTTCTTTTTCAAGTCCTGCCTCAGGATAAGTATGAAATAGGCCTGGTCACGAATCCTCTGATGAGCCCGGTCGAACTCTTGAGAGAAATTTGCTTTCAACTGGGAATAAAAGTTGCCTCAGACTCAGCCAAACCGGAATTGCTGATGAGTCTCAATGAGCGTTTCTATGAGAATCTGAATAAAAACAAGGAAACTGTTATCATTGTCGATGAAGCCCAAGCCATTAAAGACACAGAGACATTTGAAGAGCTGAGGCTTCTTTTGAATTTTCAGTTGAACGACAGATTTTTAATGACTCTCATCCTTATCGGCCAGCCTGAGCTGCGAACCATCATCGATAGGCTCAAACAGCTGAAACAGAGGTTGGCCATGCGCTACCATCTCAATCCTTTAAGCAGGGATGACACCAAGAATTATATCATTCATCGGCTGAAAGTGGCCGGAACAGAAGCAAGGATTTTCAGCGATAAGGCCTGCGGCTTAATCTGGGTTCATTCGGATGGAGTTCCTCGATTGATAAACACCATCTGCGATATGTGCCTGCTCTTGGGGTTCACGCAGAGACTCAAAGAAATCAATGAGGATATCGTCAAGAAGGCTGCTTACGATCTCGAAACTTAACTGGCTATGGTCAAACTATCTGAAATTATTAGAAAAACTCCCGAGACAAAAGGCCAAGAAGAGCGCCCTCAGATATCAGATGCCGTGAAGGCAAAAGAAAATAGTGAAAGCCTGCCTGAAATAAAAAAGATATACGAGAGTTCAATCCTCCTGACGAAAATGTTGATGGATGACCTGCGAAAGGGCAAGACCGTTGAAGGAAAAGATATTGTGGATATGGCGAAAATTCTGGTAACGAAAGTTCGCTCCAGCAATAATCTTTTGTTGTCGATGATAAATATTTTTGCTTTTTACA
>CAZGMN010000126.1:3181-9124 GCA_964526905.1 uncultured Eubacteriales bacterium
GTCATTCATCAGCACCATGAGAAAATGGATGGGACAGGCTATCCCGAAGGAAAAAAGGGAGAGGAAATCTCCGAGGGTGCGAGAATAGTGGCCATACTCGAAGTCTATGATGCCTTAACCCACCCCCGCCCTTATCGCCAGAGCAAGTTTATTCCTTATGAAGCTGTAAAAATGATTATCCAGGAGGGAAAAGAATCTTTCGACCCAAACTTGGTGAAAGTCTTCTTGAATCTTGTCACTCCCTATCCCTTGGGAAGTTTTGTCCTGTTGAACAACGGCGAAATTGGCAGGATTGTTGGCATCAACGATGGCTTTCCCCTGCGTCCAGTTGTCGAGATTTATTTTGACAGAGAGGGGAAGCCTCCAGAGAAGCCAACCAGAATCGATTTAACCAAATCCTTTATTATCTACATCGAAAAAGCGGTAGATGAGAACGACCTGTAATTGAATGATTGTTTCCATCCATCAGCCTCAATACTTGCCCTGGCTGGGATATTTTGACAAGATTGCCCGCAGCGATATTTTTATCTTTTTGGATAACGTCCAGTTTAAAAAAAACGAATGGCAGAATCGAAATAGGATTAAGACCGACCAGAAATGGCAGTGGCTTTCTGTCCCGGTTATTCACAGATTTGGACAGAAAATCAATGAAG
The DNA here is from genome assembly GCA_964526905.1 of uncultured Eubacteriales bacterium. Classification (GTDB taxonomy): domain Bacteria; phylum Acidobacteriota; class Aminicenantia; order Aminicenantales; family Aminicenantaceae; genus CAZGMN01. The sequence goes on from CAZGMN010000126.1 coordinate 3,835, forward strand.
TCGAAATCAATAACACAGTCCAATGGGGCAAAAAGCATCTCCATGCTTTGGCGACAAATTATGCAAAGGCACCTTTTATCAAGGAGCATTTTGATTTTTTGGCGAAGACCTATGCCCACCCATGGAAGCGATTGGTGGACATCAACCTCCATCTCATTTATTATCTCATCAAGGCCTTGAATATCTCGAATAAAGAATTTCATCTGGCTTCAGAGTATCAGGCGAGAGAAGGACCGACAGAGCGGCTGGTCGACCTCTGCCGGCAGGCTGGCGCAGGTGTCTATCTCTCCGGTCAAGATGGAGCAAAATATTTGGATTTGGATGAGTTCAAGAAGGGAGGCATTCAAGTCATCTTTCAGAAATATGAACATCCGCTCTATCCCCAGCTCTTTGGGGATTTTGAGCCCTGTATGTCCGTTGTCGATTTATTGTTTAATTGCGGCCCGGAAAGCCTTTCGATCCTAAGGAAAGGAGGGTGAATTGAATATCTTAGCATTAGGGGCGCATCCAGACGATATTGAATACGGTTGCGGAGGCACATTTCTTAAATTTGTCAGAAAAGGGGAAAACGTCTATTTCATGGTCTTGACCAAGGGGGAGTTCGGCGGAGATCCCGAGGTCAGGCTGAGAGAGCAGAAAGAGGCGATGAGATTATTGGGAGTTAAGGAAATATTCTGGGGCGGATATGTCGATACCGAACTGCCCAATGAACGAATCATCATCACCCGCATTGATGAAGTCATCGCCAAAGTCAAGCCGGATGAAGTCTACGTCAACTACCTCTATGATATCCATCAGGACCACCGCACCTTGGCTGAATGCGCCTTGGCTGCGACTCGCTATGTGAAGAGAGTCTTCTTTTATGAAGATTATACATCAGTGAATTTTGAGCCTGATATATTTGTTGATATTGAGGATGTCTTGGAAGAGAAGCAGAAGTTGATTAATATTTATTCTTCGCAGGTCTCAAAATCATATCCGACGAAGTTGGACATGGTTGAGAGCGTCAGGGCCATAGCCAATTTCAGAGGATTTCAAGGAAAAGTCAAGTATGCCGAAGGCTTTAAGGCTTTCAGATTTTTGCGCGATGTTGGGTGATATGATTCCCCATTCCCGTCCCTTTATCTCGAAGGCAGATATCAAGGCGGTGACAGATACCCTCCAATCCGGACAATTGTCCCAAGGGCCGCGAGTCTTGGAATTCGAAAGAAAATTCGAAGATTTCATCGGAAAAAAGAAGGCTGCAGCCGTAAGCTCTGGCACCTCGGCCCTTCATCTGGCTTTATTGGCTCTGGGCATAAAGAAGAAAGACGAAGTCATCATTCCTTCTTTTGTTTGTGCGGCTGTGCTCAATGCGGTCAATTCTGCGGGAGCGACTCCGGTTATCGTCGATATTGAGCCTCTGACTTATAACATCTCTGCCGCTGCTGCTCAGAAGGCGATAACCAGGAGGACGAAAGCGATCGTCGTTCCCCATCTGTTCGGCTGTCCGGCAGAGCTGGATGAGTTATCCTCTCTGGGCGTTCCCCTGATTGAGGACTGCGCCCAGGCTGTCGGGGCAAATTTCAAAGGACGTCCTGTCGGCAGCTTTGGCCTCCTCTCTGTTTTTTCTTTCTATGCCACCAAGGTGATGACCAGTGGTGAGGGCGGCATGGTCCTGAGCGATTCTGAAGAGCTGATTTCCAAGATCAAAGACCTGAGAGATTATGACAAGCGAGATGATTATCTTCCTCGCTATAACTACAAGATGACTGATATCCAGGCCTCGCTGGGGACAAGTCAGCTGGCTTTTTTAGAAAATTTCATCGTCAAGCGAAGAAAGATCGCCTCTCGCTATTTTGAAGAGTTCAAGGATTGCGATTTCTCTTTGCCAATCTGGAAGGAAGGCAGGGAGCACATCTATTACCGCTTTGTGGTCAAAACCAAGGACAAGGCTTCTCCTTACCTGGAGAAGCTCCAGCAGAAAAAGGTGATGTGCCAGCGGCCGGTCTACATTCCTCTTCATCTCTATCTTCATCTCTCGGGATTTCCAAAGACAATGGAAGCCTGGGAAAGGACGATTTCCATCCCGCTTTATCCTTCTCTTCAGGAAGAAGAGGTTGGAAGAATCGTTGCAGTCGTCAAGGAAATTTTTTAATATATTGCTTTAAATATTCAAAATGAGAAGTATCCTCGACCATATTCAATTTTTCTTATCCGGCATCCCCTACAGGTGGCTCTTCCTCCTCCTCTTTTCCTTTATTTTAACTTTTGCTCTGACTCCTCTGGTGAGATTTTTGGCAACCAGGCTCAAAATACTGGACATTCCGGATGAGAGAAAGATTCATAAGAAACCTATACCCCTTTTGGGGGGACTGGCCATCTATCTTTCCTATATGGCCACAATCTTCTTCAATTTTGATTTTTCGATTGAATTAAAGGGTGTCATCATAGGGGGCACAATCGTCCTGCTGGTGGGAGTGATCGACGATATAAAGAAATTGCCGGCATCCTTGAAGTTGATTTCCCAGATAATGGCTTCAGCGGCGATGATACTCTGCGGCGTAAAGTTAGACTTTTTGCCGAATACCTGGTGGGGAAACGGAGGGGAGGTTATTCTGACTGTTGTCTGGGTGGTGGGAATAACAAATGCGGTGAATTTTTTTGACGGGATGGACGGCCTGGCTGCAGGATTGACGGCAATCTGCTCATTGTCTTTTTTTACTGTGGCTCAAATAACTCATCAATCTTACTTGGGATTTTTGACCATCGCCTTGGCTGGGAGCTCGCTGGGTTTTTTGAAATTCAATTTTAAGCCTGCCTCCATATTTTTAGGGGATACAGGGAGCACTTTTTTGGGATTCACCTTAGCCGGAATAGCCGTCATGGGCGGCTGGGCCGAGAAAAATCCGAAAGTGGCCTTGAGCCTGCCTATCTTGGTTTTGAGTGTCTTTATCTTCGATATGGTCTATATCACTGTCGCCAGGATTTTGAGCGGGGCGGTTAGGAATTTCAAAGAGTGGATCGAATACACGGGCAAAGACCATCTCCATCACCGCTTGCTCTCTGTGGGATTCAATGAAACGCAAACGGTCTTGCTCATTTACTTCATCTCGGCCTGTCTGGGGATAAGCGGCATAAAACTTCGAGCGACAGAGGATTTAAGGATTTATCTTGAATTTCTTCAGTCATTTTTTATGTTTGTCATCATTGTCATCCTGATGCTTGCCGGACGAAAGCTCAATAATGAAAAAGGCCCTCTGCGCCCTTAGGCCTCCGGGAATTTCTTCTTTTTCAAAGATTCCTAATCCCGTTTTTATTACTGCGCTCAAACCTGAAATTCCTGCTCCGAGTATTATTGTCTTAGGCATTCAGCTTTAGAGGCTTTTAATAGGATTTAATATTTTTTTGCATCCTCAGCTCTTCATAGAGCTTCTCTGTGTCTTCAATCATCCTTTCCTTGCTGAAATTGGAAATCATCTCCTGGCCGGCGGATCCCATTTCCTCTCTTTTTCCCCGGTCTTCGAGCAAGAGCTGGATGAATTTTGCCAGTTCCCTCGGATCTTGGGGCGGGACCAAGAAGCCATTCTTGCCGTGAGCGACCAAGTCAGGTATTCCTCCCACGCGGCTGGCGACGATCGGCTTGCGAAGAGCCATGGCCTCGACCAATACGCGGCCCATCCCCTCGTTTAAAGAAGGAAGAACAAAGACGTCGAGGATGGAAATGATTCTTGGAACATCATCTCTCCAGCCCAAAAAAATGATATTTTCTCTGACGCCCATCCGCCGGGCTTTCATCTCCAGGCTCTGCCGGAGCGGACCATCACCGGCAAAAATAAAATAGCTGTCGGGATATTTGGTAAGTATTATCTTTGAAGCTTCAATCAAGAATTCAGGCCCTTTGACAGGAACCAGCCTGCCAACCGTGCCGACGAGCAAAGAACTTTCTGGGATTCCCAGCTCTTTCTTAATCTTCAATTTTTCATCCGAGGGCAATTCCTTGAACTTGTTTAAGTCGACTCCGCTGCAGATAACGACAAGCCTGCGCTCACCGGCAATTTTGTGGGAGAGATAATCTTCCTTTTCCCCGTTTGTCAGAGCCGTTATTTTATCTGTCAGAGGGGAAGCGAGCTTCTCAAGAAGAATGAATATCTTTGTTTTTAAAGGGCTGAAATAGCCAAAAAAGACATGGCCATGAGGAGTGTAGATGGAAATCGGAACTCCAGACAGCTTGGCGGCCAGCCTTCCCAGAAATCCTGCTTTTGAGGTATGGCTGTGGACGATATCAAATTTTTCCTTTCTCAAAACGCGATAAATCTTCAGGAAGGCTTTTAAGTCTTTAAAAAGGCTGACGTCGCGGACCAATTCCGGAGTAAAGATATGCCTGATTCCACTTTCCTCAATTTCCTTTTCCCTGTCCTGCCCAGGGTCTTCGACCGGCCCGCTCATCAAAGTCACTTCAAATTTTGTTTTATCCAATCCCTTGACAGCCAGAAGAGTATCTTCTGCAGAGCCTCCTTTATCAAGGCGGGTGATGAGGTGCAGGACTCTAAGCTTTTTCATTTTCAGCAAAGACCTCTAAGGACGGTCCTATCGTTAGCTTGCCCCAGCTTAAAAAAAACAGAAATTGGGCTATAAGGAAGGCGAATGTTTTTAGAATCCAAACTCTTTTCCCGAGAGCATAGGGGTCTTCAGAAGTTGGCCAAGAATTTTTTACACGGATATGCGAAAAGTCATTGCGCCTCAGTTCTTGCTCGAGCGCTTTTTTTGAAAAACTGAAGATGTGAAAAATTGAAATCTGAAAAGGCAAGAGACGTCCCAGAGAGAGTTTGTTCAACAGCTGTTGAATTCGATAGACAAACAAATGAAAAGTCGCATTGGGCATTCTCATGAAAAGAAGGGCACCTGGTTTTAAAATCTTTTTTATCTTACGGACGGAGGCAGAGGGGTCAGACAGCTCGTCAAAGACATTCCACAGGGTTATGAGATCAAAATAGTCCTCGGGAAAATTGACTTCATCAAAGTCAGCGCACTGGATAGTCAATCCGTAGCTCTTGCTTCCGATTTGAGCAAGGCCAGGAATGAATTCTGAGCCATAGACATCATAGCCGCGCTCTCTGGCCAGAAAGAGGAAATACCCGATGCCGCAGCCTATATCCAATAGCCTTGACTGTTTTCTTTTTGTTCGCCCGATTTTGGAAAGAAATCTTTCATAAAGCCTCTTGCGGCTGGCCGCGACGCGAAAGGAGGGGTCGATTTCCGAATAGTATTTCTGAACTTCTTTCAAATATTTTTCTTTTTCGATTCGGGG
>CAZGMN010000127.1:0-8954 GCA_964526905.1 uncultured Eubacteriales bacterium
AGGCTGAATGGGAGCTGATTTTCCTCGCTGGGGAAAATCAGCGTGCTCCGAACCCTCAACCCTCACCCTCATTACGTATAGAGATGCTTGCTCAATTAACTAAGATTGACTTTAACTTTTCCCTATGTTAATTTTTTTAGTGAGAAAAGATGAATATTTTAAAGCTTATCACCGATTCCAGCATCATGGTCAAATTCATCCTCCTCGTCCTTCTCTTCTTTTCTGTTTTTTCCTGGGCGATTATCTTTTTTAAAAGAAAGACCGTTAGGTCGGCCTCATCACAGTCAAAAAAATTCATGAGGGCTTTCCGACAGAGCAATGACTTAACTGAACTCAGCAAATCGACCAAGAAATTCAAGGCCAGCCCTCTGGTTGCACTCTTTCAATCCGGATACAAAGAACTCGCTTACCAGAGCAAGGCAGGAGGCCAAAACAGTGCTTCAGAAAAAATCGACAGCATCAATCGAGCTCTGCTCAGAGCATCAAACAAGGAAATCTCCAGGCTGGAAAGAATGATGAGCTTTCTGGCGACTGCCGGCAGCGTCACTCCCTTCATCGGCCTCTTCGGAACAGTCTGGGGAATCATGGATTCCTTTCATCGAATCGGGATTGTCAGGTCGGCAAGCCTTGATACGGTCGCCCCTGGAATCGCCGAGGCTCTCGTCGCCACAGCGGCCGGCCTTTTTACGGCCGTTCCGGCGGTTATTGCCTACAACTATTTTCTCAACCGAATAAAAGACCTGATCACCGAGATGGAAGATTTTTCCCTTGAATTTTTAAGCATTGCAGAAAGACTTTATGGCCCTTAGAACAAACCCTCGATACAAAAGACAGCTTGGAACTTCTCTATCCGAAATCAATGTCACACCGTTTGTCGATGTCATGCTCGTCCTTTTAATCATCTTTATGGTCACGGCTCCCATGATCCAATCGGGAATCAACGTCAACCTTCCCCAAGCCGAGACAGAGTCCACTCCTGCGGAGCAAGGCCTGACCCTTACCATCACCAAGGATAGATACATCCACATTGAAAATTCGGTCATCAATCAATATCTTCTCGAGCAGAAATTAAAAGAATACTTCTTCGGGAAGGAGAAGAAAATCGTTTTTATCCGCGGCGATGAAGATTTGCCCTACGGATTCATCATGCGCATTCTCGATATCACCAAGAAAGCCGGAGTTGAAGTCATCGGCCTGGTGACAAGACCGGTGGAGCTGGAGGAGAAAGGGAAAAAATGACGGCGCTGGGTAGAGACCTCTCGGCTTTCAGAATGGGAGTTATCTTCTCGGTGACTGCCCATGTGGCGCTTTTTCTCTTTATACTTTTCTCGCCTCGCCTGCCGACAGCTTCGAAGAAAGAAATGATTCATTATGTCAATGTCATCAGTTTTCCCGGCGGCGGAGAAGGAGGACCGGGTGGGGGAGGCAGAGGAGAAAAACTCGGAGAGACGCCTCTTCCCAAGAAGCAGACATTGAGGGATTTGACCACGCCTTCAAAGCTCGAGCAGGAGCCGTCTTCTTCTCTGAGACATCCAGTTCAAAAGCCCAAAAAGGAAGCAAAGCCGACGCCAGAAAAAGCGCCGTCAATCCAAAAAGAACAAAAAACAGGTGAAGCAGCAGAAGCGGGAACCGGCGCAGCTTCCGGGACAGGAACCGGTTCAGGCTCCGGGATAAGGATCGGCGGCGGCGAGGGCCCTGGAATCGGCCCGGGATTCAGCTCTGCCTTCTCCTCCCAGATTGGGCTCTCCAACTTTCCTTACACCTATTACCTTCAGATTATCATCGACAAAGTCTCGTCGAACTGGTTCACCTCTCTCATCGAACCCGGAATCTCAGGAAACTTCCGGGCAACAGTTTATTTCAAGATCAATCGGGACGGCAGCATTTCTGATGTAAAAATCCAGGAGTCGAGCGGAATAGAGTCCCTTGACATGTCTGCCCTCCGTGCTGTGCAATCCTCAACTTTTCCGGCTCTCCCCAAGGATTATGAAGGAGAATTCTTGGCCATTTACTTGATATTCGAGCATTCCAAATGAAGGCCAAGACGATTCTCTTCTATTCAAGCCTTCTCTTGGCTGTGGGCTTAATCTGTTATTCTCAGCAAGAAGTCGTGATGAGCATCAAAGAGGGTATCCCAGCCATTCCCCTGGCTTTGCCGGAATTCATCGTCCAGACCTCCACTCCCGATGCCCAGTCTGCGGCCGGGGAACTTCATCAAGTTATAGCGGATGACCTGCAATACAGCCGGATTTTTCAACTCTTGCCTAAGAGCTACTACAGCTACATCAGGCCGCTTGATCCAGAAAAGATATTCTTTAAGGATTGGGAATCCATCCAAGCCAAAATCCTTTTTGTGGGCGAGGTTCGAGAGGACGAAGATAAAAAGGAGATTGTCTTTGAGGGAAAAATCTACGATGTCAGAGGAGGGCAATTCATCAACGGAAAACGATACCAATCTCAAAAATCTCTTCTCCGCCTGGTTGCCCACAAGATGACAGATGAAATCATGAAAATATACGGGGAAAAGCCGATTTTCAACAGCAAGGTTACTTTTGTCTCAAACCGGGATGGCAACGACGAGATTTATATGATGGACTATGACGGCCAGAACCAGACCCGGCTGACCTTCAATAAAATCACAGACTACATGCCGGCCTGGTCTGCCGATGGCAGAAAAATTGCTTACACCTCCTATTCAAAGGAAAAGGCAAGCCTTTATATCCTGGACATCTATGAGGGGAATCGAATTGAGGTGATAAGCGAGGGAACAAATTATGCCCCGGCCTTTTCTCCGGACGGGGAGAAATTGGCTTTCTGCTCGACCAAGGACGAAGGGAACCCAGAAATCTATTTAGCAACGAGCGACGGAAAGGATATCAAAAGGCTCACCTTCAACGAAGCCATCGACACGGCTCCCTCCTGGTCGCCGACAAGCCGCGAGATTGCCTTCACCTCGGACAGGGGAGGCTCGCCGCAAATCTATATCATGGATGCCGAGGGCTCTAACGTCCGCAGGGTAAGCTTCGGCGGAAATTATAACGATGCTCCTTCCTGGTCTCCAACAGGAGACAGGATCGCCTATGTCTCCCGCGTCGAGTCTATAGTTGATATCTACGTTCTGAATCTTCGAACAAACCAGATCATCAAGCTCACCGAGAGCAACTCTCATAACGAGTCTCCTTCCTGGTCTCCTGACGGCAGGCATATTATCTTTTCCTCAAACCTTAACGGAACTCTTCAAATTTATACCATCGATTATGACGGAAGAAACCTGCGCCGCATCACCTCTCGGGGAGATAACAAGCTCCCCGAATGGTCACGATAAGATAAGGGGAGAAAAAAGAGGCTTTTTCAAAATGCGGCATGACCCGCTTTCCCTGACAGGGACGAAGGGGCTGAGAATCTTTTGGGCGAGTTTTGCGTCATATTATTGCGGTTGGTTTCTAAATGGCATCTGGCTCGAAAGCGCACCGCTTTCTTTATTCTGTTGACATCGAGAGCATTTGTCTGTATAAAATAGAAGCGAAAAACAATTGCCCGGCTCAGATCGGGTAAAAAAAACTAAAAGGAGATAAAATGAAAAAAACAATCATCCTTTGCGTAGCCTGTTTTCTTGTCTTTGCTTTTCTTAGTTCCTGCCGGGGAAAAGTAAAAGAAGTTCCACCGCCACCGCCACCCCCGCAGCCTGCTCAACCCGTAGAGCAGCCTCAGCCTGAAAAAGTTGTCCCAGAGCAGCCGCCAGCACCGGTCGTTGAAGAGCCAAAATTGACTGAAGAAGAAATTTTCATGAAAAAATCCCTGGAAGAAATGAACGAAGAAAAACCCCTGACCATGATTCATTTTGATTTCGACAAGTATTTCATTCGGGATGATGCCAAGCCTGTCCTTGAAGCAAATGCAGCGTGGCTGAAAAAGTTCCCGACGATAGCAATCCTCATCGAAGGCCACTGCGACGAAAGAGGGACCGAGGAATACAACATGGCCTTGGGCGACAGGAGAGCAAAAAGCACGCTCGATTATCTCGTTTCTCTTGGGATTTCTTCTGATAAGCTAAAAACTATCTCCTACGGCAAAAGCCAGCCTATAGCAAGCGGGCATGATGAAGTCTCCTGGCAAATGAATAGAAGGGCTGTATTCAAGATTGTCGGAAAATAATTGATGAATAAAAGCCTCGCCTGGGGACTGCTCATCCTCCTTTTGCCAATTGTTTCTGCAGATACTGATAAAGAGAAGAAGGCCTATGAATTAATCTACCAGGATGTCCAACTTCTCAAAAAGCAGTTGCTCCAACTTCAAGAAAAGATGGAAAAAAATGCCGAAGACCTTAATAACGTGAAGGACCAAGTCAAAGAGCTCTTGAACCTGGCCAAGCTCCTGCAGACAGAACAGGCGGATTTTAAAGCCAATCAGGCAAAAATTCCTGCTCAGTATCAAATTCTCCTCGACAAATTAGAGACTTTGAACCAGCAGCTTATTAGAGTCTCGGAAGACCTGATAGAGATAAAGAGGCTTCCGACCGTGTTGCCGCAGCTCATTCAACAGCAGCAACAGCAACCACTGCAAGAGCAAAAGAAAGAGACAAAAGAGCCAGAGAAAAAAACGGCTGCCGCCCCAGTAAAAAAAGGCAAGGAAACAAAAAAAGAAGAACAGGCTCCGGCTCAAACACCTCAGCAGCCAGCCGCACAAACTCAACCCCAGCCATCTCCCTCAGCTCGCCTCTCCCCTCAAGATGTCTACAATATGGCCAACTCAGATTATCTCAAAGGGAATTTCGACTTGGCCATTGCCGGCTTCAAGATGTACATGCAGCAATTCCCTGAATCACCGCTTGTCGATGATTGCCTTTACTGGATTGGTGAGTGCTACTTCAGCCAGAAGAAATTCAAAGAGGCCATCGACCAATTCAACGACTTGATCCTCAACTATCCGAATGGAGATAAAATCCCCGAGGCTTATCTAAAAAAAGGAATTTGCTTTGTCGAATTGGGACAAAAAGAGGAAGCCCTGTCTGTTTTTAAACTCCTGGTAAGCAAGTTTCCTCTCGAAGAAGAGACAAAGATTGCTCAACAAAAAATTAAGGAGCTGACCACCATTAAATGAGAGACATCAATAGCCTTAACAGGGTAACATTGATCGGCAGGCTTGGCCAGAACCCTGAGGTCAGATACCTTCCTCAGACGGAGAGAGCCATTGCCAGGTTCACTTTGGCGACAAACGAGCGCTTTTTAAACCCAAAAACGAGCCAAACCGACAACAGAACAGAATGGCATCGTATTGTCGTCTGGGGAAAGTTGGCTGAATTTTGCGGAAAGTTCTTGACTCAGGGAAAGCAAATCTACATCGAAGGAAAATTAAGGACGCGCAGCTGGCAGGACAAGGATGGCAACAAAAGGTTCACGACTGAAATTGAAGCAAGAAACATCGTCCTGCTCGGCAAAAAAGAAGGGCCGGCTGAAGAGCAGGCTTATCCAGAGCAAAAGCCTGCTCCAGATTTTCCCGCTGAAGGGTATGAAACTTCGCCTGACAAAGAGGGAGAAGGGGGAGACGACATTCCATTTTAGATCTGCCGGCTGCTCATCCATTTGCCTGCTGCTTTAAAAAGTATTGAAGAGCTGAATTTTAGCATCGAGGGTCAAATTTTCACTCGAATAAGCGAGTGACAATCGTCGAGCTTCATCTTTCATCTTAAGAGGACAAAAAGAGAAGGTCGATGGGGCGGGACAAAATAAGGGATATCGAAAGCTTTAGAAAAAAAATAAAAGAGGACACCAGACCCTGGGGCAAATTCCGCTCCTTTCCCCATGAGCTTGCAAAAAATATCAAAATTATAACCGTCAACCCAGGAGGAGTCCTCTCTCTCCAGTATCACGAGCAGCGGAGTGAATTCTGGGTCGTCCTCGATGAAGGACTGGAAGTCACTGTGGCTGACAGAGTCTGGAAGCCAAAAGAAGGTGAGGAAATCTTCATTCCTTGCCAGGCTCCCCACCGCTTACGCTGCTTGGGCAAGAGAAGGGCTCGGGTGATGGAGCTCTGGCTCGGCGATTCCGATGAATCAGACATCGTCCGCCTCGAAGACAAATACGGAAGAAAATAGATTCAATCCATCTTCAACCTTTGAGCTATCTTTAGATATCAATACCAAATTGCGTGTTTATATTTTCTTTTTGGTTAATTCTTCTTTTTCATTACAAAGCAGACTGAGCTATTGCGCTGGGGATGCTTCTTGAACATATCTAACTCCTTTTGGGCCTGGCGAAGCTCTTCAAGAACTTTCGGGTCATCGCTATATCTTGCTCGAGATTCAGCGATCAGCTTTTCAAGAGGAGCGAAGTATTCAATCCACCATGTTTCTTCACTTAATATGAAGTAGCCAATTAGCTCATAGTTGCACTTGGAAATCTGTTTCAGTTTCCCTTTAACATTTCCCTGCTCATCATGAACCACCATAAAACCGCCTGGCTTTAGGAACCGCCTCCATTCCCGGAGCCCCCTTTCAAAACCGATTGCATATATGGAGCCTTCGGACCAGATCATATCAAAAATTTCATCTGCAAAATCCATATCAAACATGGAGCAGTTTATCGCCTGAATCCGGTCGGCAAGTCCCGCCTCTTTTATTTTCGCGGTGAATTTATCCAAAGCAGCTTGGTCGATATCAATTCCTATTATCTCTCCCTGACCTAGCCTTGCCAATTCCAGAGTCGAGATGCCAGAACCGCATCCGATATCGAGAATTCGAGGTTTGTCCATTCGGGGAGTCAGACGAAATGCCTTTCTCGTATATTTAAGGAGACGTTTTCTTATCTTGTCCTTTCGCACTTGGAATCGTTCACCTTCGGTCATCGGCATCTCACACTATTGATTTTCCCTTACACTGGTTTATCTCATGGCTTTTTAAGCAGAAAACGTTCTTGAAAAGTCGATGCTTCCCCTGCCATCTTTAAAAATACATCCAAGGGCACGAGCTTAAACTCCGAACTTAATTTGTCGATGATGCTCTTCACCCGTTTGACATCGCTCGACTCACGCACGTGGACAAGGAGAAAATAAGGCCTCTTGCTGTTGATGGCAGCTAACTCTTCCAAGTCTGCGACCGCGTCTTCTTCTGTCCTTGTCGGCGAAAGATAATAGTCGTAGGAAATAAGAGGCTTTTTGTCCCTGACCGCAAAGGTGAAAGACGGCGCATAGCCGTTGAGAAAGCCGAGGACATCGGGCATGCCCCTGTAATAAGCATCCACGATTTCCCTTGTCAGCTCGGTGTTTCCTTCGACCGTTGCCCCTTGTGAATAATCCATGATTTCGAAGACTTTTAGGTCGAGCCTTTCCATCAGCTTTCTGGCCCTCTCGATGAGCTTGGGCAGCAATTCCGGCGGAACGGCTTTGGGATACATGTAGCCTGGGCCGGAGAGACAGCCGATAAAATAATCGTTGGGTGTGGCCATGGTGTAAAAGTATTCCTGCATGGCCGGAGCCAACCAGATGTAGTTCATGATCACTTCCCAGGCATAGGGAATTTCACCGCGGCCGGGCTTGTGCCAGGCGCCAAGTCCGAGGCCGTCGGTTTGGACGCAGGTGATGTAAACTTTTTTCTCCGGAGTGTAATCCATACCCGCAACGACGTTGTGATTGTTCCTGAACTTGAAGCCAGGTGTTGCCGGGACCTGGGAGCTGAAGCTCATGTTGGGCAGAGTGTTCAGGCCCTCCACGCAGTGGCCAAAGCTTGAGGTCAGCTTGACATGGTCGCGCTCCAAGTCTTTGGCATAGGAATGCCATCCCATGACCAAGGACATGGGCTTCATCTCGCCCAGCAGCTTTTTTGCCAGCGCATACTCCTCGGCATCCTGTTCTTTGCTGGACAAGTCGTTAAAGAAAACTTTTTTGTATATTCCCCAATCCGCCACGCCGGGCTTCATCACCGCGCCCGAATCGCCGCCCATCCAGATGATGAGCTCTTTGTTGCATCTGTCCCAGTACTTTTCATAGGCCCAGGTGTAAATCTGGGCGTCTGATTTGCCGCTGAACTTCCCGCGAAAATCCTCAACAGGCTTGAGGCCGGCCTTCTCCACCATGGGAATCATCTCCTCGCTGACTACGACCGCTTTCTCCAGCCCGGCTACAGTGAAAGCAACGATAAGCGATGTCCGCACCGATTTGTCCCAAACGACATAGCCTTTAACGAACTCCTTGAGCCTCTGCAAGGCCATCTCAGGCGTCTTGAGCTCCGTAAAGCTGTAGTTACGATGGACTCTGTAGAATTCAAAAACCGAGGGAGTGTAATTAAAGGCCCAGCTCTCAGGATAGATAAAATAAAGTCTGGGTGCGCCGGAATTGGCCACTCCCTGCAGGCTTATCAGGAATGCCTGCTGGGGGAGTTTGCCGCTGATTTCCCAGTTATCTTCGAGCCTCATGAAGTAAGCCTGCCTGGCGCCTTCTCTTTTCAGCACGTATTTGACCTCCGGCCCAGAGCGGCGCGTGGAGCGTTTTATCCTGTAAGTCAGGATTTCTTTGTCGTCAGAAAGCTCGTAGGTGTTGATGCTCGAAATCTGGGTTCTGCCCTGGGAGCTTCTTAAATCAAAGCTCTCTTCAAGCCTCAAGATTCTTCCCCCATTCTCCCAGGACGCCTTTATCTTCCTCTCTTGACCGACCGGCATGGAAAGTCCCATGAAAACATTGGTGGGGAACACGCGGTCATTAATGGGCACGAAATTGACACTGCCGTCTGTCTTCAAGACAAGCGTTTCCACGAAGCTTCTTCCCCGACCCCAAGTCTGGATAATTTTGACCGTGGGCCCGTCCTCTTTAATTTCCAGAGTGAGCGTTGCGTAGAGGTCAATCTCTGTGCTCTTTTCCGGGATGAGAACCCATCTTCCCTCAAGACCCGGGTCGCCCTGAGCGATGCCCGCAAGGGGCAGAATGAGCATGACAACCAAAGAATAGGCTAAATAACGCAAACG
>CAZGMN010000128.1:0-8873 GCA_964526905.1 uncultured Eubacteriales bacterium
GCCATGAGGCGTTATCTCGACCTCTTTGCCAATGTCAGGCCGGTTAAAGTCCCCAAGCAAGGAATCGATTGGATCTTTTTCCGAGAAAACACCGAAGGAGCCTATGTCCTTGGAAGCAAAGGATTCAATGTTACAGAAGATTTGGCCATAGACTTCGCTGTAACGACAAGCCAGGGAGCGGAGCGGATTATTCGGCTGGCATTCGAGCATGCCAGGAGAAACAAGATCAACAGGGTCACTCTGGTGACAAAAGCAAACGTCATCAAGACCACTGACGGGAAATTCTTGGAGATAGGCTATCGCATCGCCAAAGAATATCCGGAGATTGTCTGTGACGACTGGTATATCGACATCACCACCGCTAAACTCGTCGACCCCAAGCGACGGACTGAGTTCAAAGTCTTTGCCCTCCCCAACCTCTACGGCGACATCCTCACCGATGAGGCGGCTGAATTTCAGGGAGGAGTGGGAACAGCCGGAAGCGCGAATATCGGGAAACGCTACGCCATGTTCGAGGCCATCCATGGTTCTGGGCCGCGCATGGTCAAAGAGGGCAGGGCCATCTATGCTGACCCGGCGAGCATGATCCGGGCAGCAGCCATGTTGCTCAATCACATCGGCTATAATGAGAGAGGGAAAAACCTGGAAATGGCTCTGGACATCTGCGGCCAATACGAAAAAAAGCTGGTTGTCACCGGCAGAGACAGCGGTGCAACAGGCGAGGCCTTTGCCGATTATCTCATGGCCACTCTTCAGGACTCGAAGCTGAAAGAAAGGTGGGAAAAATACATACAAGCCTGATTGAGCAATCAAATTGAGGAAATGGATAGGTTAAAAGCTGAGGCAAAAATTAAAAATATCTTATACAATTAACTCACTCGCAATAAGGAGGTTTAATTATGAGCAAAAAAATATCTGTTATCGGCGCCGGTCATGTTGGAGAAGTCGCCGCTTTTGCCATTGCTGAAAAAGAATTGGGCGATGTTGTGCTGCTGGATGTCATCGAAGACATGCCTATCGGAAAAGGGCTGGATATTCGAGAGGGCGGCCCTGTAGGAAAATATGATACAAAAATTGTCGGCACAAACTCTTATAAAGACACCGCCAATTCTGACATTGTCGTCATCACTGCCGGCATTCCCCGCAAGCCTGGAATGAGCCGGGATGAGCTGGTCGGAACCAATTTTGGAATTGTAAAATCCGTAACAGAACAGGTCGTCAAGCACTCTCCTAAGGCTATGCTTCTTGTCGTCTCCAACCCTCTCGATGCCATGGTCTACACCGCTTACAAGATCAGCAAATTCCCCAAGAACAGAGTCTTTGGTATGGCAGGAATTCTGGATACGACCCGTTTCAGGACTTTTATCGCCATGGAGCTCAAAGTCTCTGTGGAAAGCATCCAGGCCTTGGTCCTGGGAGGGCATGGAGACACCATGGTTCCGATTGCCAGATACACAACCATCTCCGGCATTCCCCTCTCCCACTTCCTGCCAAAGGAAAAGATCGAGGCCATCGTTCAGAGGACAAGGGATGGAGGCGGAGAAATCGTCAAATACCTGAAAACAGGAAGCGCCTACTACGCTCCTTCTCTGGCCATAACCGAAATGGTCGAATCCATTGTCAAAGACAAGAAAAAGATTCTGCCCTGCGCAGCCTACCTTGAGGGCGAATACGGAATTAAAAACCTCTATTTCGGTGTTCCTGTCAAGCTGGGCGCTGGCGGAGTGGAACAAATCATCGAAATCGATTTGACCAAGGAAGAAAAAGAGATGATCAAGAAGTCAGAGGCTGCGGTCCGGGTTGTCGTTAACCTGCTGAAATTCTAAAATGGCCGAACACAGAATTACAACACCTGTTTCTGATGAAGCTATAGCCAAACTTCGGGCGGGAGATAGAGTTTATATCAGCGGATACCTTTTGACCGGCAGGGATTCGGCCCACAAAAAACTCGCTGACCTTGTCAAAGAAGGCAAAGCCCTTCCCATCGAGCTCAAAGGCCAGTTCATCTATTATGTCGGCCCCACTCCTTCTCGTCCTGGAAAGCCTATCGGCTCTGCAGGCCCAACCACAAGCTACAGGATGGATTCCTACGCGCCAACTCTCCACTCTCTCGGCCTCAAGGGAACGATCGGAAAAGGCTCGAGAAGCGAAGAAGTTAAAGAAGCGCTGAAGAAATACAAAGCTGTCTATCTCGCTGCAGTCGGAGGAGCAGGAGCTTTGATCTCCAAGAGCATCGAAGGCTCTGAAGTCATTGCCTATCCAGAACTTGGGCCTGAAGCTATTCGAAGAGTCAAGGTCAAGGACTTTCCCTGTATCGTCATCAACGATGTCTACGGCGGCGACCTCTACGAAGAAGGGAAAAAGAAGTACCAAAAAGCCTGAAGCAAAGAACAGAAAATCCATCTCCCTTGATTTGGCTTATGCTGAGACAATTCATTTAAAGACTATTTTGTCCAAAAACAAAAAAATAATTTTAGCTAAGGATCAAAAAAATGAAAATTCATGAGTATCAAGCCAAAAAAATTCTTGACAAGTTTGGCGTTCAGATCCCCCGAGGAGATGTGACGGACAATCCTTGCCAAGCTCGAGAGATTGCCGGAAAGGTTGGACCCAAGGTTGTGCTCAAAGCTCAAGTCCATGCCGGGGGAAGAGGAAAGGGTGGAGGAATTCGGCTGGCAAATTCTCCTCAAGAAGCGGAAAAGGTTGCCCGGGAAATGATCGGCATGACTCTCGTCACTCATCAAACCGGGCCAGAGGGAAAATTGGTAAAAAAAATTCTGGTTGAAGAGGCTCTGGATATTGCCCGAGAGCTCTATCTGGGAATCGTTATCGACCGGGCCAGAGAAGCTGCGGTTGTCATGGCTTCTCCACAAGGAGGAGTTGAGATTGAAAAGGTTGCTGCCGAGACTCCCGAGCTTATCTTCAAAGAATACATCAATCCGGGCACTGGATTTCTATCTTTCCAGTCAAGAAATTTGGCTTTTAAGCTCGGGCTTGAGGGAGAAACCCTTAAACAGGGCGTTCGATTCATCACCAGCCTCTATAAGACCTTTGAAGCTACGGACGCCTCGCTGGCAGAAATAAATCCCCTGCTCGTCACCAAACAGGGCAAGGTTCTCGCCTTGGACGCCAAGATGAACTTCGACGACAACGCCCTCGCCCGTCATCCTGAAATTCAGGAGATGAGGGATCTTAACGAGGAATCTCCCCTAGAAGTCGAGGCTTCCAAATACAACCTGAATTACATCAAGCTCGACGGAAACGTGGGCTGCATGGTCAACGGAGCCGGTTTGGCCATGGCCACCATGGACATCATCATGCACTCCGGAGGAATGCCGGCAAACTTCCTCGATGTCGGCGGCGGCGTCTCGGAAGAAGCGGTCAAAAATGCCTTTAAGATTCTTGTCTCGGATAAAGACGTTAAAGCAGCTCTGATCAATATCTTTGGAGGAATTGTCCGCTGCGACCTGGTGGCCAGCGGCATAGTTAAGGCTGCAAAGGAGATCGGGCTTAAAGTTCCGATGGTCGTCCGACTGGAAGGAACAAATGTCGATCTTGGAAAAAAGATACTCTCAGAATCAGGACTTTCTTTTTACACCGCAGAGACGATGAAAGAAGCGGCAGAGAAAGTTGTTCCTCTGGCCAAGAAGCGATGAAAGGAGCGGAAGATGAGCATAATTATCGATGAGAAGACAAGAGTCGTCATCCAGGGAATTACAGGAGGGGAAGGAACATTCCATACCCAGAAGATGCAGGAGTACGGAACAAAGGTCGTGGCTGGAGTCACTCCTGGAAAAGGAGGAACAATCCACCTGGGAATCCCGGTTTTCAACACTGTGGCCGATGCCGTGGAAAAGGAAGGCGCTAACGCCTCTGCTATCTTTGTTCCAGCTTTCGCTGCGGCTGATGCCATTATGGAAGCAGCCGCATCTGGGATCCGGTGCACGGTCTGCATCACCGAAGGAATCCCCACTTTTGATATGATCAAGGTCAAATCATTCCTCAAAGGGAAAGACTGTCAGCTTATCGGGCCAAACACTCCAGGGATAATCTCACCCGGAAAATGCAAGATCGGCATCATGCCTGGCCACATCCATAAACCCGGGTCGATCGGCATTATCTCCCGCTCGGGCACACTGACCTATGAAGCTGTCGACCAGGTGACAAAGCTGGGATACGGGCAATCGACAGCAGTCGGAATAGGCGGCGACCCGATCGTGGGCCTCAAATTCGTCGAACTTTTAAAGCTCTTCAATGAGGATAAAGGCACCGAGGCAGTCATTCTCATCGGTGAAATCGGAGGGACGGCAGAGGAAGAAGCGGCTGAATACATCAGCAAGGAATTCACAAAACCTGTGGTGAGCTTCATCGCCGGCCAGACTGCTCCTCCAGGAAGAAGGATGGGCCATGCCGGTGCCATCATCGCCGGCGGAAAAGGAACGGCCAAGGAAAAGATGGAAGCCTTGGAGAAGGCTGGTGCCTTTGTCGTTAAGAGCCCGGCTGAAATCGGGTCAAAAGTCAAAGAAGCACTGGCCAAGCAAAGAAAGAAATAAGGGGAGACATTAGCTAATTCAAATCAATCCCTTAGAAGTATAATATTTCCCAATTTCAAATCCAGCACATGTCTCTATATTTTCTTAATGTTGACATCATAATCTTTAAAAAGGATAATTTTTGCCGTATTAAAAAAATATAAAGCACTAAAGGAGGCTTGTTATGAAGAATAATTGCAAGCTTTTCTTTTTAGCCATCGTTGTTCTCTATCTTTTCGTAAATCTTAATGCCCAACAGCAACAGCCGCCTCAAGCCAAACCTGCGCCTCCGCCGATTGCAATCAGCCAGGTCAGAGCTGACATCTATGAAGTCAAAGGCGGAAGCGGTGCAAACTGCGGATTCTTCATCGGTGAAAAGGAAGTCATGGTCATTGATGCCAAAATGGATGAAGAATCTGCCAAACAGATGATTGCCGAAATTAAGAAATTGACGCCAAAGCCCATAAAATATGTCCTCCTCACCCACAGCGACGGAGACCACGTCAACGGCCTGAGCGGATTTCCCCCGGACATAACAATTGCTGCCCAACAGCAGACAAGAAAGGATATGGATGAAGCCTTCAAAGAGCCGCAGCAAAGGCTCTATCTTCCTGGCCTGACATTCTCCGAACGATTGAAAATTTATTCTGGAAGCAGGGCGATTGAGCTCATCTATTTCGGTCCTGCCCACACCAGCGGCGATGCTGTCGTCTATTTTCCGGATGAGAAGGCTGCCTTTATCGGAGACCTTTTCTTTCGCGACAGAGACCCTTTGGTTCATCGTCAGAAAAATGGAAGCTCCTTCGGGCTGGTCAAAGTCTTAAAAGAAATCTTGAAACTCGACGCCGATACTTTTCTCAACGGACATAGCGACCCTGCCAGCAAAGCTGACATCGAGGGCCTGATAAAATCTCTTGAAGAAAAGCAGTCAAAGATAAAAGCCCTCATCCAAGAAGGAAAATCCTTGGATGAGATTAAGAAGGTCTTTAATATCGAAGAGAGGCCAGTTCAGCCTGGGGGACGCCGCTTTTTGAACCTGGTCGAGGTGATTTACCTCGAGCTGACCGAGAAAAAATAATTTCTCTTATCTTTTCCAGTTCTTGTAAGGGATGAGAGGGAGCGCTTTTGTCCCCACGAACCTGGAGAAGGCAAAGAAATTGCCTTTTTCAGGAACGAGCTTGAAGCTCCAGTAACGGATGAGCCCATACTGGGACTGCGGCTCAAGCAGGTTGGGAATCAGGTTAGCGCCAGGCTGGGCACAGCAGACATAAAAATCCCCTTTCTTGACCAAAGTTTGAATTTTCATTTTATCCACTTCAATTTTCTGCGGAGGAAGGTAATCAGCTCTCGAGGGGACGACCTCAGTCACCTGATAAGATTCGACCTCAAGGGGCAAATCCTTGGCAAACATCTCAACCTGGATATTATGGCGAAGAAGAGCTTCGATAACATCCAGATGCTTGGCAGGGATGATGTAGCCCAAGGGACGGGAAACACTCAGAGTTGGCTTAACGTCTGGCAGCCAGTTCTTGATGACTTCTTCAATGACCTTATTTTGCGAAGGATAGGGATAAGGAGTTATATCCTCGAAGGTCAAAAGGTCGCCGGCTTTTTTATCGACTTTAAGAATCCCTCTAATTGGAGATTCTGAGCGCTCAAATCTTTTAAGAATAAGCTGCGGCTCCTTTTCATTGCGGACATAATCCATATCCAAATAAACCAAATCCTCTTCAGAGAAAACCTTCGCCCTCTCCACAAGCTTCTCCCTGAGGCCTCTGACCAAAGAGAGGACTTCATCGCCGTGAGCGGCAATGCTCTCGGCGAAGAATCTGATTCCGAAATACTGCCACCTCGTTCTCTCTCTCAGAGTCTCAAGGTCATGGCGGGAAGCTCCTTCCTGGATAAAAGAGAGGGTCTCGTAGATTCCCAAGCTGTTACGGCCGTCGTTGAGGTCGGTCGTGCTATAGCGCACAACCATCTCTCTGCCTGCTGTCTCCTCAGGGCTATATCTGACTCCGGCGGAGGAGTTAATTCCCATCGGCTGGCTGACAAGATACTCAAAAAAAGTGATTCGTCTCTTCTCCAGCGCTTTTGCCACCTCGGCCAATACTTTATTCCTCGAAAATTCCTGAAGACTGGGGTGGATGTTGGCATTGGAGACGCAGCCGATAGACACCCGGTAATAATCATCGCCTTTCTCGTGGACATCCATGGAGACTTCAGGCATCCAGCTCCTGAAAACGCGGTGGAGAGCTTCGGCTTCTGGCGCCTCGAGTTTGACGTGGTCGCGGTTGAGGTCAAGGTCCTGCTCATTCACCCGCTGGTTTCGCCAGTTGCCGTAAGGATTGGCCTGAGGGATGATCAGAAAGTTGAGCTTTTTGAGCAGAGGCTTGAGTTCTCCCAGAGCTAGATCCCTCACCAGCCAGAGCGCAGCCTCCTTGGCTGACTGCTCATTTCCATGCTGGGAGCCAATGAGGAAGAAGGTTGGCTTGCTACGGTTCAGCTTCTGCGGGCAATCCGCACCTTCTTCGCTGATGATGCAGAGATAGATGTCTTTTGAAGGATAATCCCTCGCCTCTTTTGTTTGGCCGACGATCTGGACCACGGCCTCTTTGGAGAGATGGGCAACCTGGCTCAAGAATGAAGCAATCTCCTCATTCTGGCTATATTGAGTGTAGTTTGTCTCTTCGGCCGGAGTCTTAAGAACATCCGCTTGTGAAATCAAGGGAATAAAAGAAACGAAGAAAACAAGCAAGATAAATGTTTTGAGGTATCTCTGATCAGACATCATAACCTCCTTTTTCTGTCAATTTTTTGTAATCATATCTCTGGCTCTTCACTTCTGTCAATTTCAATTTTAAAAAAAAAGACAGTCCCTTTTTTTGCCCTATGTCACTTTATTTTAGATGAAGGTTTTGGGAAATAGCCTTTTTCCCAAAACTCACTTATTTACATTCCAGAAATAGAAAATTATACTTCCTGAATCAGATTGAAGACGATGAATACCCAAGAGAAAGAACCAAAGAAGATCATCCGCACTTTTGCCGTTGCCTCCTTCCTCAACGACCTTGGCTCTGATGTCATCTATCCCATCTGGCCCCTTTTTGTGACCACGATTTTAAAGGCAAACATGGCTGCTCTTGGCCTCTTGGACGGCCTGGGAGAAGCCCTGGTCTCCCTTTCCCAGGCTGCCTCAGGATACATCTCAGATAGAATTAAGAAGCAAAAGGTCTTCATCTGGACAGGCTATCTCTTTGGTGTTTTTTCCAGATGGGGTTACTCTATCTCTTCCGTCTGGACCCATCTTATCCCTTTCAGAATCATGGACCGGATGGGAAAAATGAGAGGCGCGCCTCGCGACGCGCTGGTCGCCGATATTTCGACAGATGAAGACAGGGGAAGGCACTTCGGCTTACTCAGAACCATGGATAACCTGGGAGCTGTCTTTGGCATCATCATCTGCATCGCCTTCTTCCAGCTTCTCGGGTACAGACTGCTCTTCGCCTTGGCTGCCATTCCCTCTGTTATCAGCGCTCTTCTTGTCTTTTTCTTGATCAAGGAAAGAAAGGCCGAGAAAATTAAAATCTATAAAGGAATAACCTTCAAAGACCTTGACCGAAATTTCCTGCTTTTTCTTGTTTTGAGCTCATTCTATGCTTTAGGTGCCTTCAGCTATTCTTTTCTTCTGGTCTATGCCAGCAAATTTGGCTTTAAGCTCGGCTTTGTTCCTGTCTTCTATCTGATTTTCACCGCGTCCGCCTCCCTCTCTTCTTATCCTTTCGGAAGGCTGTCGGACAAAATCGGGAGGAAACCGGTTCTGTTTCTCTCTTATTTTTTCTGGATAGCAGCCTGCTTAGTCATCATCTCCCATCCCAACCGGCTGTTTATCTTCTTTATCTTCATCCTTTATGGACTCCACAAAGGAGCCTTAGAGCCTGTGCAAAAAACATTTGTTTCAGAGCTTGCGCCGCTTGAGTTCCGGGCGAGCTGCCTGGGCGGATTCCAGATGGTCACCGGCCTCTGTGCCTTGCCCGCCTCGCTCTTCGCCGGCGTGCTCTGGGATACACTCGGCATGTTCTCACCCTTCTACTTCTCGCTTTTCTTGACGGTTGCCTCAGGCATCATGCTTATTTTCGTGAAAAAGTAAAAGCTTTTTCCCGTGATGGAAAATGAGGTTAAGGGTCAGGCTGGGTGTTTCGAAAACACGCAGGCTTTGCATTATGAAGCGAAGGCAGAGTGGTGAGAAAGCCGTGTGAAAGGCTGAGCGGGCACGGTTCCTCGACCGAAGGGAGAGGAGAGCGAAGCCTTGAACCGAGCCGCTTTTGCCTCGCTGGGGCAAAA
>CAZGMN010000129.1:0-8837 GCA_964526905.1 uncultured Eubacteriales bacterium
TCCTTGGGATATACTTCTGGGAAGGGATGCGGCCGAGAATGGAATGCTCAGGATTCTATTTTCATCTGGAACCACCCAAAATGATTTTAGGTGTCGGAGTCTATGTCTTCTCCGACCGGCTTCTTCATCAATACAGGCGCGCGGTTATAGATACGAAGATGGGAAAGGAAATTGCAAAGGTCATCGAACAAATAACCAGGATAAAGGAAGGGATATTGGGAGGGCAGCATTATAAGCGTATCCCGGCAGGATTCGATCCCTCTCATCCCAACGCTCGGCTGTTGCTGCACAACGGCTTGCATTTCGGCCAGGAAATGGATATTCCGAAAGAACTCTTCTCCAGCCAACTGGTTGAATATTGCTTTGAAAGGTATGCACCTTGCGCTTCTCTTCACAGATGGCTCGTCAAGGTCCTTTCCTGAATCTTTGATTCACGAAAAAAGAATATCTCCAGGCATTCTCGAAAAAGATTATCAGCCGGAATTCTAACGCATCTTCGTCTCTCTTAAAAATCAGATTAGAATTTTGTATGATAAGGCTATGAACTTCACTACTATCTATCCGGATTTTGTCGCAAGATTCTACGATACAATCTATTCAAATCTAAGGTCTGGTGTTGACAGCGCTTTTTATCTGAAAAAAATCAAAGAGGCAAAGGGCCCGGTTCTGGAAATCGGAGTCGGGACAGGACGCCTCTTCATCCCTGCTCTCCAAAACGGCGCGGATATTTATGGCGTGGATATCAGCCCAAGCATGATTGAAATATTGAAAGCAAAATTAGATAAAAAATATCGACGTCGAATCTTTGTTCAGAACGCGGTTGACTTAAATTTAAAGAAAAAATTCAGCCTGGTCATTGCTCCCTTCAGAGTCTTTTCCCATATCATAGAAATAAAGGACCAGCAGAGGGCTTTAAATAAAATTCACGCCCATCTCAAAGTAAAAGGAACGTTTATTTTTGATGTCTTTGTTCCAAAGCTTAAGATGTTAGTGGAAGGGATAAGCAATGCAATCGACTTTGACGGCGAATACGAGCCCGGTAAAAAGCTCAAGCGCATGGTTTCGATGAAGACAGACTTGGTCCGTCAAATCAGTGACATAACCATGAAATTTATCTGGGAAGACAAAGGCCGAGAGAAGAGCGAAGAATGGAATTTTTCATTTAGGTATTTTTTCAGGTTTGAATTGGAGCATCTCATAAGCCGCTCCAAGCTTAAACTGGTAAAGATACTCGGAGATTTTAAGGAGAATGAGCTCAACGCCCAATCTCAGGAATTTATCGTCATCTGCGAGCGCAAAGATTAAGCCTCTGAGCGACTGAAAACGCCGGTCACTCCTTCAAGAAAATAGCCCGATTTGACTTTCCAAGCGGCCATTTCAATTCGACTGAATGTCGAACCAGCTCCAGGGCTTCGTCCTTCTCATTATAGACGATGGAATAGCATCTGCCGTTTTTAAAGACCCGATGCCTCTGTTCGCTGAGCGTATCTTGATCCTTTGCGTAATAATATCGTGGAATCCTGACCTTAGCGATATAGACTCCGTCTTGATCAAAGAGATCGCAGACTAAAGTCTCTTGGTCATTCCATTCGTCCTCGTAGGTGCCGACCAGGAGTCCAATCTTATCCAGAACATGGAAATCGAAGAAGAACGGCTTCGTCTTCGATATTTCCGGATTCTGTTCTTTCCATTCAGGGAAATCCCTCATCATATTTATCCAATCTTGTTTAGTCGTTGCGATTCGATTGGTTTTTTTCCTGATGATTTTTTTTAGGAGCCCATCGGAAGTAAGTTGGCGAATCTCGTAAGTCAACGAGTTCCCGTAATAAAGAGTATTGCCTTTGGCGATTTGATAATAAAAGATATCGTGATAGAGGACAAGGTCGTATCCTGCACCCGGGGACCTTTTCAAAAAAACGTTATCCCAGACAGCGATTTCCGAGATTTTCTCGAATGCCCTGTTAAATTTTGAAAGACGGCTCAGGCCGGCAACTCCGCGGCGGATTCTCTCCTCATCCTTCAAAGCGAATAAATTCCTCATGTCCTGGATATAGAGGGAGCCTTGAGAATCGATCTCCAGACTGTTCATCATCCCCAGATAAGGAAAACGCCTCTGTTCCAGCCACTTCCCCTGTAGGTTAAAGATTTGGATCGCCTTTCGCGGCCTGTCGATAACGAATATTTTATTGTCATTCGAGACCGAAAGAAAAAACGGATTTTCAAACTCTCCGGGTCCCTGGCCTTTCTTGCCGAACTGGGTGATGAGTTGACCGTTCTTGTCGTAGACGGAAATTTGACCGGCGAGGGATTCGAGAAGATAAATATTTCCAGAGTCGTCTACGTCGAATGAAAACCGGCGGCCGGCCAAAGGAACGGATATTTCTCTTTTAAAGACCAGTTCCGGCGCTTCGTTCTCTGAATATTTCGGAGTTTCTGGATTTTCCACGATTTGTGGGGCGCCTGTCCGGGCCGGAGAATAAATTTGACCAGCTAAAATGAATGAAAGTGCCATCCTTACGACAGATAATCCCAATCTCGGATTGATCATGTAATGTACTGCGTCCCCTTATTATAGACCTTGTCTCCGATGAATTTTGTTTAGAATCTGCGCATCTCTCAATCTATATCCGGCGGATCCCCGCATGCCTCGACGCCCCATGAAAGCTGATAAGATTTCGTTTTCTGCCGCGCTGGCTGAATGGGCAATCTTGCGCCGATTTTACCTTCTCCCATCGTCAGGAATGATAAGAAATAATTGGCGTGGATGTCAATTTGAGCAAGAAATGGCGGAAGATAGGCTTTTTGAAAGAAGAATGAGGACAGGATTATCCATAAAAAGTTGTTTCAGCTCAGTCTCTAAGAAGATTTTCTTATTATCTTTATTGTCTTGATGTTAAAAGGCTCGAGACTCAAGCTGTTGAAAATGAATATAACTGGTCGAGAGTCGAATAAAGGTTTTCTTAAGCCAAGCATCTCAACAGTCAGGGGCGTTAATCCGCTATTTTTTCATCTCGACTTCGCGGTTGAGTTCTTCGATATCAACCTCCTGCGAATAATCGCCGATGAGGTGTTTGCAGAAGTAGTCTGCCCTCAGCCAGAAGAAGTATTCGTCCATGTTTCCGTACCCATGGCGTTGCCCCGGAAACAGGAAAAAGTCGAAGCGCTTGTTGGCCTTGATGAGGGCGTTGGCCATGCGGATGGTGTTGGCCGGATGGACGTTGTTGTCGATGTCGCCGGTGGCAAGCAACAGACGCCCCTTCAAGTTCTTGGCAATCTCAGAGTTCTTATCGATATCGTACTCGAAGGTGATATTTCCCTTTTCATCCACAACTTCCCTGACCCCATGATGTTTTTCACTCCACCAGCGGTTATAGATATTGTTTTCGTGATTACCCGACGAGGAGACAGCGACTTTGAAGAAATCAGGGTAGACCAGCAGGGCGGCTGTGGACATGAATCCGCCGCCGGAATGGCCGAAGATCCCGACTTTTTTGAGGTCGATAAAGGGATGCCGGGCGGCCAGCTGCTCGATGGCGGCCTTCTTATCAGCCAGCCCGTAATCCCGAAGGTTCCCGTAGCCGAAGTTGTGGTACCACTTAGAACGGCTGGGATGCCCGCCGCGGTTGCCCACCGTGATCACGATGAATCCGAACTGGGCCAAGCGCCACGTCCTATCGCCCCTGGTAGAGAAGGATTTGTCCACGCTCTCTGTCTGCGGTCCCGGATAGACATAGGCGATGATGGGGTATTTCTTGGATTCGTCAAAATTAAAAGGCTTGTACATCACGCCGTAGAGGTCTGTGAGACCATCATCCGCCTTGACCTTGAAGGTTTCTGGAAATTTAAATCCGGCCTCGACGAGTAGCGAGAGGTCGACTGTCTCCAGATCCAAGAGGGCATTTCCTCGGTTATCGTACAATACGGCCTGGGGAACAGCGTCAACGCGGGAAAAATTGTCTATAAAGTAAAGGTTTGAGTCATTCATCAACTCTCTGTGATCGAAGTTGCCTTTGTTCAGCAAAGCAAGACCCGTCCCATCCAGGTTGACACGGTAGAGATGAAGAAGGTAAGGATCCTCGTCTTTCTCGAGGCCGTTGGCCGTAAAGTACAAAACCCGGTTTTTTTCGTCGATTCCCTCGATGTTCTCGCAGTGATAAGGACCGGATGTAAGTTGTTTCTTGAGATTGCCGTTCCCGTCATATAAATAGAGATGGGCCCATCCGTCGCGTTCCGACCAATGGACAAGCTCTTTTCCATTGGCGATGAATCCCAAACTGCGGGTTTCGACATAGGTGTTCAGGCGTTCTTCGATCAGGACCTTCACCTCACCGCTGGCCGTATCCGCATAGCCGATGTCGACTCGTTTCAAGTCACGGCTTGTCCTGGAGAAATACAGCTTGTCGGGCGTTTCAGATAGCCAAAGCGGCGGACGGTAGTCATCATCGCGGGTGTTAACCGGATAGCGGGCTGTCATGATGGCCAGAGTCTGGTCTTTGAATTGTTCTGCCTTGGCTTTGAGCTTCTCCTTTTTTTCCAGGTCAAAGATCAGGAGCTCGCTCTGGGGGGATTCCTTTTCTCCGGGCATGGGGTATTTATAGGTCTCCAGGGTCGGCCGGGGGTCTGCAATGGAATTGACCACCCATAGATCCTTGACCTGGCGGGAATCTTCCCGAACCATGGCGAATTTCTTGGAGTCATGGGACCAGATAATAAAAGCACGTTTGCGTTTGTCCTTGTTTTTTTCCTTGTCGACATTGGTCTCCCCGCGTTCGAAATGATAGCTGTAGTATTCTTCTCCATCTGTAGTCAATTGATGCTCTTCGATGGTCTTGTCATTCGGATCTTTCAGCCATTTTCCGTAGTTAGCCTTGTCCATGTAATAGAGGTTGCAGTGGCGGCCAAAGACGATGGTTTTGCCGTCAGGAGAGATGCTGGCCCAATCCGGCCGGGCGGGCTCCTGCACATAATCCTCGAGCATGGTTAGCTTTCCTGTGGCCAAGTCGTACTCGAAATGATGATACTTTCGGGATTCTTCCTTGGCCTTTTCGACCTCGCTTTTCTCTTCTTCCTTCTTTTTTTCCTTCTCTTTATCCTTTTCCAATTCTTTTTCCTTCTCTACTTTTTCAACTTTCTCCTGCTTTTCTTTCTTTTTTTCCTGCTCCTCTTTACGTTTTTCCGCTTCGAGCACGTCCTTGTTTTTGGGGACCTTGAAATAGATGGCCGTTTCGTTTTTGATGAATTTGATGGTTTCAATAGGAAGATGCCTGGCTTCATAAGGGTCTTTGGTCAGTTTGGTCAGCATGGCGGCCATCCAGATATTGTCGAAGATAGGACGCTTCTGCCTTTTTGCCGGGTCGACAATGATGAAAGTTTTGCCTTCGCTCGTCTCGTAGATGTACCAAAAGCGCTCGCTGTGCTTCAGCCAGTGCGCATCCACAGAGGTGCTGAAAACCAGTTTTTTCATCTTGTTGGGAGTAAAGCGGCCTGGCAATTCGTAGTTGGCCTTGGTGACAGGTGTGTTCTGCGCCCAAAGGATTCCGGCCGCAGCCAGAAAAAGGATAAGAATAGAAATAGCGTTGAGTTTTTTGCTCATTTCAAAATCCCTCCTTTTTTAATGAATCGGAAAGATATCTATATGGGGAATTCGCCCCAGAAGAGGCGATAGAATCCAGAGCTCTGGCCGTACTAAAAGGCTGCATGGAAAAGCTCAAAATTATACCTTTCCAAGAGAAAGAACTCAACCGAAATTTTCTACTAGAAATTGCCATTAGGACTTTGTCATCACGAGCGAAACGGAGTGATCTCAGTTGGTTATCAGGGCTCTATCGGCTGCGGCATCCTGAAAGGACCGCCCTCTAAAGGGTTCTTTTCCATTTTGGCTTTTACGCCAATGCTCATCGGGGCAAAGTGCGCAAGTCGGAGGAGGACGAGCATAAGCTCATCGCCATCGAGCAGGAATGGCGGATAACGCCCCGCCACGGCTGGGAAGAGATGACCGGTAAGGTTTATGAAGTCGACCGCTGGTCTGTCCAGAGTGCAGTTCAGACTACCTATGTTTTTCAAAAGCTGGTTCGCCTGAACCTCTAAGAAGATTTTCTCATTATCTTTATTGTTTTGATTTCAAAGGGGTTGATATTCAAGCCGAGCGAAGGGTCGCTCGCTTCCAATTTTTTGATGGGTCTTTCCACCAAATCGGTCTCAACTGCCTCAAAGGGCCAAGGAAGAGTAATTGTAACTTCTGCCTTCTTGCCATAAGCTTCATAGAGCCTCATCACCAGACCCCTCTTGTCATATCCCATCTCTTTTTTCAATGAACTCATGATGACATTCTCAGGCTCAACCTTAATAAATGAGTAGGCTGAGGGCAACTTGCCAGCATGAACCATCGCCACTCTTGCCATCAAAGGGTTATTCAGCTCATAGCCTCTCCTGATGCTTGCTGCCTCCTTCCATGTTCCCTTGTGGGGATAAAGAGAATAGAGGAGGTCATGCCCTCCCCTGTCCGCTTCTGGGTCAGGATAGGTTGCGCCGTGGATGACCGAGAGCCTCATCGTGCTGCCTTTGACGTCAAACCCATACTTGCAATCATTGAGAAGGCTCACTCCATAATTTCCAGAGCCATCGCTGACATCAATCCATTTTAAGGCCGGGACTTCGGTTCCGTCCGCCTTCCTGGAGATGGAGCCAAAAGGCATCTCAAAATCAGCAGCTTCATTCTTGACGTTCACTGGAAAAGAAGCCTTTATCATCAAGTTCCTCTCCTGCCAGTTGAGCTGGAGATGGCAGTCGATGCGTGGGATGTTGTGGTAAAGAGTAATATCCTGCTGGATAAAAGAATTTCTGAAGATATTCTTGATGCGGATTATCCCTCTGACCGGGCCGCTCTCCAGGATTTCAATCTTTGCCCCTTTCTCACCTATATTCCACAATTTTTCCTTCAGGCCAAGCTCCCAGGCAGACATCGATTCTGGTTCATCGACAACAGCCTGAAGAATATTCCCCTCTCCGGCAAGAACTTCCCGGCTATTTGCCTTGTCAAAAATGCTCTTTATCCATCCGGTGACAGGATTCAATGTAACCTTAAAAAATTCATTCTCGACTTCGCTTTCTGAAACCCGGACTGAAGTCTTGAATTCTCCAGAAGTTTCGCTGTCAATGAGGCGATAAACCTTATAGCCCAGCGAAGGAACATTCGAGGCTACAAAGACAAAACGGAAGAAGTCCCTGTTGTCCTTCTGGAACTTTCTGACGATTTGAAACGGAACTTCATTCCTGCCAGCGTCCAATATTCTTATCGCGCTCGAATTTCTTGATAGAGGAATTTCTGCAATAACTGCATCTGTTCTTTCCCAGAGGAGCGGATTGTAGACAACGAACGGTTTCCCTTCTCCTCTTGTATCGATGTTGCTGGTGATTGTCTCCAAGGAAAAATCAAGGGCCCGCCTTCCCCTCTCGAAAGCTTCTTTATAGAATCCCTCGGTCTCATCATAGACCACCCCGATACTCGAGCCGTCCAGAATATCGTGGAACTGGTTTCTGAGCACAATCTTCCAGGCTTCGTCCAGGTCTCTTTCAGGGTAATAATCCCTGAAGCCTGAGGCGACGGCCAGTGCAGAGAACTTCTCTGCTGTCAGCAAGAGATTCTCGGATTTTCTGTTGTTCTTCTTTGCTTTGGCCTGTGTCGTGTAGCAAGCAGGGAAGGTAAAATTCAATTCCTTCTTCAAGACAGGAAAAGACGGCTTGGATTGCTCGAGCATTTGAAAGTATTTTTCAGGATTTGAAAACTCCATCTTGGGCTGGCTTTTATTATTCTTGTATTTATCAATCGCTTCCAGGTCAGAATCTCTTGGCCCGCCTCCATGGTCGCCTTCTCCATAGAGCAGCATAAAGCCCTTCAAATCAGACCTTTTCGCGGCGTCGAAGATTACGTCTTTGATTCCATCTTTGAGGCTGACCACATACCAGCCGGGCGGGATATAGGCTAAAACTCTGGAGCCATCGACTCCTTCCCACCAGAATGCCAGAATGTCTTCAGGTCCGCATCTCTCGAAGACATAATACTTGATTCCTGACTTGGAAAGAATCTGGGGAAGCTGCCAGTTGTGCCCGAAGGAATCTGGATTCCAGCCGACCTTAACGTCAAAACCGAATTTATCCATAAAATATCTTTTTCCGTAGAGGAGCTGTCTGGCCAGAGACTCGCCGTCAGGCATGTTCAAATCAGGCTCGCACCACATCCCTCCCACAGGAATCCATGTCCCTTCTTTTATCCTGGATCTTATTTCCTGAAAGAGCTCAGGATAATTCTTCTCTATCGCCTCATAGAGTGAAGCCTGGCTTTGGGCGTATGTCAGGCCAGGCATTTTCCTCATGCGCTCCAGCGTGCCCTGGAAGGTATGGGTGACGATATCATTGACTGTCTCCTCCCATCTCCAGAGCCAGCTCAAATCAATATGGGCATGTCCAACAAGATAGCCCGTATAATCCTGTGGATTGAACTGCGGCTTTTTTTCCTGGGAAAAATTAAGCTGAAATAAGAAGACAATGAACAGAATGAAAATAAGGCTTTGCAAATATTTTTTCATTCCATCCCTCCTTCTAAGTTGTATCGGAAAAAAATATGTGCCAAGTAACTAAAAGCACATATTCGGAATGGCCGTAGCGACCACTGAAGGTTTAGCCTTCTCCTCACACCTTAGAGGGGGAATGCGACATTCCCCCTTCCAACGGTCGCTCCGATTTCTCTTCGCTCCCTGCCTCCCCTTCTCGGACACCTTAAGGTGTCCTGCGACCAAGGGGGCATACCCCCTTGGATTCCCCAACGACGCAGCTTCGCA
>CAZGMN010000130.1:0-2455 GCA_964526905.1 uncultured Eubacteriales bacterium
GATGATTCTCATTTTTTATTTCCTTTAAATTTCATTGTATTTTAAAAAAGAGAGGAAAAGTTTGCAGGTTTTCCTTGATATAGAATATTTATAATTTCCAAAGAGAAGGGTATTATGCAAAATCCATGCCTATTTTTTCAAAAAGAGAGAAAGAATGGGCATATTTTTAACTTGTTGAATTTAAAAGAAATATTATGACGGCAGGGCAATCGCCTCACAGCCGAGAGAGAAGACTAAAGTCAAATAGGGGTATTTTTCCCCACTGGCTGTTCAATTTTGTCCCCCTTGGCTCAGCCCGAGGGGCTTATTCCAATGAATTCTGGATGTTCGGATTTAATGAATATTAAATTTTTTGAGCTTTGCGGCGAGCGTCTTGCGGTCGATTCCTAAAACCCGAGCTGCTTTGCTTTTGTTTCCGTAATGAGCTTGTAAGACGGCTTTAATGTATTCCTTTTCGACCTCATCGAGAGGCTTGCACCTTCCGGCTGCGGGATTGAAAAAAGAAGAACCGCTGCTGATGCCGTGGTAGACCAGGCTCTCCAATTCGATTTCATTTCCTTTGGAAAGGACGACAGCCCTTTCTACCGTATTCTCCAGCTCTCTGATATTTCCCGGCCAATCGTACTCCATCAATGCCCTTTTAACCTCAGGGGAGATATTGTTGATGTTCTTCCTGGTCCTCTTGTTATATTTGCCTAAAAAGTGTTTGACCAGAAGTGGAATATCTTCTTTTCTTTCCCTCAGAGGAGGGAGATGGATGGGAACAACACTGAGGCGGTAGAAAAGGTCCTCCCTGAATTTTTCTTTTCTGACCAAATCGGCCAGCTCCTGGTTGGTGGCTGCCAGGATGCGAACATCGACCTTTATCGGCTTTGTGCTTCCAATCCGTGTCACCTCTCTCTCCTGAATGACCCTCAAAAGTTTTGCCTGGATGTTAAGGCTGATGTTGCTGATTTCGTCCAAGAAAATCGTGCCTCCATTGGCAACCTCAAACCTGCCATGTTTGGTTTCATGAGCTCCAGTGAAAGAGCCCTTGACATGTCCAAAAAGCTCGCTTTCGAACAGAGTTTCAACCAGAGCACCGCAATCCACGACCACAAAAGGAGCATTTTTTCTGAGGCTGTGGTTGTGAATTTCCCGGGCAAGCAGCTCTTTTCCTGTTCCG
This sequence comes from uncultured Eubacteriales bacterium, assembly GCA_964526905.1. Lineage (GTDB taxonomy): Bacteria > Acidobacteriota > Aminicenantia > Aminicenantales > Aminicenantaceae > CAZGMN01. The sequence goes on from CAZGMN010000130.1 coordinate 1,166, forward strand.
CTTTCTCCGCTGATGAGGACCGTGCTCTCGGTGGCGGCTACGCGCCTGACGATATCCATGACCTTATCCATGGTCTTGCTTCTGCCCACGACCATCTCAAATTCTGTTTTCTTTTCAAGCTCCTCCCGAAGATAGATATTTTCAAAAAATGCTTCGCGGCTTTTCAAGGCTTTCTTGGTGATGAGCCGCAGCTCCTCCGGGCTGAAAGGCTTGGCCAAATAATCGAAGGCTCCCCGCTTCATGGCTTCGACAGCAGACTCGATGCTGGCGTAGGCTGTAATGATGACCACCGGAGTCTCAGGATTTTCTTCTTTTATCCTGCTCAGGACTTCCATTCCGTCGATTCCGGGCAGTCTTAAATCGAGAAAGACAACTTGAAAGGATTTATTTTTGATCAGCCTCAGGCCTTCTATTCCATCCTTGGCGGTCTTGACCGTATAGCCATCTTTCTTGAGGACTTGGCTGCAGGAATCGCGGATGGCCTCCTCGTCATCGATGATCAGCATAAGAGGATTTTCAGCCATGCTCGAGCTTCCTTGTCACCGGCAATTTAACGGTGAAAGTTGAACCTTCTCCAATCTCGCTCTGAACTTCGATTGTGCCCTGGTGCTTTTGAACGATGCTGTAACTGATGGAAAGACCGAGTCCTGTTCCCTTGCCGACTTCTTTGGTGCTGAAGAAAGGCTCAAAGATTCTTTCCTTGTCTTCGTCCTTTATGCCGTGGCCGGTGTCCGCAATGCTCACGTCGATAAATGAACCGTCTTTATTTAAAGAGGTGCAGATGGTCAAGGAGCCGGTTCCGTTCATCGCCTCAGCAGCGTTGATAATGATGTTCATGAAGACTTGCTGGAGCTGGGCTCCGTCGCCGACGATTTTCGGCAGAGTGGGGGCGTAAGATTTTTTTATAACGATATTCTGGAAAAGAGCCTGGCGCTCCATGATGGCCAGAGAGCTGTCTACGATATCGTTGATGCTGAGTTGGGACATCTCCGGTTCTTTGGGACGGGCGAATTCGAGCAGGCCCTTGACGATGTCTTTGCAGCGCGAGGTTTCTTTGACGATCTTTCTCAAGTTTTCATAATGAGGATTTTTTTTGTCCAGGTCTTCGAGTATAAGATGGCTGTAGATGAGGATGCCTCCCAAGGGATTGTTGATTTCATGGGCTATTCCTGCTGCCAGTTTTCCCAGAGAGGCGAGCTTCTCGGATTGGATGAGAGAGGCCTGGGCTTCTCTCAATTCCTTTGTCCGCTCTTCAACTTTTTTCTCCAGAGTCTTTCCCCATTCGACAAG
>CAZGMN010000130.1:2555-8830 GCA_964526905.1 uncultured Eubacteriales bacterium
GTCAGCATGACTCTTGTCGTGGTATCAATGTAGGGTTTTTCAAGCATGCCCACATAGAGGATGCCGATGATTTTGTTATCAATATTCCTGATCGGCTCATAGGCGGTGACATACCAATCGTTGACCACAAAAGCTCTATCGATCCAGCTCATGCCTTTGACCAGGACAGCCTCGTTGACTTCCTTGGAAAGTCTGGTGCCGATGGCTCTCTCTCCTTTTTCATCCTTGACGTTGGTCGAAATCCTTAAATCATTTTGGAAGATTGTGGCTGTTCCTTTGTCCCGGTCTTTATATTGCTCTCCTTTGTAAACGATATCTTTGACTCTATCAACAATCTCGTAGTTGCGGTTGAGCAAGATCCCTCCGTAGAGCACGCCAAGGCAAATCTTGTTTTCATCGATGATTGGAGAAGCAGCCTTCAACATCATGCCGCTCGTCTCTTCGTTCTCGGGCCTTGGTGCTGCCCTTGGAGTGTATTTGAATTCTATATGGGCTTTCTCGGCTAAATCTTCTCCTTCTTTAAGGAGCTCTTCTCGAGGAACGATCTCAGGAAAGGCCAGAACTCCGTCTTTTAGAGCCCGCTTGATAATTTCATCCTGAGATTGATCGTCACCAACAACGCCCGGATTCCTGGTTCGAATGAGCACTTTTCCTCGGTTGTCGGTTAAAGTCAGTATATCAAGTCCATAATCTTCTCTGACCCGGCTCAGGTATTTGAGGAGGATATCTCTTTTGTTGCTTTTTATGGCTTCTCTCAGGCTTTCCCTGTTGGCTGTCAGCATCACAATCTGCTTGATGTTGCTCAGCTTTTCGTTGAAGACCATCCAGGCTGAAGCCAGGTCATGGCGGACCTTTGTTTGGGCTTGATTGATGATGGTCTCTTTCTCCAGTCTCCACCCTAGGGTCAGGGAGATGAGGCCGCCGATGACGATGACCACCAGAAAGCTGAGTATGAGTTTTGTCCTCACGGATAAAGGTGGAAGTTCCATCTTGATTACTGAAGAGATATTAATTTTAAAAGTCATTATACTCTAAAAAAAGAACCGAGTTCAAGGAATAGCTCAGGCTAAGTGGTTCGGAAACACGCAGGCTTTGGTCCATCTGGCAGAGGCTAAGTAGCTCGAAAACCGTTTGAAGGCTGAGCGGGCATGGCTCCTCTCCATTAGGAGAGGAGAGCGAAGCCTGAAACCGAGCAGGCTTTGCCTCGCTGGGGCAAAGCTTGCGTGTTTTCGAGACACCTAGCCAGAGCCATTCAAACGGTTTCCGAACCACTTAGCCTTCGCCAAGAGAGAAAATTCTTAATCGCAGAAATTCATTAAATCTTCATAGCTTCTTTATCAATTCTTAACATCGAGAAATTATTCTAAACGCTCAATGATTATCCGAGCTCCTAAGAACAAGCAGAGAAAAGAGGCTGAATCTCGATTCCTCTTGCAAGGGAGAAAGAATTGAAAAAGAGAGGGTATGAAGAATGCGAAACAAAATTGTAAGAATCGCGCTGGCTTTAGGCTTCATCGTCCTTGGTCAAGCTGCACTCTTAGCTCAGCAGGCCTTTACGGCTACAATCTATCTGGACTACACCTATTTCCTGACCAATAAAGGCCCGTTAACAACTCCTCCCCCCACTAATCCGAATTTCATGAACAACTTTTTTACCTTCAGAAGAGCTTATTTCCGCTACGAAAACAAGATCAGCGACAACCTTAAGTTCAGGTTGACCTATGACGCCGACTATGTGAAGGCTGTCGATGCCAGTGGAAAGAAAGATGATAAGTTGAGACCGTTTATCAAGCATCTCAACTTCGAATGGTCGAATCTCGTTCCCAATTCTAGCATCAAGGTGGGGATGACCGACACCTTAACCTTTAAGCTGGCCGAAGACAGATGGGGTTACAGGAGCGTGGCCAAGACGCTGACCGATGGTTATAAGGATGTGACAGGCGTAGATATCGATGCCTCGAGCGCTGACCTGGGAGCCAGCATCAACGGCTCTATTTCAAAACAGATCCGCTACGGTTTCATGGTGGCCAGCGGAGATGGCTATGCCCATCCCGAAGGCGATAAATACAAAAAGCTCGCCGCGCAGCTCCACCTTATCCCCATCGCAGGCTTTTCTCTGGTCGGCTACATCGATTACGAAAAACAGGACTCGAGCAATAAAGTTTTCACCTACAAAGCTGATGGCTTTCTTGAGATGGTGAGAAATCTGGTGATTGGAGTGGAATATTTTGTCTATGACAATGACAAGAGTCTGACGGCTGACCTCAGACATTACGATATTTCCGGCATATGCCTTTTCGGAAGGTACATCTTCAAGCCGGATGTCTTTAGCGTCTTCACCCGCCTCGACAGATGCGAGCCCAATTCAAAAAATGCAAACGACCAGATCAGCCTCGTCATCGCTGGCTTTGACTGGGCGCCGCTCCATAAAAGCCTGAGGATTCAGCCGAACATCGGGTATTATGCCTATGCGAATTCAACCAAGAAAGATGATGCAATCTTTAACTTGACATTTTTCCTGTCATTCTAAGAAAGGAGGTTCAAACAGTGAATATGAAAAAATGGTTATCAATCGCTGTGATTGGCTTGAGCCTGGCTTTAGTCCCGCAGATGAGCTTGGCTCAGAAAAAAATGATCCAGGTCAAGGGCTCTGACACCTTGGTCAATCTGGTTCAAATCCTGGCCGAAGAATACATGGCCAGAAACCCAAAACAGGCTTTGGCTGTCTTGGGCGGAGGGTCAGGAACTGGGGTCTCAGCCTTGATCAACGGAACCTGTGACATCGCCGACCATTCTCGTGAATGGAAGCCAAAAGAGATCGAGCAGGCCTGGGAAAAGGGAATCAAGCCTCGCTTATTTATTATTGCTGTCGACGGATTGTCCATTATTGTCAACGAGCGCAATCCTATTGAGAAACTCACCATGGCTGAACTTGGCGCAATTTACAGAGGCGAAGTCAAAAGTTGGAAAGCTGTTGGCGGAGTTGATAAACCCATCTCTCTCTATGGGCGTCAGTCGAATTCTGGAACATACGTTTTCATGCAGGAGCACGTCCTTGGAAACAAGAATTACTCAATGGAGATGAAAGAGATGAACGGCAATGCCCAAATTATCGAGGGGATTCTCCAAGATGAGAATGGAATCGGCTATGTCGGAGTCGGGTATTTATTCGATAGCTCCGGCAAGGTGAGGAAAGGACTCAAAGTCCTGAATATTGCCAAGGACGCAAATTCTTCAGCCTATTCTCCGCTGGATAAAGCCGCCGTGGATTCTGGTCAATATCCTGTGGCCAGGCCCCTTTACCAGGCGACCAATGGGAAGCCTAACGCGGTGGTGGCTGACTTCATCAGATTTGAGACAGGCCCTGAGGGACAAAAAATTGTCGAGAGAGAAGGCTTTTTCACCATAGGAGCTGCCCATAAGGAAAGCAATGAAAAAAATCTCAGGTAAATTTCTCATCCAAGAGAAAGCTGGGCAGAAAAATTTCTGCCCGGCCTTTTTTCGTTAGGAATTAAAGAATGGGTTATGGGTTGAAAAGAAAAAGAGTCAGCAACTTAATTTTTTGGGCATTGGCCTGCGAGAAAGAGAATGAAAGCCCATAGTGCTATGATAAAAAAGAGAACCTCACGGCTTAAAGAATCAGCCATAAAGGCTTTTTTCTTTGCCAATGGGGTCATTGCTATTCTTGTCTTAGTAGGAGTCTTCGTCCTCCTTCTCTCTACGGCCATTCCGGCCTTCAGAGAAATCAACATTCTTGAATTCATCGGGAACAATAAATGGGACCCGACTTCCCCTGAAAAAGCCGAGTTCGGAATTCTCTCGATGATTGTCAGCACCTTGATGGTGACTGCAGGCGCGCTGGCTATCGCCATTCCGGTTGGCATCGGAGTTGCGGCTTATCTTTCCGACGTCGCCCACTGGAAGGTAAGAGAAATATTAAAACCCATCATCGAAATTCTGGCTGGAATTCCCTCGGTTGTCGTCGGCTTTTTGGGAATCGTTCTTTTTGGGCCCCTTATCGCCAAATTATTCCACACGAGCAACGGGCTGAACGCTGTGAACGGAAGCTTTCTTTTAGCCATAATGGCTCTTCCAACAATCATCAGCATCTCTGAGGACTCTCTCAACGCTGTCCCCCTTGCCTACAGCGAAGCTTCTTTAGCCCTTGGCGCTTCGGCTTGGCAAACTCTCGTCCGGGTTAAAATTCCTGCTGCTTTATCAGGAATCATCGCTTCCTGCATGCTGGGCATGGGCCGGGCTATCGGAGAGACGATGACCGTGCTCATGGCCACCGGCAATGCCCGCGCTTTTCCCCACGGATTCTTGGATTCGGTGAGGACGATGACCGCCAACATTGCCATTGAACTCGGTGAGGTTCCCTATTACACCACTCACTATTACGCCCTGTTTGCTATCGGTCTGGTTTTGTTCATCATGACTTTTGTTGTCAACCTCATTGCCGATATCGTCCTTCATAAATTCCAGGAGAGAGAGTTATGAGAAAGAAAATCACCCAGTTCATCGGTTTTTTTATCCTGAGAGGCTGTATGTATCTTGTCCTGGCAGTCTTGCTCCTCTTTCTCTATGACATCGGAAAAAAAGGAGGGGGAGTTATAAGCTGGGAATTCCTCACCGCCGCTCCCCGACGCGGCATGACCGAAGGCGGAATTTTCCCTGCGATCATGGGCACTTTTTTGGTGACAATGGTCACGGCAGTCTTAGCCATTCCTTTGGGGATGTTTTCCGCCATCTATTTGAATGAATATGCCAAGCAGACAAGGCTCACCCGGCTTATCCGTCTCTCGATCAGAAACCTATCCGGTGTTCCTTCCATCGTCTACGGACTTTTCGGCGTCATTCTCTTTGTCAACATCCTCAGCTTTGGAACATCCATCCTCTCGGCTGGCCTGACTCTGGGCCTCCTCACTCTTCCCTGGACAATCACCGCCAGCGAAGAGGCCTTAAAGACCGTCCCGAATTCTTACCGGGAAGGGGCTTTAGCCTTAGGCGCGACCAAATGGCAGGCCATCCGGACAAATGTCCTTCCCTACGCCATTCCAGGGATGCTGACCGGAACAGTTTTAGGGCTGGCCAGAGCTGCTGGCGAAACAGCTCCCATCATGTTTACCGGAGCGGCATTTTATCTTCCCTATCTTCCCAAATCTTTGGGAGACCAGTTCATGGCTCTTCCCTATCATCTCTACATCATGGCTACTCAGCATCATGCCATTACCCAAGTTCGGCCTTTAGCCTACGGCACAGCTCTGGTCTTAATCGCCCTGGTTTTGGGAATGAACATGGTTGCCGTCGTCATCAGGTATCGGCTGAGAAGAAAGCGAAGGGGGTAGCAATGGAACTCAAAGCCAAAATCGAGACGAAAAATTTGAATTTCTATTACGGGACAAAGCAAGCCCTGAAAAATATCAACATCATCTGTGCCGAAAACCAGGTCACGGCCATCATCGGTCCTTCAGGTTGCGGCAAGTCCACCTTTGTCCGAGTTCTGAACAGGATGAATGATGTCATTCCCGGGACAAGAGCAGAGGGAGAAATCCTTTTGGATGGCGAAAATATTCTATCTCCCAAAGTTGATGTGGTTGAATTGAGGCGGAGAGTAGGGATGGTTTTTCAGAAACCTAATCCTTTCCCAAAATCCATCTATGACAATGTCGCCTATGGCTTGAGAATCAATAGCTTAAAAGATAGAATAAGAATAGAACAGATCGTGGAGAAAAGCTTAAGAGAAGCTGCTCTCTGGGATGAGGTGAAGGACAGGTTGAGAGAAAATGCCTTTACCCTTTCAGGAGGACAACAGCAGCGGCTGTGTATTGCCAGGGCTCTGGCTGTTGAGCCTGAAGTCATACTCTTCGATGAGCCCTGCTCGGCCATCGACCCCATCGCCACAGCCAAGATCGAGGACCTCATCCAGGAGCTCAAGCAAATCTACACGGTGGTCATCGTCACTCACAACATGCAGCAGGCCGCACGGGTGTCTGATAACACGGCTTTCATGATGCTCGGGGAACTCATTGAATTCGACAAGACCGAAAGAATATTCACTAATCCTTCCCAGAAGCTGACCGAGGATTATATCACTGGAAGGTTTGGATGAAGAGGAAACAATTTTCTCAAAATTCTCATAAAAAAAATTTCGTGGTAGAAAGAAAACCATGGCTCAGGCTGGGTGTTTCGAAAACACGCAGGCTTTGCCCCAGCGATTACTCGGAGGGGGAACAGCTTCGCTTTCCCCCTTCCGACGGTCGCCTCGATTCCAT
>CAZGMN010000131.1:0-8801 GCA_964526905.1 uncultured Eubacteriales bacterium
TTGAAGGCTAAGCGGGCACGGTTCCTCGACCGAAGGTCGAGGAGAGCGAAGCCTGCGTGCTTTCGAGCCATTTTGCCTGAGCCTTTTTATTTGACGCCCCTGATTTCCCTATGCTATATACACATCGTTATGAGAAAAATCTATCGCTGTCTGGCAAGATTCATCTCAAAAGCATCGGCTGGAAAAAACTCAAGACTTAAACACGATGGGAAACAATAACTCTCTGACTTCCATCGCCTTTCTCTGGCATATGCATCAGCCTCTCTATAAGAATCCTCGAGACGGAAGCTACCTCCTTCCCTGGGTACGTCTCCACGCCATAAAAGATTACTATGATATGGCTGCACTGATCGAGGCAGTCCCCCAAATGCGCGCTGTCATCAATTTTGTCCCCTCTCTTTTTATCCAACTGGAAGATTACGCCCACGGCTCTGCCAAAGACCCCTTTCTCGCTTTCAGCTCAAAGCCTGTCACCGAGCTTGCTGACAAGGAGAAGCTCTTTTTGCTGAAAAATTTCTTTACGGTTAACAAGAAAAGAGCGATTGACCCCTCGGCACGCTACAGCGAACTATGGAAAAAGAAAACGGAGGCAGAAAGCGATCCAAAGAAATTATTAAGCAGTTTTACGCGTGAGGATTATCTGGACCTGCAGGTTCTCTTTAACCTTGCCTGGTGCGGCCCGACTCTCAGGAAATATGCGCAGACCGCTTCCCTCATCACCAAGGACCGAGGCTTCAGCCAGAAGGAAAAAGAGCTCTTGCTGGCCAAACAGCAGGAATTGATTTTGAGAATCATACCGACCTACAGAAGACTGCAGGAACAGGGCCGGATAGAGGTTTCTGTCTCTCCCTTTTACCATCCTCTTCTCCCTCTTCTCTGTGACAACTATTCGGCTGAAGAAGCTCAACCGGGGACAAACCTCCCTGGCAACCGTTTCACTTTCCCTGAGGATGCTGAAGAGCAGATTCATCTGGCACTTCAATATTACCGTCAATTGTTCGGAAGAGAAGCGCGTGGGATGTGGCCGCCGGAAGGGAGTGTAAGCAACAAGGCTTTGGAATTAGCCATAAGACAGGGATTAAAATGGATAGCCACGGACGAGCTGATCTTGGCAAAATCAGTCTCATCGGGCGAGGATACCATCAAAGAATTTGAAAGGTGCTTACCTCCCGAAAAAACGTGTTCTCCCTATGAATATAAGACTCAGCAGGGAGAAATTTCGATATTCTTCCGCAGCCAAGCTCTTTCCAATCTGATCAGTTTTGTTTATTCCTCATGGGATGAGGAAAAGGCGGCTGACGATTTCTACCGGCGACTCATCGTCCTGGATAGCTGCCTGAGGAAAAGTCCGGGACCGCACATCATCTCCATTATCATGGACGGTGAAAATGCCTGGGAATATTTTCCCAAGGGGGGTGAAGTTTTCTTGCTCTCTTTGTATAAAAAGATTGCAGCCTCCCCTCAGTTCAAACCCACAACTTTCTCTGAATTTCTTTCAACAAGCGGCATGAAAAGCCAAAATTCGATAGCCAATATCATACCCGGTTCCTGGATCAATGGAAATTTTTCTACCTGGATTGGAGAGCCGATGAAGAACAAAGCCTGGGACTATCTCTTCCAGGCAAGGAAGGCCTTGAAAGAGTTCGTGGCCGGCCTCTCCTTGCAAGAAAAGAAACAAAAAGGAAAGGCAATCGAAAAAGCTTTAAAGACAATATATGTCGCTGAAGGGAGCGACTGGTTCTGGTGGCTGCAGAGCGGCGATCAACCAGAAAACGAAAGAAAATTCTCGTTAATAATGAAATTGTATTTGATAGAAGTCTACCAAGCACTGGGCCTTGAGATTCCTGCTTATCTCAGAGATATTGATTCAATAAAACAGGAACTTTGATGAATAAAATCCATCTCATCTTCGGCTGCCACTGCCATCAACCTTTGGGCAACTTTGAAATGGTGATCGACAGAATTTACTACGATGCTTACCTTGCCTTCCTTGAAGTTATTTCACGCCACCCGAAGATAAAAATAATCCTCCACTACAGCGGAACTCTCCTCGACTGGATAAACGAGAAGCATCCGGAATTTTTTAAAATTCTTGCCGGCTTGGTCAAAAGAGGCCAGGTCGAACTCCTCTCCGGCAGCTATTATGAGGCTATCCTTCCTGTCATTCCTGAAAGAGACCAGGTCGAGCAAATAAAGAGGCTAACGGGATTTATCGAAAAAAAGTTTTTAACTTCTCCCCAGGGAATGTGGCTTGCCGAGCGTGTCTGGGAGCCAAAGCTGGCAAAGACGCTCGCTGCTTCAGGCATGCAATATGCTCTGGTCGACGATTTCCATTTCAAGGCTGCCGGTCTGAAGGATACCGAAATCCTGGGCTACTTCAACGTCGAGGACGAAGGCTCTCTTCTCTCCCTCTTTCCCATCAGTGAATGGCTGAGATACTCTGTTCCCTTTAAAGAAGTTGAGAAGAACATCGAATATCTGCGCCGGATGTCAGAGTTTAAGGAAAATCCTTTATTGGTCATCGTTGATGACGGCGAGAAATTCGGCTCCTGGCCCGGCACCAAGAAATGGGTCTATGAGGAAGGATGGCTGGAGCACTTCCTCTCGGCGCTGGAAGAAAACAGCCAGTGGATAGAGACTTTGACCTGCAGAGAGTGTATCCAGAGATTTCCTCCAGCCCGGTTGGTCTACCTTCCCATCGGCGCCTACTTTGAGATGGGTGAATGGTCTCTCTTTGCCGAGCGTGCCGCCGACTACCAGAGCCTGATAGAGAAACTCAAGCAAGAAGAGCTCTTGGAAAAATATAAGGGCTATCTCAAAGGGGGAATTTGGAGAAATTTCCTTGTCAAATACCCTGAGAGCAACCAGCTCCACAAGAAGATGCTGGCTCTCAGCCGGTCGATCCAAAAGCTAAAAGAGAGCGCGAAAAAGGATTCCCGGCATAAAAAAACTATGGAGAAAGCTTACACCGAGCTCCTGAAATCCCAGTGCAACGATGCTTACTGGCATGGAGTCTTTGGCGGCCTTTATCTTCCTCATTTGAGGGATGCGCTTTACAGGCATCTCATTCAGGGCGAAAGGTGTGTGGAGCAAATCATCCATCACCAAGAAAAAGAATGGTGTGACACTGAGATGCTCGATTTCGATGGAGACGGCCAGCCAGAGATTATTCTCAGCAATCCCTGGCTGAAAGCTTATTTTGACCCTGCGGAAGGCGGGATGATGTTTGAATTGGACTATAAACCGAATAATTTCAATCTCACCAATTCCATAGCACGCAGGTTGGAGCACTATCACCAGGCCATAGCCGCAAGCCTGGAGAAAAAGAAAAGCGAGCAGGCTGAGGAGCCGGCCAGCATTCACCACCTCGACAAAGGCGCCGGCCTTGAAAGGCTAAAGGAGCATCTTGTCTATGACAAGCAGAGAAGAGCCTGCCTTATCGACCATCTCTTGGATAAGAATACAGCCCTCTCTCAATTCAGCTCAGGCCGTTATGCTGAGAAAGGAAATTTTGTCGGCCTTCCCTACGATTATTCGCTCAAGAAAGAAAAAGAAAGCGCAAGATTGGATTTAAAAAGAAAAGGAGCTCTCAGCCAAAACGGCCTCATTCCAGTCGAAATAGTCAAAAGGATTCGAATGTTGTATAATGAGCCATCTTTGGATATTTATTACGAGATCATCAATTGCGGCAGCGAACGCGTAGCATTCTCTTTCGGAGTCGAGTTTAATTTTGCCATGCTGGCCGGCAGAAGCCCGCAGGTCAACATCTCCTTTGGAAAAGAAGAAGAGCGATATCCTCTGGCCTTTTCGGGCATTCAAACAGGAGTCGACGGCCTTGAAATCAGAAATGAATTAGAAAAATTCTCATTATTTCTTGAGATGGAGAAGGAGCCAGCCGTATGGCACTTTCCGATTGAAACAATCTCCCAGTCGGAAAAGGGATATGACCTCACTTATCAAAGCACAGTTGTCATGCCCAGGTGGGAGATCATCCTTGGAGATGCTGAAAAATGGTCGGCAAAAATGAGAATATCTGTGAAATCCCGTAGCGGATGATTTTAAAAAGATAATGATTTTGTTAAAATACATTCCAGCTCAAAAAGATATTTTCCGATAAGGAGGATCCATGCCAGAGCTCAGATATGACCCCTTGCAGCATCGCTGGGTTATCATCTCCACCGAAAGAGCCGCCAGGCCCTCAGACCTTCATGATTCGACCAAATACAACAGCGTCAAGACCTGTCCCTTCTGCGAAGGTTTTGAATCATCCACCCCTCCGGAGATTTGGTCAATTAGAGAGCCCAACACCTCTCCGAACACGCCAGGATGGAAGGTGAGAATAGTCCCTAATAAATTTCCAGCGCTGAAAATCGAATCTGGCGGAAAAAAACTTGGAATCGGGCTCTATGATATGATTGAAGGCGTTGGAGCCCATGAAGTCATCATCGAGACGCCCAAGCACGATGTGAGCCTGCCGGACCTCGCTCCAGAACAGGTCAAATGGGTCCTTCTTGCCTACCGGGAGAGGCTGAGAGACCTTTATAAGGATACTCGCTTCAAGTATGTCTTGATTTTCAAAAATCACGGGATGAGTGCAGGAGCCTCCTTAGCCCATCCCCACTCCCAGCTCATCGCTACACCCATAGTGCCCAGGAACGTAATCATAAAACTCCAAGCTGCAAGAAACCACTACGAAAAGAAGGAACGCTGCCTCATCTGCGACCTTATTCAACAGGAGATAAGCACCAATACCAGGGTGGTCAGCATCGAAAATGGATTTGTGGCCTTTGCTCCCTATGCTTCCCGCTTCCCCTTCGAACTCTTCATCGGTCCTGTAGAGCATAATTACAATTTTGCCGAGGTCGAAGATGAAGAGCTGGAACGATTCGCTCATTTTCTAAAGAATGTTCTCTCCCGGTTGAAGCAAGTCCTCAATGACCCGCCTTATAATTATGTGCTCAACACTTCTCCCAATATCGAAGCTAAGCCCAAGTTCTCAGACCAGTGGGTGACGATTAAATACGACTATCACTGGCATATTGAAGTCATTCCCCGGCTGGTCAGAATCGCTGGCTTTGAATGGGGCAGCGGCTTTTACATCAACCCCACGACACCCGAGAAAGCAGCTCAATACCTGCGAGAAATGAGGAGTGAATAGCCGACAAGCCGCTGTTTGGAAATGCCTGAATCCAGAAAAAATACAAAAAAGAAAAAAGGATATTTTATCCTTGTTTTGCACAGCCACATCCCCTACGTCATTGGCCAGCGCGACTGGCCGCATGGAATGAGTTGGCTTTATGAGGCTGCGGCCGAGACCTATCTGCCTTTGCTGAATTCCTTCTATGACCTTGATGAGCAAGGAATAAAGCCCAGAGTGACCATCAGCCTCACTCCTATCTTATGTGAGCAGCTCCGCCATCCCAGCTTCTCCCGAGGCCTGATGAGCTACATCAAAGAAAAAATCAGCATGGCTGCTGAGAATGGAGCGGCCTTTCAAAAATTTGGAGAAAATCATAAAGCCTATCTCGCCGAGTGGTGGAAGGATTACTACCGAAGGATGGGTGAATCTTTTGAAGCGCGATTTAAAAAGGACCTGGTCAACGCTTTTAAAATCCTTCAGGATAATGGCTGCATTGAAATCATGACTTCGGCTGCCACTCACGGCTATCTTCCCCTTCTTGGCTTCGATGAGTGTGTCAATGCTCAGGTCAAGCTGGGCGTTCAAAGCTACAGCCGCTTCTTTGGGAGAGCTCCTTCAGGAATCTGGCTCCCGGAGTGTGCCTACCGCCCCAGCTACAAATGGAACTTCCCTGTCCACGACAAGAGAAAGAGAGCCAGAGAGAGAAATGGTCTTGAAAAGTTCCTCGTCGAATCAAATCTCAAATATTTCATCATCGATAGCCATCTTCTCCGGGGTGGAAAGGCAATAGGCATGTACCTTTCGCGCTTCAAAGCCCTGCAGAACTTGTGGAAAAGATTTTCTTCAAGCTATAAGCCCCTTAAGGAAGACAGCGAAAAGCTGCCCCAATCCATATATTTTCTCCAGCCTGGAGATTCCGCAGAGACGGTTGCTATCTTCACCAGAGATCCACAAACCAGCCTTCAGGTCTGGAGCGGGCAATGGGGTTATCCTGGAAACGGCCTCTATCTCGATTTCCACAAGAAGCATCACCCAGGCGGCCTCCGCTACTGGCGAGTGACGCATTATAAGGCAGACCTGGGGGATAAGGAAGAATACTATCCTGACAAGGCTCCTGCAGTCATCGAAGAGCAATCCGACCACTTCCTCCATCTGGTGAAAAACATTCTCCTTGACTATCATAAGAAGACAGGCCTGGAAGGTTTATTGACAGCTCCGTTCGACACCGAGCTTTTCGGGCACTGGTGGTTTGAAGGCTGTCAATGGATTTTCCGCCTGCTGCAAAAAATGGCCAAAGACAAAGATATAAGCCCTTCCACCTGCAACGCTTGCCTTGAAGAATTCCCCCAGGGCGAAATCATAGCTCTTCCTGAAGGTTCATGGGGAGAAGGCGGATTTCATTACATCTGGCTCAATGAACAGACAGACTGGACCTGGAAGAAAATTTACAATGCCGAGGAGAGATTTATTAGACTCGTTAAGAAATGGCATTCAAAAGAAAATCGAACCGCAGAGAGAATACTAAAACAGGCAGCTCGAGAGCTTCTCCTTTTGGAAAGCTCAGACTGGCAATTTCTGATCACGACCTGGAGCGCGAGAGATTATGCTGAAGAGCGGGTGGGATTCCATTATGACAACTTCCAGAAGCTGTGCAGTCTGACAGAAGAAATCGAGGCGAAAGCAGAGCTTTCTCAAGAGGGCGAAGGATTTCTCCGCTCCTGCGAGGAAAAAGACAGCATCTTTTCTGAGATAGATTTGAGGTGGTGGGTCGCTGGTTTATAGGCTCAGGCCGGGTGTTTCGAAAACACGCAGGCTTGAAGCACTCAGTTTTATCTTTGGCAGAGGCTGAGTGAAGAGAAAGCCGTTTGAAGGCTGAGCGGGCATGGTTCCTCGACCGAAGGTCGAGGAGAGCGAAGCCTGAAACCGAGCCGCTTTTGCCTCGCTGGGGCAAAAGCGGCGTGCTTTCGATTCACTCAGCCGAAGCCCCTATGGATTCTTGGACAGGACTCGGTCATAAAGCTCAGCATATTTGAGAGCGGATCTCTTCCAGGAAAAATCCTCCTTCATCGCCTTTTTCACCAATTTCAGCCAGAGCCTCTTATTCTGGTAGACGGAAAGAGCCTTCTTGACCTCTTCGATGAGCGCTGCGGATGAATACTCCGCAAACTTGAATCCGTTTCCCTGCTCTGTCGCCGGGTCAAACTCCTGGATGGTATCATCCAGCCCTCCAGTGGCTCTGACAATGGGGATAGTTCCATACTTAAGGCTGTACATTTGGTTCAGGCCGCAGGGCTCGTAGCGCGAAGGCATGAGAAACATATCCGAGCCAGCCTCGATCTTGTGGGCAAGGACATTGTCAAAACCGATTTTAACTCCAAAACGCCCCTTGTACTTTTTTCCCAAATCTGCAATCAATTTTTCGTACTTTTCCTCTCCCTGGCCCAATAAGACCAGGAGCAGGTCGAGCTTCATCAGCTCATCCACGGCCTCAGCCAGAATGTCGCATCCCTTCTGCTGGGCAAGGCGCATGGTCATGCCGATGATGGCCGAATTCACCGAACCCTTGAGCTTCATCACGCTTCTCAGGTCATTTTTGCACTTGCGCTTTCCTGATAGATCCTTTGAAGTATAGCGAGCAACTATGAGGGGGTCCAGCTCCGGATTCCACTCTGTATAGTCCACTCCATTCAGCACTCCATAAAGGTTCTCGCTTCTGTCTCTGAGGATGCCGTCCAGGCCATAGCCGTATTCCGGAGTCTTAATCTCCTGGGCATACTTCTCGCTGACCGTGGTCACCATGTCAGAGAATTGAATGCCGCCTTTCATAAAATTCATCAGGCCGTAGTATTCAAGCCCATTTATAGAAAAAAACTCTTGGGGTAGACCGCTTATTCCCATATAATCCTTGGAGAAAATTCCTTGGTAGGCCAGATTGTGGATGGTGAAGACCGAGCGGCTGGGATGGAAAAAAGGATCATCCTTGAATAGACTTTTCAGGTAAACAGGCAAAAGAGCAGTCTGCCACTCGTTGCAATGGATGATGACCGGTTGAAAATTTATCGCTTTGCATAAGTGGAGAACGGCTCTGCAGAAGAAAATAAACCTTTCAGCATTATCAAAATAGTCTCCTTCTGATGTGCCGTAGAGCATGCTGCGGTCAAAAAATTCATCGCGCTTGATGAAATAGACCAAAAGATTAGGTTCTATCTCCGAATAGAAGACCTTTGTTTTCAAGAGTTTCCCTTTGAATGGAATTTCCAAGGGCTCTTCCAATTGTTTCAGTTTAAAGGTTCCCTCCATGATCGAGCGATACATGGGCATGACGGTTATCACTCCATAGCCAAGCCAGGCCAGGGCAGAGGGCAAGGAGGCTGAGACGTCCGCCAATCCTCCGGTCTTGGCAAAAGGATTGACTTCAGAGGAAACAAATAAAATTTTCAATTGACTCATATTCCCTCTCCTTTAAGGAAAACATAACTTTCCTCAATTTATTATTATTAGCTTCTTTTTGAGAATTTGTAGCTATTATAACCTGATAATCTTAAAAATCGCAACCACTTCATATTTAATTAAGCATCTCCATACGGGTGATTTCAAAGAGGCGTTGGAATCGCCCCTAAGGCCCCCATAGCGGAGGGGGGCCCCGTCGGTTTTCGACGGG
>CAZGMN010000132.1:0-8790 GCA_964526905.1 uncultured Eubacteriales bacterium
GGCTGAAGACAGGAGACTCTGGCCAGATGTATTCGTTCCGGCCTGACCTGGTAGAAATCAAGACCGACCAAGATGGATTTGTCCAGGGCTATAACTATCGGGCGAAAACGAAAAAGTATTTCCCGAAGGATGAGGTGTGCCATATCAAGACCCCGCACCCCTCGGATGATTATTATGGCTTAAGCTACTTCCTGCCGGCCACAAAGATTGCTGATATCCTGGCCCTGACCGAGACCTGGAACCTGAAACTCCTTCAGAACGATATGCGGCCGCCTGGTGTTCTGCAATATGAAGGAACCATGCCGAAGGCCAAGGCAGATGAGCTGCGGCATAGCTTTGAGGAGGCCTTGTCCGGAGCGTCAAACGCCGGAAGGTCTGTCATTCTGGAGGGCGGCCTGAAATGGCAATCAGCCGGGATGAGTCCCAGGGAGGCAGACTGGCTGAGCCTAATAAAGGTCTACCTGCGGCAGGTCGCGGCCATATTTGACATTCCGTCAGAGCTTCTTGGCGACTCCGAGAATAAGACCTATTCCAACATGAAGGAAGCGCGGAAAGCCTTCTATCTTGAAACGGTCCTGCCGTTCTGCGATTACATCGTGGATGAATTCAACCGTTCCGTCCTGCCGAAATGGATC
The DNA here is from genome assembly GCA_964526905.1 of uncultured Eubacteriales bacterium. Lineage (GTDB taxonomy): Bacteria > Acidobacteriota > Aminicenantia > Aminicenantales > Aminicenantaceae > CAZGMN01. Next base: position 636 of record CAZGMN010000132.1, read on the forward strand.
AAGAACGCCTGGCTGGAGATTGACCGGAACAATATCGAGCTCATCCAGGATGACCTATCAGAGAAGGCAAGGCTGGTGGGTGGGCTTGGATTCCTGACCATCAATGAGAAGCGAGCCTTTATGGGTTACCCACCGGTTCCTGGCGGCGATGTGATAATCGGCTCGCTGTCGGATGTGGCGCTGTTGTCATCCAGTGAAAGCACAAAGAAGAACAAAGAGCTGAAAAGCCATTTCTGGGCCGACAGGCAGAGAAAATCTGTTCTCTGGAGTGCACACAAAAGACGCACCGACAGGATGACTGAAAAGTTTTTCGTCGTGGCCAGGTCATTCTTCCGTCAGCTGAGCAAAGAGATTGCGGAGAAAATCAACACTTACCCGTCAGTGTCATTAGTTCAGGCAGACAAAATTCTCGAGCAAAGGGAATTCCTTGAGCTATATAAGAAAAACTTTTCCAAGCTCTACAAGGAATTTCTGCTCGGCTCAATCAGGGCGGGAGTGCAGGCGGCCAGAAAAGATATTCTGGCCATTGTCGAAGAGAAGGAAGACAACAAGCCGCTGGCCTGGAGTGATGAATTCGAGAAAGAAGCTGAAAGGCTGGTAACGGAAACATGCAGTCTGGTCGCAAAGGATATAGTCAGCAGGGTGAAGGATATGATTCAGGAAGGTCAGTCTTCGAGCCAGAGTGTGGGCCAGCTGGCTCAAAATATCTGGGATGCCATCGAGGAGTTTTCAGCATCAAGGGCAAGGCTCTGGGCACAGACCGAATGCACGAAAATCGATAATTTCGGTCAGCTTCAGGGCTACAAGATATCAGGGGTTGAGATGAAGGGGTGGCTATGCTCAATGCTCCCGACCAGCCGGGCCTCTCATATCGAGGCCGACGAAAGATATTCAGAAAACCCCATTCCCGTCGATGAATATTTCGAGGTAGATGGTGAGAGGCTTGCCTACCCGGGCGACCCTGCCGGTTCCCCGGGTAATGTCTGCAATTGCCACTGCACCATCCTGCCTTTTGTAATGGAGGAATAAAATGGCAAAAAAAGTGAAATTGATTGAGCGAAAAACATTCAAGCTCGACTTTAAGGGCATTGATGAGGCTGGGAAGTTCACCGGCCATGCTGCTGTTTTTGGAAATCGGGATGCATATGGCGACATTATCGAGCGGGGGGCGTTTGTAAAGACACTGCAAGAGAAGAAAAGATTCCCTCTGCTCTGGCAGCACGACCCGAAAGAGGTCATCGGCCATGTCTTTCCCACGGAGGATGAAAAGGGGTTGTCGATAGAAGGGCAGCTCATCCTGGACGTGCAAAGGGCTACTGAGGCCAGGGCCCTGCTTCAGGCCGGGGCATTGAGCGGGCTTTCCATCGGATACGAAACAATCAAACAGGTCAATGAGGAAGGGGCCCGCGTAATAAAGGAAATCAAGCTCTGGGAAGTTTCGGTCGTAACTTTCCCCGCCAACGAGCTGGCTCAGGTTGAAGATGTCAAGCAGGTCGAAGTCGATGAAGAAGACCTTGAATCTATGGAGTTGAAGAAAGTCATTCCCTATAAGGATTACGGCAATGCTGATGAGGACACTCCCTGGGATGCTGGGGCTCAGGTTCGTGAGGCTGATGTCGAGACGCTGAAGAAAATCTGTGCCTGGTATGATTCAGAGAATCCTGACCTGAAGTCAAGCTATAAGCTGCCCCACCACAGAGCTTCAGACCTGAAAGCGGTCTGGCGTGGGGTGGCAGCTGCTATGGCTGCGCTGCTTGGTGCGAGGGGTGGGGTTAATATCCCGGACTCGGATCGGAAAGGCGTCTATAACCATCTCGCCAAGCATTATAAAGATTTTGAAAAAGAACCGCCTGAGTTTCGTTCTTCAGAACTCGCAGAGCCGGAGGAATCCACTCTGAATGCCGAGCCGGCTGAAAGCCACTCGGAAGAGGAAAAGAAGAGCGAGCCTGAGGTTCAAGAAATAAATATCGAGATTCAAGAAAAGGAGAAAACCATGGAACTCGAGGAAAAAGTCAAGAACCTTGAAGACGAGGTCAACACCCTGAAGTCCGCTGGAATTCGCACCAGCGAGAACAAAGAGGACCTCTACTACAAGCATTTTCTGAATTATCTCCGCACCGGAGAAAAAATCCCTGATGAATTCAAAACCGATTATCCCATAATCTCCGGAACGGATGCTCAGGGCGGATACCTGGTCCCGCCCGCTTTTTACAACAAAATCATCGAGAAGCTGGCAGAATTCTCTCCTGTCCGTCAGTATGCGACCGTTATTCGGACCAACGCAAGAGAGGTGAAGATTCCCGTCGAGAATGCTGGTATCACTGTTGCCTGGCCTGGTGAGACTGGAACCAGAACCCACGCCATCACCGATGAGGACTTCTTTGACCAGGTGTCCCTGACCCAGTATCCCCAGACTGCTCTGCTAAAAGTTTCCCGGCAGCTGCTGGCTTCTGAAACTATTTTCAACGTTGAGGATTACATCGCCAACCTGTTCGCCAGATATATTGCCCAGAGCGAAGGCACCAAGTTTGTTTCTGGTGATGGCAGCAATTGCCCCACCGGTCTGACTTATTCCACTCTGGTGACCGCCGTTGAAACCGAAACCGCCTCAACCCTGGCTGCCGATGACCTGATCTCTCTGTATTATGCAGTGCCGGAGCCGTATCGCTCCAGGGGCGTCTGGCTCATCAATGATGCCATCCAGGCTGAGATTGCAAAATTCAAAGCTGAGAGCGGTGAATACCTGATGCACGGTTATAGCGGTGCGCCTTCGCCCACTCTGCTTGGTCGGCCGGTAATATCTGCTCCTGACCTTGAGGACGAGGTAGCGGACGAAAATATTGTTGCCATTTTTGGCGACCTGTCCGGCTACTTCATTTCCGATAATCCAAACTCTGCCATGCTGCGGCTGAACGAGCTCTTTGCTGCATACGGTTATGTGGGCTTCCTGTTCGAATTCTACAAGGGCGGCTATCCGGTTGATACTCAGGGAATCAGAAAGCTGAAAATAAAAGCAGCTGAATAATTGATAGGGAAGGGGGCGGGACCGCCCGCCCCCGATTCCCTGCTACGGAGGCAATAGATGAGGAAAAGAGTGCGGGCGAAATGCGAAAAATACAGGCTGATGCTGGAGAAAATCCTTGAACGCCCGCTCGGTGAAATATTCGAGGTGAGCAGAGAAGAGTATCAGAGAATTAGAAGATTTGTGATTGACCTCAGTGTAGTTTTCCCGCCAGAGGTCAAGAGGAGGCCAGATGGCTCTGGAACTATGGACCGTTGATGACGCCAAGTCAGCCCTGGGTATTTCTGGGGACGAATACGATACCTTCATCGAAACGACTTTGAATTCCATTGAGGGATATATCCGGAGCTACCTCGGAACGTCTGTCCTGGTCAAGCAAGATATAACTGACGAAACCGCAGAGAATTCAGGAGTTTTTTACGCCACAAAGGCTTACCCGATTCATTCGATCAGCTCTCTAACGCTCGACGAAAACGATATCCTCACCGATGAGGTCATGATCGGCTATGGGAATATCTATTACCCTTACGGCCTGAACGGGGAAATAGTAATCAGCTACAATGCCGGTTTCGATACCGATGATATTGCTTTCCTGAAGTCTATGGTGTTGCAGTATCTGGCCTTTGAGCTCCAGAACTTTAGAGGAAGCCGCTGGGGTGAAACCTCAAGGACGTTTGCGGACGGCACCGCATCCTGGAAGACACCTGGTGAATACCAGAAAGAAATGGCTGAAAAGCTGAATTATTACAGGCGGACAATATTGCCATGAAAATCAACGCTGATTTTTCCGAAAGTTATGAGGTGATTAAAAAGCTGGGCGATATGTGGCCACAGATAGAGCAGTTTGGTCGCGCCTGGGTTTCTGAAACAGATAGAGAGCTAAAGAAGAGTGCCAGGAATATGAAGAAGATATACTGGCGAAAGACGGGCTTGCTGGCCCGCTCCGTCGCTGGCCGTGTCGAGAAACGCGACAACGGCCTTTCTTTCGTGATTGGCTCTGGTGTCTATGCCCAGCAGGCGCCGTATGCGGTCATCCAGGACCAAGGCGGAACTATAAGGGCAAAAAATAAGAAGCTGACCATCCCTTTTGAGGGTGTGAAGGGCTGGGCCAGAGAATATGATGGTTTTTTTATCAAGTCAAAGAAGACCGGCGCCACGATAATGATGGAAAAAAGCACAAAAAGGCCACTCTTCACCTTGAAAGATGAAGTGAAAATTCCGGCTTCGCAGTGGTTTACGGCCGTGATTGAAAAGCAGAAGAAAAAGCTCTTCGAAAAGCTCAGTGCCGAAGGCCTGATTCGTGATGTGGGGATTGAGGAATGAGCAGAAGGAAGGATATACTGCTGCGCTTCAAAGAAGTGCTTGAAGGCACCGAAGGTATTGCCGGGGTCTGCTTCAGGATGATGAACTATTCAGAATGCAATGGATTCCCGTGGCTTATGATTTTTTCGGGCGGCGCCGCCGAGTCGGTTGGCTTTGAATCACCAGAGAGCTGGGAAGACCGGATGAGTGTGATCGTCCGGGGCTGGGTGAAAGAAACCGCCGACCAGGATGCCGTTTGTCAGATGGAAGATGTCATCGAAACAATCCGCGCCGCAATCATTGACGACTACCTTTCATCTGCGTCAGGAGCCTTGGGAACTATGGATATAATCATGACGCCGGGAGAGGTCAGGGAAACCGACAGCGGAATTCTATCAGAAATCGGTATGGCCTATTTTGAGCTTCAATTTCCGGTGAGAATCATGAATTATCATTATGATTAGGGAGGATAATATGAAAAAGAAATTTAAATGGCTTTCCTCTTATGCCGTGACAAGCTCGGGGGCCATTCTTGAACCCAAGAAAGAATACAAGGTAGAGCAATTCACTGAAAAAATGGTCGAGAGCTGGGTGAAAGAAGGGGCCGCTGAATATATCGAGGAAAACCAGAAAGAAAAAAAGAAAAAGAGGGAGGAATAAACCATGGCTGCAAGATCAATTATTGCGAAAATCGGACAGAAGGCTAATTTTAAGAAGGCAACAACCTGGGGCACCGCCGTCAGCGCAAACGAGAGTGGCGCCGGATTAAATTTCAAAAATATTTCCGGCGTCATCTGCTCGAAAGGTTACCATCCGCTGGTGGAAGTAGATATGCCCATTGCCCAGTTTGCTTACCTGGGGGCCGACCAGCCACTCGACCTGTCAATTACGACTGATATGCTGTACAGCCCCGGAGCGCTCGGCACTATGATAGCGATGCTGTTTGGAACTGCTGGAGAACCCTCGGGCGACGGTAGCGCTAAAACTCACACCATCAAGTTTGCGTCGAGCATCAGTGATTTGTTCGGCACGCTGGCCATCGGAGTGCCTGGCCAGGTATGGGAAATCCCGTCAGTGAAGCCCTATTCCTGGAGCCTCAAGGCCTCGGCTGGTGGGCTGATTGAAGGCGAGATCAAAGCGTATGGCAACAAGCTGGTTGCCCCGGCCTCGGAAAATGAGGATTTAGAAGATGCCACCTATGATGACCGGGATAATCGGTTGCTGTTTCATCAGGCGACGCTCTATGTCGATGACTATGATAGCGAGGGCTCTTTGACCACCACGCACCGGGTCAATAGTTTCGAATTCTCCTTTGTCCGCTCGATGAAGGCTGATATGGCCATCGGGGACACCTACTGCGTGGAACCGGTTGAGGCTGAACAGGCGAAATTCAGCCTGAAAGTGGGCTTCCCGAGATATGACAGCAATACGGCCGACTTGCTTTCCAAGATGTATTCTGAAACCTACCAGATGGGTAAGCTGATTTTTGAGGGCGCCACCATCAGTGGTGAGGACAAATACACACTCGCCCTGTGGTTCCCGTATATGAAGATTAAGCCCTTTGGCGTGCAGTATGAGGATGTGATCAAGGCTGAAATCGAATTTGACCTGCTGAAAGCTTCTGATGCGCCGGAGGGCTTCCCTGATTCAATGCCGGCCCTGGTGCTTATCAATAAGCGCACCACTGATTATCTCGGTTAATTCTAAATTCAAATAGGGGGTTTTTGTATGGCAAAATTTCTGGTCTATCGGAATTTGTCGGAATGGATAGTCTACCCACTGCAATCAGATTTCCTTGAACCTCCGAAATTCAAGGTCAAGCTGAAATATCTCAACCCGTTTGAGCTGGCGAACGAGATTGCGGTTGAAAAGATTGACCCTGCGGCGGTGCTAAAGCTTGCCGTCGAGGCTATAACCAAATGGGACATTACGGATGAGGGTGGCACACAGATTGAGCCGACCCGGGAAAATAAGGCCAAGGTGCTCAAGTACATTGGCGGTGATGTCGTTGAGGGGCGAGGAGTCCCGCTTGTCGTAGCCATTATTGAGGATGCGAGGAAGGCCGATTTTTTCTTCAAGGACTTAAAAGGTTCTGTGATTGGTACCAAGACTGGGCGCTGACCTGCGACTGGAATAGCATCGGCACCTCTTCACATCCCTGCCTGAACCCTCCGCCTCTCTCCGAAGAAGATTCCCGGCTCTGGCTGGTGGCGAAGACATTTATCGGCCGAGATACATTGCTGGCTGATTTTATAAGGAGAGTGAAATTTGAAAGCCCGGCCGACCAGCTATTGTTCTGTGAAAAAATTTTTCTAATCCAGAACGCGATTCTGGAAGTCTGGGAGAAAGAACATGGCCACAATCAAGTTTGAGGTGCTGGTTGACGACAAGAACGCAACCGCAACGCTTCAGAAGCTGGGAAATTCCCTAAAGCAGACCGAGAGCCAGGTTAAGGCGACCTCTACCTCCGCAAGTAAGGCCGGGATTTCCTTTGGAAGTTTCGGCGCCACCCTCAAGAATACCATCGCCCCCATAGCTGCGACCTATCTCTCATTCCAGACCCTGAACAATGTTGTTGGCGGTGCGATCAAAGAATCAATGGAGGCGGAGCGGGTCAACAAGGCGCTGGCGACAACCCTCGAGCTTACGGGACGGGGTGGGAAAGACGCAGCGGAGAGAATTCAAGAATTCGCCAGCCAGCTTCAGCGTCAGACCATATATGGTGATGAGGCCATCAAATCGGCCTATACATTGCTTGCCCAGCTAACAAAGCTTGACGAGGTGGGCCTCCAGAAGGCAACCAAGGCGTCAATGGGGCTGGCCTCCGCCCTGGGTATGGACCTCCAGTCGGCGGCAATGCTGGTCGCCAAGGTAATGGAGGGAAATGTCGGGGCGCTGTCCCGCTATGGCTTTAAGATTGACGAAAGCCTGCCAAAACAGGAAGCCCTGAACAAGCTTCTTGATCAGCTGGCCGGACTTTTCAAGCGGTCAGAAGAAGAGGCAAATACCTTTGCGGGTTCTGTTACCCAGCTGAAGAACGCCTGGGGGGATTATCTGGAAGGGCTGGGCAATTTTGTAACCCAGAGCCCCCTGATTCAGGAGGCTATCAAATCCATTACTCTGGCCCTGCAGGACCAGTCGCTGGCGATGGAAATAGCCAGGAAGGAACTCTCATCTTTCCGTGTGGTGAGTTCAGACGCTGAATTTCTGATGCGGTGGGGCGAGGCTATCCAGGAGCTGGGGCTGGGCTTTTTCAAGACGGCTGTCGAGGGCGGGAAGTTAGTCAAATTAACCGAGAAATTTAAGGGCGACACGGGGAAGATTATCGAGTTTGTCGAGAAGGCCGGACCGAAATATGAGTATCTCCGAGAAGCCCTGCATCTGTTGAGTGATGAGTATTATCAATTGGCCGATGTGGTGCTGCCACCCACGCAGGCAGAGATTCAGAAAACCACCACGCTTGTTGAGCAGGCGCTTCCGGTCTGGAGGCTGTTTGGCAAAACAATACGTGGTGAGCTGCTGAAAACCGCACCCGTCGTGACGTCAAGTGCGGAAGAGATTATCACGGCGGTTGAAAGGCTTGAGGCCGAGTTTTCGGGATTCTGGTTGCAGAAATTCACGCACGATTTCGGCCTGGAGGTCGCAGGGGGCTGGACGCAGGCTGCCGAGGCGGTTGACTCCACAACCCAGCGAATCATCGATTCGGTGGACGTGATACAGAGGGTATGGGGTCAGATGTATGGCTTCCTGTCTTCCACCGCAAACCAATACCAGCGGAATCAGGAAATAAGGCTCAATAATGAATACAAGAAACGGCTTGGGGTTATAAAC
>CAZGMN010000133.1:0-8787 GCA_964526905.1 uncultured Eubacteriales bacterium
CATGACGATGAGATAAAGATCGGGTATGTCAAGCTCAAATTCTTGACCGGAGAGGAAAAGCCGGCACCCTCTCCAATAGAGACAATGATCTTGACCACAGAAAAACATGAGGAGAAGGCGCCTCGGACAATAGCCCAATCCAGCACAGAAGACAGCTGCAAACTGGACTCCAGGGAGCTTTTGATGTCTGTCGGCCTGCAGAAAAGCCTTGTAGGAAAGGAGTTCGCGGCCGTGGCCAAAAAGCCGAGCCTGCAGCCTGAAGCCGAGGCCCATCTCGCCTCTGTGGAGAGGATGAATAAGGTGCTCTTCGTGCTCTATGAAATCAGCCGTCAGCTTCATGCTATTCGTGATTTCAATGAACTGCTGACAAAGATCATGGACCTGATCTTCATGGTCGTCGATGCTGATTTCGGCTGTGTTATTCTCACCGGCGATAAAGGGAAGGAAGAGTTCAATCCTGTGGTCGTTAAATATAGAGATGAGAAGGTCAAGGATAAGCAGGAGCTGAAAGTCAGCCGGACAATCATCAATAGAGTCATTCATGATAAGGTCGCGCTTCTGACCTCTGATGCCATGGAGGATTCTCGGCTGGAACATGCCCAGAGCCTGCTCAGCCTTCAAATCCGATCCTCAATGTGCGTTCCTCTCTGGAAAAAAGACAAAATCATCGGAGTCATCCAGTTGAACAGCGTCCGGCTCATTAACCAGTTCACTGAGGACGATCTTGAGCTCCTTAAAGCCATCGGATGTCAGATGGCGATGGTTATCGAAGAGGCAAGCCTCAATGAGAAAATCAGAGAAGAAGAACAACTGAGAAGTCGGCTGGAAAGGTTTCATTCGCCTCAAGTCATAGAGATGATTATCAAGGGGAGTGAAGGGACAAAGGAAAACATCATGGAACCGAAGGAGCTGAATGCCACCATTCTCTTTAACGACATTGTCGGTTTTACAACCCTTTCGGAGAAGATGCCGCCCCGGGAGATCAATCTGCTCCTCAATCAATTCTTTTCGCGGATGACGGATATCGTCTTCAAGTATGATGGGACACTGGACAAATACATCGGAGACGGCCTCATGGCTGTTTTTGGAGCACCGGTGGAGAAGAAGGACGATGCCGAGAGAGCCGTCATGGCAGCCCTGGAGATGAGAACGGAATTGGCGGCCATGATGGACAAGATAGGGATGGAGAAGAAATTTGAGGTGCGAATTGGCATCAACACCGGCCGGATTGTGGCCGGAAACATGGGTTCGCCAAACAGGATGGAGTATACAGTCATCGGCGACCCGGTTAACATCGCTTCGAGATTAGAATCGATTGGAGAACCGAATCAAATACTCATCGGAGAAGAAACGTACAAGCAGGTCAAAGGGAAGTTCAAAGTCAAAAAGATCGGGCCTAAAAAAGTAAAAGGGAAGACAACAGAAATTATGGTTTACGAAGTTTTGCAAAAGGAGTAAGGAGTTCAATATTCCGCTAAGAGGTCTTGGCTTTTTAGAATCAGTGTGTTAAATAAAAAAGAGAGCTTCAAAATTGATTTTTGCGAGAAAGCCAAGGCTGAATGATAGATTCAATAGGAGATTAGCGAAGAGATGAAAGGGCAGGGATAAAAAATGAAAAAGATAAAGAGAAGACAGCTTAAAGAAGACGAATTTGTAACCACATTCAATAAAATCGTCCACTTTGTTAAGAAGAAAACAAAGGAGCTTGTCGCTCTCGCTGTTTTGGTTCTGGTTATCATCGTTCTCTTTGCTGGAGTGAAGATTGTCAAGGGACAGAGTCGAGAAAAAGAGAGCAAGCTTCTGGGTCAAATATTAGACTTTCAGTCTGATTTAACCGCTCACCCCGAGAATGAAGCCAAGCTCGAAGCTCTGGCTGGTAGCGGAGAGTTCTCCCGTTTGGCTTATATTCTTCTGGCCGGCTATTGGGTTGATAAGGGAGAGGATGCTAAAGCAAAGACTTTTCTGGAGAAGATGCCGGAAACCAAGAAAGATATTCTTTACTATCAGGCGCAAGACCTATTAGCGCAAATTCTTACAAGAGAAAAAGAGTATGACAAAGCAATAGATATCTATAGGAAAATAGAGGGAGAAAACATCGAAGCTTACTCTTTGGACGTCATTCTCTTCCATCGGGCTGAGGTTCACCAGAAGAAAGGAGAGCTGGCTGAAGCTCTGGCTCTTTATAAAAGAGTTCAAGATGAATTTCCCCAAACCTATTACAGCTTGGAAGCGTCACAAAAGGTAAGGGAGTTAGAAGCAAAAAAATAATCCATCTCTCTTGAAAATTTAAAGAAAAAATATATAATAAGTTTTTTTTATTTTATCGAGGAGGCTGAGAATGGCTTATATGATTACTGAAGCATGCATCAACTGCGGTGCTTGCGAGCCAGAATGTCCCAATGAGGCAATCTCAGCGGGAGAAGAGATTTATGTTATAGACCCTGAGAAGTGCACACAATGCGTTGGTCATTTTGATGAATCCCAATGCGCATCTGTCTGTCCTGTGGATTGTTGCGTTCCTGATCCCGACCATAAAGAAACAAGAGAAGAATTAGAGGCAAAGTTTAAACGCCTCCAGGAAGAAAAATAATAATTTTCCAAAATTTGAATTCTTTTTGATTAGGAGTGATTTCAATCGCTCCTATTTTTTTATCTGAGAGATGGAAGAGAAAACAGAGGCTACAGTCTATGAGGAAAGAAGCTTCCTCTCCACCTTAAAAAGAAATATCTGGATAAATATCCTGCTTTTCGTCCTGACCATTATCTCCACAATATTTGTAGGCATAAATTTGAGTGTCAACTTTACCTACATAGATGTTCTGCTCAAGAATCCTCAGGCCTCGCTTGAGCTGGAGATGGCTAAGAATCCTCAGGTCATTGCTTTAGGAATAATCTATGCGGCCGTTCTTATGGCAATCTTGCTGGGCCATGAATTGGGCCATTTCCTGAGCTGCCGTTATTATCGAATCAACGCCACTCTCCCTTATTTCATTCCGGCTCCAACCTTGATTGGAACTCTTGGAGCCTTCATTAAAATCAAATCGCCCATAACAAAAAAGCATCAGCTCTTTGACATCGGAGTTGCAGGCCCTTTGACAGGTTTTATCCTTTCCATGCCGGCTCTCATTTACGGGCTCTCTCTCTCCAAACTCACACCTTCTCTCGGCCCGGAGCAGGGCGGCATCTCTTTCGGCGAGCCCCTTCTCCTCAAAATTCTGAGCAAAGTGATTTTCAAAGATATTCCCCCGGGCCATGATATTTATCTCCATCCCGTCGCTTTTGCTGGCTGGGTAGGAATTCTTGTTACCTCCTTTAATCTTTTTCCGGTGGGGCAGCTCGATGGCGGGCATATTTCTTATTCTTTGTTAGGTCAGAGGTCGCGAAAAGTCGCCAATTTTTTCCTGCTTGTTTTCTTTGTCATGGGAATTTTCTTCTGGATTGGTTGGTTCATCTGGGCGCTCATCATCCTTTTTCTGGGATTAAGGCATCCCCGTGTCCTGGACGAGGGGGCTCCCCTCTCTCCGGGACGGAAAATTATCGGTTTGGTGGCGGTCTTGATCTTTATCTTTTCCTTTATTCCAGATCCTATCAAGGGGTATGATTTGTTGAGTCTGTGGAGAGGAATCCGCTTCTGAAAAGAGCAAGAGGCTTGAGCGAACGCTTGGAGTTTTTAACAAAATCTGTGGAAAAATTGTGGAAAAGATACCTAAATTTGAAGCCAAATATTTTTAATTTATTGAAGATACAACAAATTGCACAAGAATTAGTCATGGTATTTAACTAATTGATAATAATAAAATTATGAATGTGTTGAAAACAAAGCAATTAAAAGGAGGCAAGTTTTCGCCTCCTGCTATGAAAGAAAGGCCAAGCCTCATCCCCTCAAATTTAAAAATAATTTTCTAAAGAAAGGTCATATTTAAGAAAATGGGAAACAAGTTCAAAGATATAGAAAAAGAGTTTGAGCAGTTGAGGAAAAAATTTCGTCTCCAGGAAATCAGCCGCGAGGAGTTCATCAAGGGAGTGGAGAAACTGAAGCTGCAAGACGAAAAGGGGCAATTCTGGATGATTGGAGCCAAGAGCGGTAAGTGGTATTATTTCGACGGAAGGGGATGGGTTCAATCTGAGCCTCCCTCGATTCTGGAAAAGAGAGCCATTTGTATTCATTGCGGCTTTGATAACGATTTAGAAGCCCAGGTCTGCGTTCGATGTGGAGGAAGTCTGGAAAAGAGTGAAGGCAGTTCTCGCCAGGAGGACCATAAACTCCATGAGCCTTCTTCAGAATCATCGGATTTCATGAATAATGAGAAAAGAAAAGGAAGAGGGAGCAAAAAACAATTTTTTGAAAAAGGGAGTGCGAATTTCCTCTTTCGTTCCTTGAATCCTTATTCTTTTCTTCTCTTTTCGGCGATGATGGGTCTGCTGGCGGGCATAGTTTTGGGTGCCATTTTCGGGGCTACAAGTTTTTTTGCTAAAATGACCAAGATTTTTCCTGTCTTCTTTCAGGAAATCCAGGGAAATTTGCTGGGGGGAATTATCTACGCTATTCTTGGAGGATTCTTAGGGCTTGTGCTTTTTTCTCTCTGTGGCTTCTGCATTGCGTTTTTGATAAATTTCATCTCTTCTCTTGTCGGTGGGATAAGAGTTTATATGGAAAGGATTGATAAGATAGACTAAGTTCATCTCTTCTTTCGGAAAGCGTCTTTTTTAGCGGCGGGAAAGCCTGATGAGGCTTTTCGTGCTTTTTATCTTATTCAAGGCATAGGCGATCTGGCCAATTGAAATTGATTCGTCATTGGGCGAGTAATTCACAGACCTCAAAACCCTAAATCCTTTTTCCTCCAGAATTCTTGTAGCCTTATGAAGCAACCTCTTGTTCAGGAAGACTCCGCCGACAAGAACCAGTGTGTCAATGCCATACTCTTTTCTCGCTTTTTCTGCCATAAAAAATATGACTTGAGCCAAGGTGCCATGGAATTTTTCTGAGATTGTGGAGAGTGGAACTTTTTGTTCCAGGTCTTTAAGAATTGACTTTATCGTCTGAACAAATGAAATCTGGAATGGCGGCGAAGAACCTTCTAATGAATAACTATAGCTTCCTGCCGGCTCCTTTCGGGCGATCGCTTCCAATCTCATCGGGGCCTCCGCCTCATACTCGACTTCCAAAGGGGAAAGGCCGAGTAGAAACGAAACAGCGTCAAAGAGCCTTCCGCAGCTTGAGGTAAGAGGGCTGTTGACCTTCTGCTCGACCATGGTCATTACCCCCCTTAGTTTCTGCCGGCCCACTTTCTCTAGAGCTTCGACTCTCGGAATCTGTCTGCCATAGGCATCCATCAGGTAAGACACGGCCATTCGCCAGGGCTGTTTTGAGGCCAGATCTCCGCCAGGCAGGGCAACAGGCTTGAAATGAGCAAGCCTTTGGAAGGATGAATAGTCGGCAAGAAGAAACTCCCCGCCCCAGGCCGACCCGTCCTCTCCATAGCCGTAGCCGTCAAAGGCAACTCCCAGAACCTTTTTTTGGGGTACGATTCTGTGTTCGAGAAGAGGAGCCAGGACATGAGCGAAATGATGTTGAACTTGAAGATGAGGGAGGCCTGATTTCCGGGCGTGCCTTGTGGTCTGGAAGTTAGGGTGTAAATCTGATACAACAAGCTCGGGCCTGACTTCGAAGAGCCTGCAGAGATGGCGGATCGTTTCTTGGAAGTATTTGTAATTCTGGAATTCATCAAGGTCTCCCAGGAACTGGCTGGTTATCACGTAGCCTTTTTTATAGACAGAAATTGTGTCCTTGAGCTCTCCTCCAAGGGCCAGGATATGATGCGGAGATTCCAGCTCTTGAGGAATTCTCTGCGGATAGGGGACATATCCCCGGGCACGCCTCAAAAAAAGAGGCTGCATATCCACAACCTTGAGCACTGAATCATCGGCTCTGGTCTCGATGGGACGGTTGTGGGTTAAAATGTAATGGCAGAGCTCCCTGATTCCTTCTTGCTCATCTTTGATGATTGGGGCGTCTTTCCTGTTGGAACTCGTGGCCACAATGAGGTCGATGTTGCTCAAGAGGAGATGATGAAGGGGTGTGTAAGGAAGCATGAATCCTATTTCATCAAGGAAAGGAGCGACGCCTTTGATCTCTCTCTTTTTCTTTAAGAGGACAATGGGCCGGCGGGCGGAAACGAGCATTTGCTTTTCTTCAGGGCTGATGAAGGCATATTTCTCTATAGTTTTGAGGTCTCGAGCCATGAGAGCAAAAGGCTTTGTCTGCCGCTCTTTAATTCTTCTCAAGCTCAGGACAGCCTTATGATTCAGAGCGTCACAGACGAGATGAAAGCCTCCGATTCCCTTCACGGCCAAGATTTTTCCTTTTTTTATCAAGGATTGGGCTTTGCTCACTCCTCCTTCAATCTTTTTTCCTGTCCTGGTTTCGACCAGCTTTATTTGGGGGCCGCAGACTGGACAGGCGATGGGCTGGGCATGGTATCTTCTGTCAAGAGGATTTGTGTATTCAGTTCGGCACTCCCGGCACATGATAAAGTCAGACATGGTGGTTTTTTTCCGGTCGTAGGGAAGAGATTTGACAATTGTATAGCGGGGTCCGCAATCTGTGCAGTTGATGAACGGGTAATTAAACCTTCTGTCAGAGGGATTCAGCATTTCCTTACAGCAGTTATCGCAGACATAAATGTCAGGAGAGATGAAGACAAAGCTTTTTTCCTGCTTTGAGGGTTTGATAATGAAATCCCGAAGATTCTGGAAGGCAGAGGTCTCCAATCTGATTTTTTCTATCTGTGAAAGAGGAGGTTTTGTTTCTTTTAAAGCTTTGAGAAAATCTTTGAAGTCTGTTTTATCCTTGGTCTCAAGGTGGAATTCAACCCCAAAGCCGATATTCTTCACCCAACCTTTGTATCGGAATTTATGGGCCAGACGGTAGATAAAAGGCCTGAATCCGACTCCCTGGACGACTCCAAAGACAACAACCCTGATTGCTGAGCCTTTTTTCCCGCCTTTCTTATCCAATGTTTTCATTTAAATTCTCAAAAGCATCTGCAAATCCCTGGTATGAATGGAATCATCTTCTATCACGACTTTTTTTACTATACACACAGCCGCAGTAGTTCTGGCGATAAAGACCGTGCTCTTTGCTCAATTCGATGCTTTTTTTGAAGCCGTCTTTCTTTTTGAAGTCAGCCTCTAAGAATTTTATTCCATAGCGGCTGGCAAACATTCTTCCCATCCGGTTCAGAGATTCAGCCTTTTTCCAAGGGCTGAGACTCATGACCGTAGTGAAAATTTCAAGGCCGAGCTGAGAGGCTTTCCTGGCTGTTCTTTCCAACCGAACAGCATAGCAGACATCGCACCTTCGTCCCTTTTCAGGCTCCTCCTTGAATTTTTGAGTGATCGCCAGCCATCGCTCATCATCATAAATTTCTTCATAAAGCTTGATCTCAAGAGTTTGGGCGACTTTTCTTGTCTCATTCAGCCTTAAATCATATTCTTGGCGAGGATGGATATTGGGATTGTAGAAATATCCGTAGACATCGTAGTCTTTGCGCAGAAGATTCAAGACATAGAGAGCATCTGGAGCGCAGCAGAGATGAACAAGCATTTTAGGTTTATTCATGGTTTTATTTTAATCTGGAAGAGAACCGAGAGCAAATGAGTTCTGCTCAGCTATAAATTCTGAATTTGCCTTTCTATCTCTCGAATTCTTTTGTCGGCCTTGTCGATTTGGGAATAATTGGAACCGAAGAGCTCGTGGTCGATTCTGAGCTCATTGATGAGTTTTCCAAGGCTTGCGAAGAGAGGGTCTTCTTGCCTGACAATCTCCTTGAGCTTCTCCTGAATCTTTTCCTTATTTTTTTCCCACGCTTCGATTTCCTTCAGGTAGATATGTCTTTTCTCCTCCTTTGCTTTTTCTGTCTCTTTCACTTTCGTCTCATAGCCTTCTATGATTTCTTGAAGAGCTGCTTTTTCTTTTGCAATTCCTGTTTTTTCTTTCCTGAGTTGACGAATCTCTTTGAGAATGGCCTTCTTTGTCTCATCCTGAACTTTTATTTTTTGTTCAATCTCTGCTCTTTTAATTTCTTTCTTCTCTTCACCAAGCTTATGATTATTCTCGAGTTGTTTGGCTTTCTTATCCACCGCCTTCATGTTTATTTTTAAAGCTTCGAATTCCTCTTTCTTTTCTAAGATATCGAGTTTTTTTTGTCTGCGATTTTCATCGATCTCAGCCAGTTTTTTTCTTTGATGCCTAATTTTTGCCTGCTGTTTTTTGACCTCATCATCAAATTTATGGTCGCTTTCTATGAGTTCGCCGGCGAACATTTCTGTTTTCGTCTCTATTTCCTCCAGTCTTTTCTGGAAGCGGAATCTGTTTTTTTCCAGATTCTTTAGGTTTCTTTCGATTTTTTTGCTTTTTTCAAGTCTGATACCTTCCCTCCAGGATTTTTTCCCCAACTCTCCTATCAGCTCGTCTTTTTTCTTCTTTTCTTTCTTGAGCCTAACTTGGAGCTGGATTTTAATCAATTTTCTTTTTGTTTTGAAAAAAAATAAATTCAACTTCTGCCTTAGGTCCTTGTCCCTGAGAAAGATGAAAGCAACGAGGAGCATGATGATGCAGAGCAGAAACCAAAAAAGCCAATAGGGGAGTCCGGCTCTTGTCTTTTCGGCCAGTCGTTGAAAGCGAAAAAAAGCGATGAAGAAATTGAACATTGTCGGTTGTTAATATTTGTTCTATTTCATCTATTTATATTTTTTTTGTCAATATTTTCTTGAATCCAATTAGAC
>CAZGMN010000134.1:0-8685 GCA_964526905.1 uncultured Eubacteriales bacterium
CAAAATATCTTACGCTACCTAATTCTTAATGCTGTTGCCCGGCCTCAGCACCGATGATATAATTCAGCCAATGAAAAAGGACTATCTCCCGGTCGCTATCGGATTGTGGGGGATTGCTGTCCCGCTCCTTGTTTCGGTTTTCCTCTACTGCAAGACTCTTCCTGAAAAAATTACTGTTGCTTTGTCGGTGCTTATCTTCTCTCTGCTTGGCCTTCTTATTTATAAAGCAAAATGATGCACCTGGCCGCTATTGACTGGTTTTTCATTATCTGGTACATGCTGCTCTCTCTTGGCATCGGCATCTATTACGCAGGAAAAGCTGGAAGAAGCCTGACTGATTTCTTTGTCAGCGGCAGAAGCCTTCCCTGGTGGGTTCTTGGAACATCGCTGGTTGCCACCACTTTCGCTGCTGACACGCCCTTGGCCGTCACTGGAATTGTCATCCAGGACGGAATTTCCGGCAACTGGTTCTGGTGGAATTTCCTTTTTGGCGGGACGCTGACAGTCTTCTTCTTTGCCCATCTCTGGAGACGGGCCGAAGTTATCACTGAAGTCGAATTTATAGACCTCCGATATTCAGGTAAGTCGGCGAAATTGTTAAGGGGGTTCAAAGCTCTCTACCTTGCCCTGCCTGTTTCTTCGATCATCTTTGGCTGGGTCACCCTGGCCATGGTCCAGATTTTCCGGGTCATCTTCGGCATAAGCCAAACGAACGCCCTGGCCATCTGTCTGCTGATCACGGTCTTCTATACAACTCTCTCCGGGCTCTGGGGAGTGGTGACGACAGATGTCTTTCAATTTGCGATGGCCATGCTCGGGTCTGTAGTGCTCTCTGTTGTCTCAGTGGAGAAAGCCGGCGGAATAGGCTCTTTCCTCAATTCTGTGAAATCTCTTTCGTCTCAAACAGGAATAAATTACCTCTCCACCATCCCCTCGTTTAAGGAATCCCTGCCGCTTGCTTTTTTTGTCGCCTTGTTTGTCCAATGGTGGGCAGTCTATTATCCTGGAGCAGAGCCGGGAGGCGGCGGCTGGGTGGCTCAAAGGATGCTCGCCGCTCGAAATCCAAAGCATTCAGTCACTGGAACTCTCTGGTTCAATATCGCCCACTATGTGATTAGGCCTTGGCCGTGGATCATCACCGCCCTTTCGGCCATCATCATTTTCCCTGAGCTTCTTTCATCGAAAACCGCCAATGTTGAAGCCGCCTATCCGATGATGGTCAGGTTTTTGCCTTCGGGGATAAAGGGGCTGATGATTGCTTCTTTTCTTGCCGCTTATATGTCAACCATAGAATCCATCCTGAACCTCTCTGCTTCTTACCTGGTCAATGATTTCTACGCCCCTTTCATTAAAAAAAGGGCTTCACAAAAACATTATGTGGCCGTTTCAAGGGCGGCGACTATCCTTGTCGCTCTTTGCGGCGCTGCTTTCTCCCTGGTCCTGGGAAGCATCAAGACAGGATGGGGCCTGATCATGGAGCTTTCCGGAGGGATAGGTCTTGTCCTGCTTCTCAGATGGTACTGGTGGAGGATCAATGCCTGGTCTGAAATCTCTGCTGTTCTTGCCTCAGCCTCAATGGCCATTTATCTTAAAATATTCCCAGACTCTCCTCTTCCCTCCAGCCTTTCTTCTTTCTTCGAACGTCTTGGGTTCAAAGTCAGCGCCTGGGGAATAAATATCATCCTCATCGTCCTCTTCACCACACTTGTCTGGATCATAGTCACTTTTCTCACTCCTCCTGACACAATTGAAAAGCTTCGAGCCTTCTACGAAAAAGTGAGGCCAGGAGGCTTCTGGTCTCCGGCCTTAGCCGAAAAAGAAAGAGGGAGCCAGTTTAAGCTTCATCCTTTTCTGGGCTGGCTTCTTTCTGTCCTGCTCATCCTCTTCCTCCTCCAGGGAATAGGTAAGCTCATTTTTTTGCGCTGGCAAGAGGGAATTCTTTATCTGCTCGGCGGAAGCCTGGCTGGATTTTTTCTGAAAAAAGTAATAAATAAAATCAATTGGGAGGTCAGCTAAAGATGAAAAAGATTTTTATTTTATTAATGCTTATTTCGATTATCATTCCGGGCCTTGCCTCTGAGTTTGGCTATCCTCTTCAAGGCGAAGGCTGGTATTACATAATTGTCAGCTTCTCAAACAAGGGCGAACTTGAGAAAGGAAAATATAATCTCACCCAAGTCACGGTGAACGGCGAAAGAGTGAGAGACTTCCTTGTTTTCCAGAAAAATAAAGAAATCTTTGACAAATGGATTGACAGCCAATCTCCGTTTGAGGTCAAGGTCCGCTTCAGCTGGGAAAGAGAGAAAGAATACGAAATTAAAGCCGAGCTCCAGAATGATGAGACTCAAAAGTCAGCCTCGCTCCAGCAAAAAGTGAAGGCTCCAGCGAAAAAAGGATACTGGGACTCCGGCTGGAAGAATTATCTCTCGCTTCTCATTTCAGAGGAAAATGGTTTCCAGAGGACAAATTATCCTCTTCAGGCCACAATCGGAATCATAAGCAAATATCTCAACTCTGCCGATGAAATAAGGGTGGTGAAAGCAGAGAAGGCAGGAGATGACATTTCTTACACAGAAATCCCCTATCAGGTCTACGACCTCATTAGCTGGGAAGATAAAAAGCTCCTCTCCCTCGAAGAAAAAGACGAAAAAACAGGAAAGCTCATCACCCGCTACCATCCGACCACAACTCTGAGCATAGCCTTTCTGGCCGACCTCAAGCCTTATGAGAAGGCAACCTACATCGTCTTCTACAACAATCCCGGCGCTAAAAAGCCTTCTTTCAAGACCGACCTTCGTCTCAGAGGCAAAGGCCTGGCAAAAACCATCGAGAATTCTTTCTACAAAGTCGTCCTCCACCCAAAGAGCGGTATGATTTATGAAATCTACGAAAAAGAGACAGGAATAAAGCTCGAGCACAAACTGGAGACAAACGGAGCCGTCCATTGGAACCCTGATGCCTATTCCCCTCCCCATGCCTGGTCTCATTGCTCAGACTGGGAGAATCCTTCTTTTTCAGAAGAGGCCGGGCCAATTTTCTACCGCCTCACTCGTTCTGCTCCTCTCCCCCACCTCAAAGATGTTACGGCCAGCATCACCTATTATTTCTACAAGGACTCTCCTTTGATCATCATTGAATCCCTGATGGAGATAAAAAGCGACATTTTCCTCAAAGCCCTGAGAAGCTCTGAGGTTGTTTTTAACAAGAAGGTTTTTAATAAAGCCGCCTTTAAAACCATGGGAGGAAAAGTCGAGGTCATAGATTTCGCTGAATCCAGGATGCACCCCAAGCATGTTATCACCCTCAGGCCCGATACACCGTGGATTTCCTTCTTCAGCCAGGAAAAAAACATCGCCTTTTCCAGCCTCTTTCTCGAGCTTTCAACCTCAAACCTCAACGGCGGCGAAGCATCTCTTCAACAGCCCTACATCTACATCGAGCACGGCCCCTGGTATTATCTCGCCAGGCCCTTTGTCTACTCCTTCGGCTCTAACAATCAAACTCGGATGCTTCCTGTGAGAAAAGGGAGCATCTATTATGATAAAAATGCCTGGATGGTTTTTTCACTTAAAAAGAGTGATTATGCTTCGACAAATGATAACTATTTTAATATGCTGAAGCATCCGCTCTCCATTTTTGAGGAAATCGAGACCTATCCCGAAAGCCCTGAAGGATGGCTGGTGCCAATCCTCACCGAACCTTTCGAGGAAGGAGTCAAAGAGGCCATTGGAGCGAAAAAGAAAAAATGAAGCTAAAAGCCGTTGAGGAAATCATAGAAAAAACCAATCCTGAGATAGAGAGAAGTCTCCAAGTTACAAGAAAAGAATACAGAGAAAGATGGCAGAATGTTCAAAGGGCAATGAAGGAAAAGGGCTATGACCTTGGCTATGCCTGCGGAAGCGAGCTCGACCGCTCTGACATCGCCTGGCTGGCAGGCGTCTTTGACCCTATCATTGAGAGGTATGGAATTCTGATTCCGGTGAGAGGAACTCCTGTTGTTGTTGCCGGGTCAGAAGGAGGCCGTGTCATCAAAGACTGCCTCAAGGCCTCGGGCGCTGAGATGGCCCTTCTCCGGGAATACCAGATCTCTGACGAGGATTACAGGTTTGCCAAGTTTGAGAGCCTGGAGGGCGTCGTCTCCAGGATAGTTCCCCTTAAGCCGCGAAAATCAATAAAGGTCGTTTTTTTTTCCAGCAGCCAGTTCATTCCTTTTGACCACGTCAATCTCTTTCAAGGAAAATTTGGCGTTGAAAATACAATTTTTGACGTTGATTTGCTGCGGAAAATAAAATACGAGAAATCAACGACTGAGCTGAGAATCATCGCCATGGCCAATCGAATCGCCGACGCCTCTTTTCTGGGCATGCTCTCTGCGCTTGAGCCGGGTGCAAGAGAGCTTGATATTGCTGCCGTTGGAGACTATATCTCCAGACGGCTGGGGGCAAGTCGCACGGGTTTTCCGACGATTGTCTCCTCAGGAGCGAGGGGAAGAACTGTGCTCGGTCCGGCCACAAACCGGACTATGAGAAAGGGAGAGTTTGTCTCTTTGGGAATAAGCCCAACCTTTAACGGCTATCATGGAATCATGAGAAGGACGGTTAAGGTTGGGATGGAGCCAGCGGCTGATGAGCAGGCTTTCCTGGCAGCTCTCGAAGGACTCTACAATGAGGTGATGAAAGCGGTTCGAGAGGCCTCTGAGAAAAGCCTTCCTTCAAATTTCATCGATAAAAGAGGCAAAGAATACATCGACAGGACAAAGTTAAAGACAAGGCTGGGAAGGCTGCTCCGTCCGAGAGAGCCCTACACCTTCATCCACAACACTGGCTGCTCTGAGTGCCAGGAAGGCTATGGAGCCGTCACTCCCTACACTTTCGAGCCGCTGGCCAATCAGGCGGCACTGATGATCGATGTCGCCTTCATGGGATTCGACGAAAAGGGAGACCTTGTCTTTCCAGTCGAGTATGCGGTCATCGAAGACTGTTTCTGGAAGAAAGGAAAAAGGATTGGCGTCTATAACCGTTTGCCCTTGAACGTTCAGGAATTTGTAGGAAAAGAAATATCTTCACTACCAGAGAGCAAAGTTAATCCCTACCATAGAGACTTGGAGGACAAAAAATGAAAAAGACAATCTTTCTTGCGCTTCTGCTCCTGCCCGCAGGATGGCTCAATGGAAATAACATCGAATTCCAATCGCCGAGCTTCGAAAAAGGCTGTTACAGGATAACCTTCCCCTACGAGGTCAAAAAGCAAAATATTCTTCTTAAAGAAATACAGCTTAATGGGAAAAAATTCGAGGGCTTTCTTGTCTTCAAGCAAGGAAAGAATATGGACTCATCCAAAGCTCTTGAGAATGGAATCTACGACATCCATCTCGACTATGCCTGGGCCAATAAGACCCTTTATAAAATAAATCTTTTCTATCAGCAGGGAAATTCTCAGAAAATCAGGAAAACCGAGATGCAGGGAATCTCTCCTGAAAAAGGAGGAATTCCTGCAGGCGAAGAGGGCTTTTACCGAGTCTATGTGGCAGAAGAAAATGCCGGGCTGGAGAGGAAAGGCGAAATCTCGTACCTGACGCTCGTGGCTGCCAAGATAGACCTTGAGAACGAGAGCTTTATCATCCTCGATGGAAACAATCCGATTGATTATCAAATCTTAGAGATCAAGGAATCGACTCCTGACGAGAATGCAGCAAAAGACCAGCCTCAAACCCTGACTTATAAAATCGCCGTTCCTTTGAGCCTGGGACCTTATGAGAAAAAAATCATCCTTGTTCTCAAAGGGAAAGCAGAGACTCCTGAGGAAGAAGGCTTTGAGATAAGCGGCGAAGGCGTGGGAAAAACAATCAGGAGCAAAAGAATCTCCCTCGAATTTCATCAAGAAAGCGGACAGGTTAATGTCATTGAATACCTCAAGGAGGGGATAAAGCTCTTCAACGAGGCAGGTGTCATCCACTGGAACCCGGACTTCTTCATTCCAGGAATAGCCTGGGACCATTCTTTCAACTGGAACCCTCCCCCTCATTTTGAGGAGAATATCGGAAAATTCCTCTACATCAATTCAAGAAGCGGGCCGATGCAGTCTATCAAGGATGTTATTCTTGAAGTCAAGTATCTGCTTGAAGCCAATTCACCCTATTTTATCTCAGAAACAAGGATGACCGTAAATAAAAACCTTGGTGTTATCGCTGTCAGGAATGATGAAATGGTCCTCTACAAGAAGTTGTTTGACTCTCTGGTTTACAAGAACAAAAAGAATGAAGTCATCCAGATGCCCCTCAAGGAGAAGCCTCAGTGCCCTGACGGGCTCGTCCATGTTACAGCGGAGAATGTGGATTGGGTTGGCCTCCTGAACACAGAGCAAAAATACGGATTTTTCAGCCTGAGAATAAACTCTGTCAACAGCAACCTGAATTCTTCAGGAGAGTGGCTGAACAGGCCAGGGACCTATTTTTACGCTCCGTCAGATGGAAAATATGTCTACTGGGTCAGGCCCCTTCTCTACACCTGGTCTGAATACCCGACAAGAAACCTCCTGACTTTTGTTCCAGAGGGAAGCTTCTTCTATGAAA
Source organism: uncultured Eubacteriales bacterium (assembly GCA_964526905.1). Lineage (GTDB taxonomy): Bacteria > Acidobacteriota > Aminicenantia > Aminicenantales > Aminicenantaceae > CAZGMN01. The sequence continues at coordinate 6,572 of CAZGMN010000134.1, forward strand.
AAAATGCCTATCTCCTCTTGAGCTTGACAAAGGATTATCTGGCTCTACTGGATACACTTCTTAAAAAGCTCAAAAATCCGGTGAGAATCTATTGATGGAATTTGTCGATTTCCAGCATCTTCAAAGAAGCAGCAGGATTGACCTCATCTTCCCTGGCTGGAAAAAGGGTGAGACCGTGGCATTTCTTTCTCCTCATGATGACGATGTCCTGCTCGGCGCAGGCTATCTGTTATCGGCTGTAATCGAGAATAAAGGCAATCCTCTGCTCCTCATCTTCTGCAGCGGAGATGCCGGCTACTCTTCGCCGCAGGAAAAAAAGACTATCGCTCAAAGAAGAAAAGAGGAAGCTTTCCGGGCACACGGAATGCTCGGCTTAAAAAAGAAAAACATCTTTTACTTTGATATCCCAGACTTCTGTCTGATGCCCCATCTCAACAGAAAATTTTCAGAGAGCAAGGGAATTTTTGATGAGCAGCTCAGGCTCTTCAGAAAAGAGAAAGTGTCAAGGGTCGTTTTTTCCAGTGGATATTTCGAGCACTGGGACCACACAGCAGTGTTCTTAATGGGAATCTACACTTCACCTCAAGCCGGAGACCCTGTTCTGGCTGACATCGGCTCTCCTTTCAAGGCAAAATCTTATTATATCTATTCTGTCTGGGCGGATTTCGAGCCCTTGAAATCTGAATCTGACAAGATAAGGGCGGAGAAAGGGATTGTGGTCGATGAGGAGCTTGAAAAGAAGATCAGAGAGTCTATAAAGTGCTTTAGCTCACAACAAAAAATATTTCAAAGTATTGTCGCTCACAGAGAAAAAAGGAGATGGGGCAAATCTTACCTTGAGCTCTACAAGGAGGCCAAAGTCAGAGCCCAGACTGATTTCAAGCCGTACTTCAGCCTGCTCAAAGAATGCAAAAAGATAAAATAAAAAATTTCAATCTTTCTGTCTTTTTGCGCTAAAATAACGCATTGTAAGGAGAAAAATGTACGCAGTCGGCGTTGATTCCGGAACCCAGGGGACAAAAGTCCTGATAACGGATTTTGAGGGAAATATTCTGGCGAGAGGATTTGCTCCCCATCGCCTTATCGACGGTCTGCAGCCTGGAGAGAGCGAGCAGGAACCAAGGCTCTGGATCGAAGCTTTTGAGAAGGCTCTTCTCGAAACACTATCAAGCGGAAAGGTTAAGCCTTCGAAGATAGTCTGTCTGGGTGTTTCAGGGCAGCAGCATGGATTTGTCCCCCTGAATGAAAGAGGCGAGCCGATAAGGCCGGCCAAGCTCTGGAACGACACTTCGACTGTGAAAGAAACAGAGATTATTGTCAATAAGCTTGGAGGCAAAAAACCTTTCATCCGCAAGCTCGGAATCAACCTCGCTGTCGGCTTCACGGCTTCCAAGATACTCTGGCTGAAAAGGAATGAGCCGAAAAACTTCCGCATGCTCTCCTCTGTTCTCCTTCCCCACAACTACATCAACTTCTGCTTGACGGGAAAAAAGCAGATGGAGTACGGCGATGCATCAGGAACAGGATTGATGGAGATAAGAAAGAGAGTTTGGCACAAAGAGGCAGTCAAAGCCATCAGCCCTGAGCTTGCTGAGAAGCTCCCTTCTCTTTCCCACCCCGCCGAAGCCGTGGGATACATTAATGAAGACATCGCCAGAGGCCTGGGAATGGGAAAGGTTTTAGTGGCAAGCGGAGGCGGCGACAACATGATGGGCGCCATCGGCACAGGTAATATCGAGCCCGGTGTCTGCACCCTCAGCCTTGGAACCTCAGGCACAATCTACTCCTATTTTTCCAAGCCGTTCATCGACCCTCAAGGAGAGATTGCCGCTTTCTGCGACAGCACAGGGGGCTGGCTGCCGCTTCTATGCACGATGAATGTCACCAACGCCAGCGAGTCCTTTAAGGCCCTCTTCAATATCTCTAACGAGGAGCTGGAAAGATTGGCAGCTTCTGCTCCCTGCGGCGTTGAAGGCATCATCTTCCTTCCCTTTATCGACGGCGAGAGGGTGCCGGTGCTTCCCTTCTCCAGCGGAGTATTTTTTGGCCTGAACAGGAAGAATTTCAACTCGGCTTTCATGGCCAGGTCGATCATGGAAGGCACAATCCTCAAC
>CAZGMN010000135.1:0-8670 GCA_964526905.1 uncultured Eubacteriales bacterium
ATTCAATGGTGGAATAGACCCTGTTTTCCTTTAACTTTTTTTCAGTCTCTTGGACAGAGAACATGTATTCTTGATTCAAATCCTTATAATTTTTCACGCTGGCCAAGGTGATGGCTAAGACAAGAAGAATTAAGATAAGAGAGCCGAAGGAGAAACGGAAGGTCAATAAATTGTCATGAAATTCCTTTTTGGCTACTGTCCAGACCATCTTCTATTCCATTCTTGGTAATGCAAAATCAGTGCCAGAATGAATTAAGGTTTTATAAGACATCTAATCCAATTATTTTCAATATATTAGCCTGCTGAGCATCAGTCGGGCTTCAAATAAATAATTCTCTCGAGTGAAACACGTTACACATATATGTGTAATGATTTACACTCCAAGGATAAATTTTGAGATTGCTGAAAAGGGGACAGGCCACTTTTTTAAAAAAAGTAGCCTGTCCCATTATCATTATCCAAACAGAGCAACGCCCCTCTTTTCTTTTTTATATTTTGATATTCTTCTTCTCAAGAGTTATTCCCAACGATTTGTCCAGCCGGGATAAAGAGAGGTTGTAATCGATCACGGACCTGAGCTCTGAGCTTCGGGCCAGGGCTAAATCCCTCTGGTACTGGAGGACAAAATAGTTTGAGCTCAACCCGGCTCGGAGTTTTGCCTCCTCGGCTTCTAATTTCTGTTCGGCAAGCTCCCTGGCGACTTTGTAGGCCTGAACACGTTGATAGTCTGTCTCGACCGCCCTCAGCGCCGTCTTTATCTCCAGGAATGCCTGCTGTTCCTGATTCTTCAGTCTTAATTCTGCCTGCTCCACTTCGACCTTGGCCCTGGCGTAGTCGGCACGGGAGAGAAAGGTATTGAACGGAATTTCGAGTGTCAAATAGACCGACCAATTTTTATACTTGAAATTAAAGGCGTCCTGCAGAGACTCTGATATTTTCCCCGGGATTGTCCCAATACGAATGCCGGTTAAGACGTCACCATTCTGATACAAAATTCGATCCCCTGAGAGTCCGGGACTCCAATAACTGGCCCTGAGGTCTAAAGAAGGAAGAAGCTGATTCTTGGCGTAACCTCGGTCGATTTCTTTATTCTTTAAATTAATCTTGAGTTTTTTTAAGTCAGGGCGATTCTCCTTAGCTGTGCGAAAAGCCTCATCAAGGCTTATTTCCCTTTTCTCATAACCTGGCTTGTCAACAGGGATGATGTCCTCAATTCCCTCTCCCTGAGGAAGATTGATGAGAGTTTTCAAGATGTCCACGTAATTTTTAACCAGAGCTTCAGCCTGAAGGATATCAGCTTGGCGTGAGGCCACTTCAGCTTGAGCGCTCAAGATTTCTTTTGGCGCCATGGTTCCTATCTCAACCTCTTTTTTTGTCTTGGACAGGGTGTCCTGCGCTAAATCCAAAGACTGCCTTTTGACTTTAAGGCTTTCGATGCTGTAGACCAGGTTCCAGTAAGCCTCCTCAACATTGTAGATTGTGTCCAACAGGGTGCTTTTCAAATCGTTCCCTGATATCTCTCGATTATTATCGGCGATTCGAATCTCTCTCCTGCTCGTTCGAATTCCAAAATCCTTCAGCAGGGGCTGAACAAGACTGAATCCCAGGGTGCTGCTGTAGACGGGATTGATCAGAAGAAGGCTTCTGTTCGTATCATTGATGTATGTCTCAAGAGAAATCGAAAAACTCCCTCCGCTGGGAATGAGCTGGCTGATCTCGGCTGAATAATCGTTGTAAGAAGTTTTGAGCTGTGTCGCAGATTCTATCCAGGAATAAGAAGCAGAATTTGTTTCCTGTTGGGTGTAATTGAAGCTGAGGCTGGGCAGAAACTTTTCTTTGGCTCGCGCCAGATTAATATCGGCAAGCTCAGGGTTGAGGACTTCGACGGCCACGCCGAGGTTATTCTTCACAGCCTGCACGATGCATTCCTCCAGTGTAAGCTCCTTCTCTTTCTGTTGAGCAAAGGAATTGGAAATGATGAGTGAAGCGATAAAAAAAGAAATCATAATTTTGTGTTTTAACATTTGGACCTCCTCTCTTTTCAAATGTTGGCCGAGATGTTGTCATGAAAAGCGCAACAGCTTATCAGCATTCAATAATTAGAAATCATAAAGGGCGAGAATTCAAGACAATAGCTCATTATGGATCAGGCCGGGTGTTTCGAAGACACGCAGATTTCCATTTCATGGCGGACACTTCCGTTCGTTCACAGTCTGCAAAGCAAAATTTATGCCAAGATGAATCATCTCCGACAGATTGCCGATTAGTCCGGCTGTGTCCGCCCCAATCTTAATGGCTCAGGTCAGGTGGCTCGAAAAAAAACCGCTCTTTCTCCACTGTCAATTCATAGGGGAATCCTGTCTGTCCGGCCCTCGCCTGGCGTATAAACAATTTATCCCGATTGAGGGTATAAAAAGCATAGAGCTTCTTTTCTTGAAAATATTCTTCTCATAGCCAAGCATCTATTAAAGGCTCAGCAAGATGAGTAAACACTTACTCAATAATGTGAAATCTTTTACTCGTTTTTATTTCCATTTGCCTCTATTTTATGTATGATATTGAAGCAGAAAAAAGCCGGATACATGAATATCAAGAATAAGCTTCTCAAGAGAACTCCTAAAGTCCATCCCTGGCTCTTTTTTAAAGAACTGGAAAGCAGCCTGAACCTCATCGAGGACCTCGACCAGATCGGGCTCAACTTTTTGGGCCGGATAAAAGAAATTATTCCTGTCAGAAAGCTTTTGCTCATCATCTACGACCAAGACTTGGGAAAGTTCAAGCTCAGCAATTCTCTCGGCTACGATGAATCCGAGATAAAAAAAATTCTCTTCAACCGCGGCGACCGGCTGATGAGATGGCTCAAAGTCAACCAGACCTATTTCCACATAAAAGAGCAGTCCGGCGTCTTCGATTATCTCACCAAAAAAGAAAAAGATATCCTCACTGCTCTTGGTATTGAAGTCTGCTTTCCATTGATATCGATGAACAGACTGATTGGAGTTATTTTTTTGGGCGCCAAGGAAAATAATGAGAACTTTTCAAAACAGGAGCTCTCCCTCATCCTCTCCCTCACACCTCAGACGGGGATAGCCCTTGAGAATGCAATTCTTTACAAGGAACAGAGGGAAAGATTTCGAAGAATGTCGAGAGCGGACAAGCTGGCGATGATCGGAGAATTGGCGGCAGGCGCGGCTCACGAGATCAGGAATCCTTTAACCGCCATCAAATCATCGCTCCAGTATCTGAAAACAAACAGCCAGGATGAAAAGAAGAACAGGCTCCTGGACAACGCCCTGGAAGAAACAGAACGGATAGACGAAATTTTATCAGGACTTCTCTCCTTCTCCAGGCCCTCAGAGATAAAAAAGGAAAAGGGAAATTTAATAGAAACTCTGGAGGAGAGCCTGGAGCTCATCTCCTTTCAGCTGAAAAAACAGAAGATTAAAGTTATCCGCGATTTCCCGCCTTCGCCCCTTTACTTAAAAGGAGATAAAGCCCAGCTCAAGCAGCTCTTCCTCAACCTCTTCCTGAACTCCCTTCAAGCCATGAGAGATGGCGGTGAGCTGAAGATTGAAGTCAATCCTTCAGAAGACGGAAAAGTCCTGGTTGCCATCATCGACACAGGAGAAGGAATTCCGGAGGAAAGCCTGGATAAAATATTCGACCCTTTCTTCACCACCAAGAAAGGAGGAACAGGATTGGGCCTCTCCATCTGTTACGGAATCGTTCAATCCCATCAGGGCGAGATAGAGATAAAAAGCAAGGTCGGCCAAGGCACAACAGCCTTGGTCAGGCTGCCTCTTTTTGACTGAAATGAAATTCAAGATTCTGGTCATCGACGACGAAAAGAACATCAGGGATATTTTCTCGCTTCTGCTCGAGGAAAAAGGATATCTTGTAGAAACAGCGGAGACGGGCGAAGGAGGTCTATCCAAAGCCCGCAAATTATCTCCGGATATCATCCTTCTCGACATGAACCTGCCCGACCTCTCAGGAATAGAAGTGCTGACGCGTATCAAGAAATTCCTCCCCCGGGCTGAGGTGATCATCATCACCGCCTTTGGAACAGTGAAGAGCGCAGTCGAAGCCACAAAATTAGGAGCATACGATTATCTGGAAAAGCCGGTGGATAACGAGGAATTGCTGCTCCTCATCTCCCGCGCCCTTGAAGTGAAAAGACTGCTCCAAGAAGTGGAAGAACTGAAGTCAGAGCTTTCCGAGCGTTACAGGTTCTCCAATATCATCGGCACAAGCAGCAAGATGAATTCCATCTTCCAGATGATGGGAAAGATCGCAAGAGTGGACGGGACTGTGCTCATCACCGGCGAGAGCGGCACAGGCAAAGAGCTTGTGGCCAGAGCCATCCATTTCAACGGTCCGCGAAAAGATGGACCCTTTGTCGTGGTCAACTGTGGAGCCATTCCCAAGGATTTAATCGAATCTGAGTTCTTTGGCCATACCAAAGGAGCTTTCACAGATGCCAAAACTGAAAAGACAGGAAAGTTTGAGCTGGCCCACAAGGGAACAATCTTTCTGGATGAAGTCGGCGAACTCTCGCCAGAAGCTCAGGTCAAACTCCTCCGTGCCCTGGGAGAGAAAGAAATCTCCAGGGTCGGAGGGACAAAGACAATCCCCATCGATGTCAGGGTCATTGCCGCCACCAACAAAGACCTGGAAGGAGAGGTGCGGAAAGGAACTTTCAGGGAAGACCTTTATTGGCGTCTGGCTGTCCTCTCTGTCCACCTTCCTCCTCTCAGAGAAAGGAAGGCGGACATCCCTCTTCTTTGTGAGCACCTCATCAAGAAGTACAGCGAGGAGATAGGAAAAGAGTCCAGAGGAGTGAGCGAGCAGGCTTTGGAATATTTGATGAATTATTCCTGGCCGGGGAACATCCGCGAGCTGGAAAGCGTCATCTACGAAGCCATGGTTCTGAGCGAGAAGCCTTTGATAGAAGAAGACGACCTTCCGCCGAGAATAAGAGGCGCTGCTTCAGAAAAAGAAGATATCTTCTTCGAACCCGGAAAGCCTTTAAGCCAGGCAATCCAGGGCTTGACTGAAAAAGTGGAGAAAAGATTGATTGAGAAGGCGCTCGAGGAAGCAGGCAGGAACAGGACAAAGGCTGCTCAAAAGCTGGGCATCAGCCGCAAAACCCTTTTCAACAAGATGCTTCACTACAAGATCCGAAGCTAAATTGATATATCGCTTCTTATAAAAGAAAGATATTTCTCTTTTTTTAATTTTTTGTTTTTCAACAATAGACAAAACCTATTATGCTTCCTTTTTTAAGCGGACCCTATATTAAGAAATTTATTCATATCTTACTTCTATACCATCTGTCTTATTCTGTTTAAAAAAGAAAATAAAACGCTCTAAAGAATCATTATGAGCATCAATCTTTTTTGTAAATTTTTTATATTTCCTCAGAAGAAATTTTTCCAAGTAAGGAGGAAAAATGAAAGATATTCCAGATGTCATAAAAACATCCTTAAATGGCACGAGTCTGATAAACAAGAGCAATCCTGGCACCGCAGTTCTGCTGAAAGCAATATCTATGAGTTTTAGATTACTCTTTTTATTCAATAGATCATTCAAAAATAAAATATTGTCTGATTTTGAGATAAAAATGGCTTTGAATAAAGAAGTGTATGATGATAGCAAAGCATTTAATATTTCTTTTTCTGTATCGTCCTTCCCGCCTATTTTATTTATATAAATCTCAATAGCATTTTTATCTTCCGCTTTGTATTCATGGAGAGCGAAATCCATTAGAACGCTTGTTTCATCCTCACTGTCAAACACCATTACGTCTCCCTGGACAATGCCCAACAACTTCCCTGATTTTAATACGACTTCTCGATCTAGGCATGCCCGCATCATTTTATGGTTTAAATCTCTGCAAACCTTTCTATATATTTTATACTCTTCGATTAATTTCATGATAATTCCCTCCTCAGACGACATAATCCTCCTTTTCAGAAGAAATACTTTATTCCAATGCCGAGCATAAAAGAGCTCAAATTGATGTTTCCTATTTTTTGCGTTGGCTCACTAAGATAAGTTTCCCAGGCAGCGGCTTTTAATAGGCAAAACCTCAAATCTGCGTTCGCCGCTAAATTTTGATTGATGAAATAATCGACGCCGCCTCCAAAATGAAGCCCTAAGGCATCATTAACCTTATCGCCTATTTCTGGAATTCTTATTCCGGTCAAGGAAAAACCATTTAAATAATAGCCGAGGCCGGCGGAAAGATAAGAATTGAAATTATTTTTTAATGGAAAATGCCGCCGCAGGCTCAACTGGATGGGAAACATGGACAGCTTCCCTTCCATCAATCCCTGGGGATTGGCTTTGACATTGACGCGGAAGGTTTGAATCATAAGCTCCAGAGATAATTCTTCTGTGAGCTTATAACAAAAATTCCCGCTCAATTTCAGGCCGTTTCCATAATTCTTATCAAAGAGAGAGGCAAAGCCCAATCCCAGGCCCGCACCGTATTTATAGCCAGAAACCGAGGGCTCCTTCTCTTGATCCTCAGCCTTGGAGAGAGGAACTTCCTTGCCCACCTCTTCGACCAGGCTCTGATGGATATATCCGGGCAGAGAATAGCCTTCAAGTTTGAGCGGAAGGCGAACTTTATACCACTCTCCCTCTTTCCCATCCACCTGAAGAACCATCCCTCTATTCACCACGCCGAGCACATCGCTCTTGAGGCTTGGCTTCTCTCTGACGTTTGCCCTCCTGGAAACGACTTTGACTTTTAATTCCTCAGTCTGGGAAAATCCTGCTGCAAATAACAATAAGACCACACTCAAGATAAGAGACAGTTTTTTTCGACTCAATATTTTTTTCTGCTCCATCCTGGACTCCTTTCTCCCCTTTTATCTTCATGTTTAATCTTATTTCTTAAAATATCAAAATTTTTTTAGAAAAAATTTATAGCACAAAACCCAGCAAACAGCAAAAAGGATGAAACATAAATTCAGTGGTCATGGATTTCTGGATGTCTTCGAGATAGAAGTTTTTCTTTTATAAAAATAGAGCAGCGAAAAAAGTATCACCAGCAGAAAGTATAAGGAGGCAAGGAGGGCGAAAAGAGGCTGCTTTTCTCTGACGAGCTCGTAGATTTTTCCCTGGCCTGGAGGAGGAAGAGGAACAGGGTCCCAAGGAAGCCCGTAGCGCTGGGCAAGGCCCCGAACGTAAAGAAGGTGAATCACCGGAATCTTGCGTTCAGCCATTTCGTATAAGACCCCTCTTCTTTCCAATGGAGGAAAGCGCTTTATTCTTGCCAGGCCTGGCTTTATTTTTAAAATTTCAGAATCCACTCCCATATTCGACCAGCTCCCTCCGATGTTGATGAAGGCTTTGATTTTCCTCTCCCCTGCCTTTTCTCGGTAGAGGCGCATTCTGCTTTCAACGTTCTGCCGCAGGTCTGGCTGGCGGAGGAAAAAAATTCCGCTTTTCTCGATTTCTTGGCTGAGCAAGGCTCTTCCTTCAGGACTCATGTCCTGGGCCACATCCTTCTCGCCGCCAAGAGAAAGAGCAATCAACTCGGGATTGAATATTCTTGCCTTGAAAAAGCATTCCTGGATCTGAAGCCAGTGAAACTCCGGCTTATTCGCTCCCCACTGGGAAGCACCAAGAGAAGAAATCACCAAGGGCTTTAAATCCATGGCCTTTGCTGCTGAAAACGCGGCCACGATCAACGCCGGAAAAGAGCTAGAAGCTCCAAGAGCTACAGTGTCACCTTCGCTTACTCCTGCTTCCCGCAGCAACAGAACAAGAAGGCCTGCAAAATTGGGATTGGTCGTTGTCCTCTTTGCTTCAAGGCTGCCGATCGAGGTGGTAATCGGCGAAAATTCAAGACCTATCAGACCTGTCTGGTTCGGGTCGGCATTCTTATCGATGATGATTCCCTTCTCCCTCTGGCAGTCTCTTAGCGCAGCCTCAGCTTCGGCCATGATTCTGGAAGCTCCTGTCATCTCCTCCATGAAAGGGGCTGAAGCGACGGATGGAATAAACTTGGCCAGTATAAAAAATAAAAAACTCAGAAAGAAAAGGATAAGGATAGGCTTCTCGTCCTTTTCAGAGCCTTCCTTGGGGATGTTTCGCTTAAATAAGTAATGTGTGGCCATAATTAAATCAGCCTGGCTAAAAAATAAGTAATGATAGAGACAACAAACATCGAGGCCAAGGTGGGAATGATTTTCTGCTTTTCCAAGTTATTCGCTAGAAGACCGGGAATCAGCCAACCGACGGCCTTAACCTCCAAGGGCTCAGAGAAAAAATGTGGGAGAGGGACAGACCAGAGCTGAGACCAGAGAACGCCAAGAAGGACAAGAGTGACATACCTGCGCTTGCCGAAGAGAATGAGAAAGCGGGATAAAATCTTGTAAGTGATGAAGCTCAGGAAGGCGATGAGAATCGTGGCCAGGACTCGCAGCGGCTGGTTGAGGTAGAAAGCGACATAAGCAGGAACAATGATTCCTCCGGGATAGATGTTGAAGAATTCTGCATAAAGAACAGCAACGATGAGGCCGATGAACAGCGTCTCATAAATCATAGGGCTTCCCGATATCCTCCCAGTAACGGACGAGCTCTTTTCCCATGCCTCCCATGTTTCCCATTCCGATCAAAAATGTCTCTCCCTCTGCCATTGCGGAAATTTTATCC
>CAZGMN010000136.1:0-2927 GCA_964526905.1 uncultured Eubacteriales bacterium
ATGAAGGAATCATTCCCGATTTATAAGAAATTGATGGAGGGAAGAGGTGAGCTGTAAAAAATTTTTGCTTTGTTTTTTATTTATTATCTCAGGACTCTTATCAACAGCCTTAATCAATTTATTTGCCCAGCCGCGGATAAGCAACATCCGTTACGAAATTTGGGTCGAGCTGGATAACCAGAACAAGATGCTCAGCGGCAAAGAAGTCATTTCTTGGCTCAACAAAACCAAGGATTTAGTGCCGGATATGTGGTTTCATCTCTATTATAACGCCTTCAAGAATGAACGAAGCAGCGTCATCGAGGAATCAAGCGAGGAAGGCTTCGGTCCTTTTAAAATTGAAGTCAAAAAAGGGGAATGGGGCTGGGTGGATGTGATGAGCATCAGTCTCCTTGATGGAAGAGATTTGAGCTCAACCATGGAGTTTATCACTCCAGATGAGCCTCTTCATCCTGGAGACCAGACAGTGATGCGTGTCCGTTTCCCTGAGCCTATAAAGCCTGGGGAAGAAGTTCATCTTCAGCTTGAGTTCAAGTCCAAGATTCCACGAACAATCCTCCGCTCAGGCTATTACCAGGATTCCTACTTCTTAGGCCAGTGGTTTCCCAAGCCTGGTGTCTATGAAGAAGGCAAAGGCTGGAACTGCCATGAATATCATCTCAATTCAGAATTCTACGCCGACTTTGCAGAGTTTACGGTGCACATCACTGTCCCTGAGAATTTTGTGGTTGGAGCTTCAGGAAGGCAGATAGAGGCTGTTCCCAATAAAGAGAAAAAAACGATGACTTATACTTTCTATCAGGAAAACATCCATGACTTTGCCTGGACAGCAGACCCGGATTTCATCAAAGTCGAGCAGGAATTTGAGCCTGACAAAGAAGTCACTCAGAAAGAATATGAAGAAATGGCCCGTATCCTTCAGCTTCCTCTTGAAGATGTCAAGCTTCCCAATGTCAAAATGATTCTCTTGATCGAGCCCGAGCATAAAAGTCAGATTGAGCGGCACTTTAAGGCTCTGAGAGCAGCGCTAAAATATTATGGCCTCTGGTACGGGCCCTATCCTTATCAAACAGTGACCATGGTTGACCCCCCATTCAGAACAGAGAGCGGAGGGATGGAATATCCAACTCTCTTTACCTCTGGGACTTCTATTTTAAGGAGCAAAAAGGTCCTCTCTCCCGAGAGCGTCGTCGTCCATGAATTCGGACACGGCTTCTGGTACGGGATGTGTGCCAATAACGAGTTCGAGGAAGCATGGCTCGACGAAGGAATCAATACCTATTCCACAGGCAAGGTTCTGGCAAAAGCCTACGGGCCTGGCGTCTATTCGATGGCTGTCAACAGGATTCCTCTTGCCTGGTTTCTAAAGCTCCCTAGCGCTTATGATTACGAAAGCGATAGGGCCGCAGCAATAAACGTGGTTGAATTTGACCCGATCACGACTTTTTCCTGGAAATTCTATGACAGGGGGAGCTACGGCTTGAATGTCTACATGAGAGCCTCAACCTGTTTGTACACTCTGGAAAGGCTGGTGGGAGAGGAGATGATGCTGCGCATCATGCGCACCTTCCAGATGCGCTTCCGTTATAAGCACCCGAAAACATCTGATTTCATCTCTGTCGTCAATGATGTCACACGAAGAGACCTGAGCTGGTTTTTTAAGGAGCTCTTTTTTAGCACCTTGAATTTTGACTATGGAATCTCTTCCCTTCATTCTGAGGAGAGCAAGAAATATGTCCGTGGTGTTTTTGAAGTCGAAGGAAAAAAGGAAGAGCTCACTTCGAAGAAAGTTGGTCAACTGGAAAAGAAAGAAAGAAAATCCGGCAGCGAAAAGCTTTACATAACAAAAGTAAAAATCAGGCGTTTTGGAGAAGCCAGAGTCAATGGCGATGTCTTGGTCAAGCTTAGGGTTGTTTTCGAGGACGGCTCAGAGGAAGTGAGATTGTGGGATGGCCAAGAGAGATGGAAGGAGTTTTCCTTCGAAAAGCCTGTCGCGGCAAAGTACGCTCAGGTTGACCCTGACAATATCTGGCTTATCGATTCCAACCTGGCCAACAACAGCCTGAGATTGAAAGCGACGCGCAAAGGCATCTGGAGGCCGGCAACCCAGTTTCTTTTCTTAATCCAAAGTTTTCTTCAATTCATTGCCGCCTGGAGCTGAGGGAGGAGGGAGCGATGAAAACACTTAAGGCATTTGGACAGGGTTTCGAGACAACGAATAAGAAAATAAGGATGACACTCTACCTGTGGCTGGCGAATTTTTTATTTTCGCTTCTTGTCCTTACTCCTTTTTATTTTATCCTCAACAAGGATTTTTCGCGTTCATTGCTGGCTGACCAACTCGCCAGAGGAGTTGACCTTCTCTGGCTTGGAGACCTTATCTATAAATATAGAGATTTCTCTTCAGTTCTTCTCGGCTGGTTCATTGTCCCGGGAATCTTCTTCCTTCTGCTCTCTGTATTCTTGAACGGCGGCATAATCGGCCAAATCGCCTCCCAGGAAGAAAAAGTAAGTCTTTCCAATTTCCTGGCTGATTGCGGGAAGTATTTCTTCAGGTTCTTAAGAGTCTTCTTGCTTTCTTCGGTCGTCTTTATTTTTGTCTTCGGATTTCTCTTTAAAATCATCTCCCTTCCTTTTGACCTCTGGCAAAAGAATGCCTCGACCGAATGGCCGCTTCTTTTTATATCCAACATCAAGTTATTGTTGTTGATTCTTATTTTTTCCATGATCAGGATGTTTTTCGATTATGTCAAAGTCAGGCTGGTGGTTGAGGATAGCCGGAAGAGTTTGAGAACAGCAGTTTTGAATCTGTCTTTTATCGGAAAGCGTTTTTTTAAAGCCTGGGGTCTCTACCTTCTTGTGGGATTGATCACTTTTATTTCTGGCATTGTCTACTTATCCGTCTATCAGCCTCTTCCCAAGGCAGG
>CAZGMN010000136.1:3027-8645 GCA_964526905.1 uncultured Eubacteriales bacterium
ACCCTCTGAATTTCTTTCTTATCTCGTCCAATCGTCTCTTGCAATCCGGGGCCATCTGGAAAAACTTATCGAGTTTTTCACAAGGATAATCATAGCAGTGGCCGCAGGTTAAAACGTCATTTTCCTTGGCGCATTTCCTGATTTCGCAGACACGGCAATAGTGGAAGAGATTCTCTCCCTCTGAGGGGCAGCCTGTGCAGTTGATGTCTTCCGGCTTAAAGTCGTGTTTGTATTCTTTCTTCCATTGCTCTGCAACCAGAGCTCTCTTCTTGTCGTCGTTAGCCAGCGTAGCCAAGTACGCCCCGCACTCATGGCAGGGCAGACCGCAGAAAGCAATAATTTCTTCCATTACTCCTCCTTGTTTTTCTCCCTTATATATGTAAGCCATTCTTTTTCCACTTTCTCAATCGGCGCTTCATAGATTTTTTGTAAGCCACTTAAACTGTCCTTCCCGAACAAGAACCATTTTTTCAGCCTTTCCTTGCCGTAAGTCTGGATAAGATAGTTTATCAAGGACGCTGCCTCTAAAGAATATTCCTTATGATGTTCTCTACGGAATGCACGGTCTTCCTTGACAAGCTTTTTGAGCGGAATATAAGACAGTGAATTCACGAAGTTCTGAACGACTTTTTCAGGCTGAGGAAGCAAAGGCCAGTGATGGTAAAAGCCGTGGTAGTAAATGACATGGTCGCCCATTCCTTCGTGCAAAAAAGGGGAGAGGGGAGTGTAGCCGGCGAAGAAGGCTTTTTTCAAATCGGATTCACTTTTCAGAGGATTTTTGGTTAATTGGCTGGGGTCGAAACAGCCAAGAAAAAGGACAGCATGCGCGACTTCATGGTTGAGGACAGCCAGGGAGAAGGCATTGAAGTAAAGGATGTTGATTTGAGCTGTAAGCTTTCCCCAGCCTTTCTCTTCCCCCGAATCCAGGATTGTCGCCCCAAAGCTGGTCGCTCCAAGGGAATGATCCCTGATTGTTTTTTTTGCCACCCCCTCCCTCGTCTGGTGGAGATAAACAGCAATCTTTCCCGGGAATGATTGTCTTGACTCCTTTTTGTCTCCCTTCGGCGAGGCTGTATGCAAAACTTTAAGGCTTCGTGCCAGCTCCTCTTCCACGGCGAGACAAGAAGCAAGCGAAGCAAGAGTTTCTTCTGCGCTGCTTTTGATCAGCTCAATATCCGTCTCGGCGCGACTTCCAGGGTTGGCAAAAAAGACAAAGTGCTCGGAAGTCCATTGCAAACACTCGCCGCTTGGAGGAGCTGCACCTCTTGAGGCTTTCTCCTCGAAAAAAACGAACATCTTCTCTCCGAATTCGACGATGTTTTTTCCAAACTGCTTTTCGAAAAGAGAGCCGAGCTCTGTGACAGATTGAGCATTGTAAAGAGGGTCGATTTCTGTTTCCTCGAAATTGGCTTGCAGGTATTCGAAGAGAAGGGGAGTCAGCTTCCTGAAGTAGAGCACTTCCTGTCCTTTGAGGTTATCTTTTTGCTCGATCCTGGCCATCATCAGCTCCAGAGGCTTTACCTGTGACAAAAGAAGCTCTTGGCCAAGGGTGAAAAAAATAATCATCCCTGCAGCCAAGAACGCCGCAACTTTCCGCTCCTTTTTCTTCATTGCTCTTCTTTCATTCCACTCTTGAGAAGTTGTTAGAGACGGCTCTTTTATATCAGAAAAGGAATAAAGAGGCAAAAGATGTCCTAAGGCCTAATCAACTCATCTTGCTTTTGACATTGGATTTTGCTTGTGCTATAAGTTCATTGAATTTAAGAGGCGGTCCCTGATGGGATAAAGAAGAAAAGGAAAATACGGATTTTTATCACTAAGAGGAGGCGGAATGAATAGAAAACGGAGACTTTTTCCAATTGTTGATATTCCTCTTCAATATAAATTCCTAGCTTTGATTCTTTTCTACGGGGTCATTACGGTTATATTCCTTGCGGTTTTTATTTTGGTACCAGACTTGGTGGCTGTATCCAATGAAAAGCTGAGCCTTGAACTGCGGGCAGCTGCCTCCCAGAGAGTCCTTGCTCTCCATTCCCGGCTTTGGCCTGCTATTATCTCCTTGGTCTGTATCCTCGGTGTTCATCATTTCAGAGTTTTCCTGCGGGTCGTCGGGCCTCTTTACCAGATGCGCCTTGTTTTTAAGGAAGTCAGCAAGGGCAATCTGAGCATCCGCATGAGGTTAAGAAAGAAGGATTATCTCATTCAAGAGCAAGACCTATTCAACGAGATGATGAATAGGCTGGAAGAGAAGTGCCGAATCATAAAGGCTTCAGGCGAGGGTGGACTCCAATCACTGGCTTTGTTGGAAAAATCGATGGCTGAGATGGGAGAGAGCAGAGATGCGATTAATCGAATTCTTCAGGCCTGCCGCCAGCATCTGGAAAATCTGATGGAAACAAGCAAATATTTCCGTTTGACAGAGGAAAAGGGGCAGGAGCTTTCGAAGAACCGAGAATAAATGACCAAGGTCAAGAAGCCTTTCTCTGCACATTCTTCAAGCTTGATTCAAGCGAATCATCCAGTTGAGAATGAAAAAAAATTAGGTCGATATATTTTAAAAAGGCTAAGGAAAAATCGTAAAGCGCTAATGCTCTTCGAGCTTCTTCTTGGACTCTTGATCCTCGGAACTCTTTTTGGCACCGGCATTCCGGTCTATTTGAATCAGCTCAATAAGGCAAGAATCATGAAAGCCGTCGCCGATATTCGAACCTTCTCGGTGGATATCTATGACTACTGGACGAGCCATGAGACTCTTCCTGAGAGCCTGGCGGATGTCGGAAGGGATAAGAATACGGATCCATGGGGGAGGCGCTATCAATACCTGAAGATTGAAGGCAAGAAGAAAAAGGATATCCAGGGAAAGTGGCGCAAAGACCGATTCATGGTCCCTATCAATTCAGATTTTGACTTATACAGCACGGGCAAGGATAAAAAGAGCCAGGCGCCTCTCACCTCTAAGCAAAGCCGCGATGACATTGTCCGCGCGAACAACGGCACTTTTATCGGGCTTGCCTCGAAGTACTGAGAAAAATTTCAAATAGATGAAAATCGAAACTGCCTTCTTCCGCAGCAAAGTCGCAAGGCGTATTTTTATGCTCTTTGCCTTCTGTGCCCTTATTCCCATCACCATTCTGGCTATCTTTTCTTTTTCCCGCGTGACAAGCGAGCTTAAAAAACAGAGCCATGACAGGCTCTACGAGATAAACAAGTCAATGGAAGACGGAGTCAAGCAGCGGCTCTTGGAGCTTGAAGCCGAAATGAGGATAGCCGCCTCCTATCTCAAAATGGGCTCCCTCAATTCTGCCTCTTTACAGGATTTAGTTACCCGTTTGAAAGAGCACTTCAAAAGCCTGGTTCTCTTCACCGAAAAGGGTGAGGCTGAGCCTATTTTCGGACAGGCTCAAAATAGCCCTGAATTGACTCAGAAGGAAAAAGAGCGCATTCTTGCCGACGAGACTTTCTTATCTACAGAATATCACTCCAGTTCTTCTCCCAGCATCTATATGGGCATAGCGCTTGACTTGGAGAGATCGAAGCAACAAATTCTCTTGGCCGAACTTGATCTTGATTATGTGGTATTCATGAAACTTGGATACATTCCCTTGCCTGCCGGAATCGACCTCTGTCTTCTGGACAATGAAAGCCGCCTGCTCAAATCAACCCTCAATTTTCCAATCTCAATTCCTGAGAATACCGTGCAGGAAATGATAGCTGGAAATTCTCTTATAGGCCAGTTCGAGTGGAGCCATGAAAAGAGGGCTTACATCTCGGCCTACAGGCAAATCTATCTGGCAACAAGTTTTCAAAATTCAAGGAATTCAAATTACTGGATGAGTGTGGTGAGTATGGAAAAGGCCGATGTCTTTAGCCTCATTTCTGATTTCAAGACTTATTTCCTGGGCGTCGTCCTCTTGTCTTTATGGGTCGTTTTGCTCTTGAGTTACAACCAGATCCAGAGGAGTTTGGTCCCACTTGAAAGGTTGAAAGAAGGGACAAGGCATATCGCCCGAAGGGAGTTCTCGAGCCGGGTTGTGGTGAAAAGCCGGGATGAATTTGAAGAAGTCGCTGAGTCTTTTAATTCAATGGCCAGTCAACTGGGCAGGCATTTTAAAACACTGACCACGGTTGCTGAGATCGACCGGGCAGTGCTCTCTGTCTTGGATAGAGAGAAGATTGTCGACACTGTGCTCAACAGGATGAGGGAAGTCTTTCCTTGCAACGGGGTGAGCGTGACTGTGCTTGATTCTCATTCTCTTGACAGAGCTCAAACTTATCTCAGAGACAGCCAGCTTGAGCAAACAAGACTGGTGGAGACGGTCGAAATCAAGCCTCAAGATGTTCAAAGCTTTCATGACAATCCAGAGGCCTTAATATCAGGATTGGGTGATGTTCAACCGAGCTATCTCCTCCCCTTGGCAGAGCGTGGAAACAAATCATTCCTTGTCCTGCCTATATTCCTTAAGCAAGAGCTCTCGGGGATTATTGCCCTCGGCTATCTCCAGCCCCCTGCGCTCACCCGGGACGATTTGAACCAGGCCCGACAACTGGCTGACCAGGTAGCAGTGGCTTTTTCCAACGTCAGATTGATCGAAGAACTTGACCAGCTCAACTGGGGAACGCTCAGGGCGCTGGCTCGAGCCATCGACGCCAAATCTCCCTGGACGGCTGGCCATTCTGAGCGCGGGACAAAGCTGGCTTTGAAGATTGGCGAAAATCTTGACTTATCCAAAGATGAGATTGATAACCTCCATCGAGGCGGCCTTCTCCATGATATCGGCAAGATAGGAATACCGGCCGAGATTCTGGATAAAGCCGCAGGGCTGACAGAAAAAGAGAAGGAGATGATGGACAGACATCCGCTCTTGGGAGCGCGTATTCTGGAGCCAATCGCTGCCTATGCCGAAGCCATACCCGTTGTTCTTCAGCATCATGAGCGCTACGACGGAAAGGGCTATCCTAATGGCTTAGCCGGAGAAGCGATAAGCCTCAAGGCTCGCATCTTTGCCTTGGCAGATACCTTTGAGGCCTTGACTTCAGACCGCCCCTATCGGAAAGCGCTCCATCTAAGGCGTGCCGCTCAATACATAAAAAAAAGGGCAGGCACCGAGTTTGACCCGAAAGTCGTCCACGCCTTCTTGGAGTTCATGGCCGGGGAAGGAATAAAAGTGTAATTTTGTTTATCGCTGAAAAGGATATCCTCTTGGCTTCTGAAAATAAGCCCGGAAGAATAAAGGAGAGAAAAAGATGAGGTCAAAAATATTATCTGCGGCATTGGTCATTCTTTTTTTGTTTTCTGCTTCTGCCTGCAAAAAGAAACTTGTGGTTCCCGCGGAGCTTCTCGGAATCTGGAAGACAGCTGACTCCAAATATGAAGGCTGTTATTTTGAAATAAAAGAAGATAGCCTTGTCATTAAAACCATAGAAGGGAGCGTAGATCTCAACACTATTACCAGCCTAAAGAAAAATAAAAAATTGAGCACTGAGGAGCGCAGTTACTACATCATTCTCTATACGACTCCAGAAAAGGTCGAAAACGAGCTAAGCATTTATTATTATCCCAATAAGAAAGTGATCAGATTTGTCAATCAGGAAGAAATCACTTGGACAAAATAGTTAGC
>CAZGMN010000137.1:0-8575 GCA_964526905.1 uncultured Eubacteriales bacterium
TTAAATGACAAGATGATAGCCTCTACGGTTAGATTCTTAAATGACTTGACAGGTATATTTCTACTGCTTATTGGAGATAAATATATTCCTTTCCTTTTATGACTTTTTCCAAAAAGGAATTACCAGAATTGACTTTTTATTTGTTTTATTGTATCTAAACAAAAAATGACCAAGAGGAAGAAGAAGCTTCTTAACCTTACATTTCTTTTTCTCTTTTTTACAGTCACTCTCTTCATTAATTTTTTCCACACAGAAAGAACACTTAAAGATGATCAATATTGCCCTGCCTGTCAGTTCCTACACTCTTCTCTCGCAAGCCATACGATTCATTTCTTCAGTCTTCCTCAACTTCTCTTCTTGGAAATACTCAAATCATTAGAGTCCTTGAGCTGCAGCCAGATCTTCTTTACAGACATTTCGTCCCGAAGCCCGCCGCAAGTTTAAATCATCTTTTTTACTCCCTTTCAGGTTATTCCAATCATATTTTCTGTCGAAGTTGTGAGGAGGTTAGATGATTCCAAGAAAGATAAAATGCATATTTGTGGCTTTAATCGCAATAGGGATTTCCGGAATCTTATGGGCAGAGGAAACAAAAGAGAATGCCTTATCCCTGGAACAATGTGTTGCTCTCGCCCTCAGAGAAAATCCGCTTTTCCTCTCTTCTTTGGAGCAATATAAAGCATCCTTAGCCCGGATTCATCAGGCCAAAGCCCTCCCTCAGCCGTCCCTGGATTTTGACTCTGACCTGCAGCCGAACATATTCAATTTTAAAGATTCTGGTGAGTCTTATTTTGGCATCAGCCAGACCGTGGAATTTCCTGGAAAAAGACAGGTGAGAGGGAAGATAGCGTCTCGAGAGTCTGACGAGATTTTATCCGAGATCGACCTTTTAAAGCTCGATATCACCTTTCAGGTTAAGCAGGCTTTTTACGGTCTTCTGCTTGCCCAGGAGAAAATCAAGTATGCTCAACAAGACCTTGAGCTGTCTCAAGATTTTCTGGAAAAGGCTGAGCTCAAACATGCCGCCGGGGATGTGGCTAAAGCAGAAGTTCTGAGAGCCCGTGTGGAGGCATCAAAGGCAGCCAATGCTCTCAGAGTCGCTCAAAATGAAAAAAGGCTGGCAGCCGCCATGCTGAATTTTCTTCTCGGCCGGAAAAAGTATGAGCCAATAGAAATACGGGGTGAGATCAAAAGACCTTTTGTCACACTCGACATTGAGGAATTAAGGCAAAGAGCCTTTTCCTTTCGTCCTGAGATAAAAAGAATAAACTTCGCTTTAGAAAGAGAAGCACTGAAGAAAAAACAGGGCTATTTGAGTTATTTGCCAAATTTTGACATAGGAATTTCTCAGCACAGACTCGTAGGAAAACAAAAGACATGGGATTTCACCGTTTCCCTGCCGATTCCTATTTTTTTCTGGCAGCCAAAAAAAGGTGAAATCGCTGAGGCTGAAGCGAATATCGAATCCTTTAAGAGAGAGGCAGACCATCTAAAGAACGCTATCAGCTTGGAAGTCGAAGAAGCCTTTACCAATGCTTCGACAGCCAGCAATCAGATTAAACTCTTCGAGGAAGAGATACTGACTCAAGCCGAAGAGGTCTATAACATGTTCCTATTCAGCTTTCAGGAAGGA
Source organism: uncultured Eubacteriales bacterium (assembly GCA_964526905.1). Taxonomy (GTDB): domain Bacteria; phylum Acidobacteriota; class Aminicenantia; order Aminicenantales; family Aminicenantaceae; genus CAZGMN01. The sequence goes on from CAZGMN010000137.1 coordinate 1,634, forward strand.
GAGATTGGCGGCATCGAATTGATTGAAGCCAGAAGGACTTTGCTCGAAGCCAGAAAGGCTTATGCTGATGCTCTCTATAATTATAACCTGACGATAGCTGCACTTGAAAAATCGGTGGGGCAAACTCTCGAAGGAGGCAAAAGTGATTAGAAAATTATCAGTATTCTTTTCTATTTCCATTTTAATTTTTAGTATAGCCTGCAAAAAAACGGCCGCGGAAAGAGAAAAGACATCCCAAGCATTATCTCCACAGGCGAAGGAGAATTTACAGGAGACAGAAAGAGGAAAAGGAGGAAGGAGATTGCGAGGACCGGATATTAGGGCTGACAATCAGGAATTCGGCGGGCGCGGCTATGGAATGGGCCTGAGCAGAGCCTGGGGAAGGAACAATATTATCAATCTTTCGGAAGAAGAAAAAAAGGCGATAGAAATAGAGACTGTCATCGCCTCTTACAAGCCCATTACTTCTCAACTCCAGGCCATGGGCAAGGTCCTGGCCCATCAGTTCAGGAAGGCGATTGTCAGTTATGCCTTTCCAGCCAGGATCTCTCAGATTCATGTAAAAATAGGCGAGTGGGTGAAACCCGGGCAAGAACTTGTGACCCTTCAGAGCGAAGAAGTAGGCAAAGCCAAATCAGAATATTACAAGGCTGCTGCTGATTATGAGCTGGCCAAGAGCAGTTATGAGCGGGAAAAAAGGCTCTTTGACCGTGGAGTTGGAGCTCAAAAGAACTTATTGACATCCGATGCAGAGCTGAAAGTATCTCGAGCCAACCTGAACGCTGCCGAGAAAAAGCTTCATGTTTTGGGATTTACTGAAGCAGCAGTCAAAGTTATAGCTGAAACGCACCAGATTAATCCGACTATAACCCTTTTTGCTCCAATAAGCGGCAAAATTATTCAAAACAACGCCGTTTTAGGAGGCATGATTGATCAATCCACAGAAATCCTGACCATTATGGATCCCAGCCTTCTCTGGGTCGATGCCGAAATCTACGAAAGAGATATCTCCAAAGTTAAGATGAGCCAGAGCGTGGAAGTTTCGGTGCCCGCTTTTCCTGATGAAACATTCGCCGGAAAAATCAGCTATATAAGCGATGTCTTAAATGAAGAGACGCGGACGATCACCGTTCGCACAGAAGTTGAAAATAAAGGTTACAAACTCAAACCAGGAATGTTTGCCAATATTAAAATTTCCCTGAATCACCAGACCCAGTCCCTGGCCCTTCCGGAAGAGGCAGTTTTAGATGATAAAGACAATAAAATTGTTTTCGTCAAGAAGGATGGGAGTTATTATCCTCAGCTCATAGAGATAGGAACAAAAGAAAAAGGTTATGTTGAAATCATCAAAGGAATCCTGGCAGGAGATGAAATTGTGACCAAGGGAAATTATCAGCTGAAATCGAAGATCTATGATGAGATTCTAAAAAAAGCTGGAGTCCATTGATTGCCGGACTGTGTGAGTTGATAGGCAAGAATGATCATCTAAAAAATTTCTTGATGGAGAATTGCGCATGATTGATCGAGTCATCGATTACGCTTTAAAAAATAAATTGCTGACTGTTTTTCTAATTCTATTAATTTCGATTTGGGGAGTCATTGTCTATCTCAGAATCCCCAAAGATATTTATCCGGACCTCAATGCGCCTTTAGTCGTGATCATCACTGAGAATCCGGGCATGGCTTCTGAAGACGTGGAGAGGTTGATCTCCTTTCCTCTCGAGAGCCTGATGTCCGGAGCTCCCCAGGTGACAAGGGTAAGGTCCGAATCCACAACCGGCAGCTCTGTTGTCACCGTAGAGTTTGACTGGGGGACAGACATCTATCTTGCCCGGCAGATCGTCTCGAGCAAACTCGAGCTTATAACCGGGCGTCTTCCTCTTGGAACAACCCAGCCAATCCTGGGTCCCATCTCTTCGAGAATGGGAGAGGTCTTCGAGTTTGCAGTCATCGGCCAAAACACAAACCCGATAGAGCTCAGGTCGATAGCTGACTGGACGATCCGCTACAGGCTCCAAGGAGTCCCGGGGATCTCTTTCATCATCAACCTCGGCGGTTTTGTCAAGCAATTTCAGGTTTTTCTCAAGCCTGAGATGTTAAAAAATTATAACATCACTATCGGCGATATTAAGCAGGCCATAGAGAACAGCAACAGGAATTTCTCGGGAGGAATTATCACTAAAAGTTCCCAGGAAACCCTGATCAAAGGAATGGGCCGGATTGAAACCCTCGATCACATCAATAACACAGTCATCACCTCCAGGAATAATGTTCCTGTGTATGTCAAGGATGTGGCAGAGGTTAAGGTCGGCGGCAAATTCAGGAGAGATGCAGCCAGCCATAACGCCCAGGAAGCTGTCTATGTCACCGTGGAAAAACAATACGGCGGAGATACCCTAACGGCGATAGGCAACGTCAAAAAAGCCATCTCTCAGATTGCCAAAGACCTTCCCTCCATTATTCGCATCAAACCGTTTTATGACCAGTCAGTTTTGATCCTCAAGTCCATAAACCATGTTGAAGTCTCCATGCTGGAAGGGGCGATTCTCATCGTCCTGGTCATGGTCTTTTTCATGTGGAACCTGAGGAGTGCGCTTATTGCTTCGCTCACCATCCCTTTTTCTATTCTCATTGCTCTTATTATCATGAACATTTTTGGAATAAAATTAACCGTTATGTCTATTGGAGGATTAGCCATAGGCATCGGCAAAATGGCCAACGGGTCGATCATCATGGTCGAAAACATATTTCGTGTGTTGAGAGAGAAAAAGGGGACTGCACCGCCGATAGAGTTAATATCCGAAGCTGCCGAGGATGTGGGGAAATATCTGTTTTCAGCCAGCTTGATCATCATCTTGGTCTTTTTGCCCCTGTTGACACTTCAGGGCTTGGAAGGAGCCATGTTCCGGCCGACGGCTTTTGCAGTGGCAGCTGCCCTTTTTGGTGCCATGCTGCTGAACATCACCCTCCAGCCCATCCTGGCCTCTTTTTTTATGACCGAAAAGCATTTGAAGGACAGGCGAAATCCTGTTAATGAATTCCTGCAGAGAAAATATCAGCTAATTTTAAAAGAGGCTCTCCAGCACAAAAAAATCATTATGGCCGTATTTGTCTCATTAATCCTGATAGCCCTCGTTTCCTATAATTTTTTGGGCAAAGAATTTGTTCCTCCTCTGGATGAAGGCTCGATCATGGCCTCGACCGTCATGCTTCCTGAAACCTCGCTCGAGGAATCAATCAAAATGGGAACTCGGATTGAAAAAATTTTCCTTTCTTTTCCTGAAGTCATCTCTGTCTCCAGAACAACTGGCACAGCTGAGGCTTCAGAGCATCTTCATCCTGTCAACCACAGCCACTACAATATAGAGCTTTCGCCTCGGGAGAAGCGAAAAAGAGGGTTTAAAGAAATTACTGAAGCAATGCGCAAAGAGCTGGACAAGCTTCCGGGCATTGCTTACATTTTTGAACAGCCAATTGCTAACAAATTAGCTGAAATGCTGACTGGAACAGAAGGCCAGCTTTCAGTTAAGCTCTTCGGGCAGGATTTAGACATTCTTAACGAAAAAATTGAGGAAATAAGGAATGTCCTGGCTGATATTAGGGGAGTTGCCGATTTGCAGATAGAGCAGACAACAGGTGTGCCTCAGCTTGTGATTAAGTTGAAAAGAGAAAAATTAGCCCTTTTCGGGATTTCCGTGAGCCAGGTGGCCGACACCATTGAAACGGCTTTGAAAGGGATTGAGGCCACTGATGTTTACGAAGCGGACCGGGTAACTTCTGTGCTTATCAGACTCCCGGAAGAATACCGGAATGACGAGGAAGCCATCAAGAACCTTCTGGTCGATGCCCCGAATGGGGAAAGGATTCCTCTCTCTGAATTGACTGATATCACAAAAAGCGAAGGTCCCCAAACGATATTTCGTGAAAACCTGATGCGTCGGAAGATCATCCTTTGCAATGTCGTCAAGAGAGATATCGGCGGGTTTGTCGATGAAGCTCGTCAGAGAATCGATCAAAGTGTCTCTTTGCCTGCTGGCTATTTTGTGACGTTTGGAGGTCAGTTTGAAAGCCAGCAGAGGGCCCTGCATCATCTGACGATGGTCATGATTATAGTCCTATTGATCATATTCGTTGTTCTCTTTTCGTCCTTTGGCTCCCTCTGGCAAGCTTCCCTTATCATCCTGAACATCCCCTCGACCCTGATCGGAGGAATTTTAGGCCTTTTAATTGCAGGGCAAACGATCAATGTCTCATCGACCATCGGCCTCATTGCCCTTTTCGGGATATGCGTCCAGAATGATATTATTCTCGTGGCTAAGATCAATGACTTCAGGCGCCGGGGATTGTCCCTCAGGGATTCCGTGGTGAAAGGCGCTTTGACAAAATTCAGGCCCATTTTCATGACAGATATGGTCATGATCGTTGGAGTCCTTCCTCTGGCTTTAATTGTCACAACGGGAGCGGAGTTGCATCGTCCTCTGGCTGTCGTCTACATCGGTGGATTCTTTTTTGCCATACTCCTCCGGCTCATCGTCGTCCCTGTGCTCTATGAAACGCTGGGCAAATGGAGCAAGAAAAATTAATTGAGTTAGTTTTTTTGATAAAGAAAAAATCTCAGGATTAAATAGGAGGCAAAGAATGATTTTTAAAATACCATTAGACCTTATTAGAAAATTTATTGCTTTTAACATCTTCATGACGGCAAGCGTTTTGTTTTGTCTTCCCTTGGGCTGCCAGGAAGGCATTAAGGATTTTCATAGTGTTGTAAAACAGGTTGACCATATTATGCTGAGCCCTGAAAATCCTAGGGAATTATTTAATTTTCTTACTCAAGAGTTGAAATTGCCCGTGGCCTGGCCATATCGAGAATATGGAAACTCTGCAAGCGGAGGGGTCTATGCTGGGAACGTGAATTTGGAACCAGTCTTTTTTCAACATAAACATGAAACCCTCAATACTTCTTCCAAAATAATTGGCCTTGCCTTCGAAGCATCGGTGCCCACAGAAGAGATGCTTAAGGAATTAGATCGTAGAAATATTCCCTATATGAAGCCGGAAACAATGGAATTTGGTCCCGAAGGTTCGAAAGTGAAAATATCCACCAACACAATTCTTGAGAATATGTTGCCCGGTTCTTTTGTCTTTTTATGTGAATATCATATTTATAAATTCTTTAACACTGACCTCACACAAATGAGAAACAAATGGCAGGATAATTTGATAAAAATCAATGGCGGCCCTCTGGGGATCGAATATGTTAGCGAAATTAAGATAGGAATGAGAAATAAAGTCGAAGCTTTAAAGAAGTGGCAAAATCTCCTCAAGCCCAATGAATGTTGCCAGGACGGTTGTTTTGACCTGGGAAAGGGGCCATCTTTACGCTTTCTTGATTCTGAGCAGGATTGTATTTGCTCATTAACGATTAAAGTCAAATCTCTTGAGAAAGCTTGCGATTATCTCTTGATAAAAGGCCTTATTGATGCCAAAGACAAATATACAGTAACGACTCGGCCAGACAAATCATTTGGAATTCTTTTTGAATTTACTGAGGTTGATGGCAATAAAAACATACTATAATATTATTTAAAATTGGGAGCCAAAACTGATGAACTGCATGAAGCCAATTATTGAAGGAATGGATTATGATTGAGATGTTGGCCTATACGATTTGTGCATTTATTTGGCTTGGAATTATTTTTCTATGGCTAATTCCAGTGGCTCGAAAAAGGATTGTTTATGAGGTCTATGCGGCCTGCGGAGTAGGGATTATATTTTCTCTAATAGTATTTGCACATTTAACAAGAAAGGGTGGTATGCTCCCCTTAATTTACCTGGGTTATGCTCTTTATGCCCTCGCCGCTGTGTTTGTTATTTCTTCATTCATTAGTCTTAAGCACAAGGGAAAGCCAAAGTCAGGCTGGGAGCATACGACGACGCTTATCGAAGTCAATATATATCGAATTGTGCGGCATCCGCTTTATTTGGGAAGTGCACTCTTTACGATAGGCATAATCTTCCTTGTTCAATCGATTCCTTTCATCATATTTGGGTTGGTAGCGATATTCTGCTTTTGGATGGCATCCGAAAAGGAGGATGAATTTAACATTAAGAAATTTGGAGATAGCTATAGAGAGTATATGGGAAAGGTACCCATGTGGAATGTGATGAGAGGATTAAAACGGACGTTTTATGATGCAAAGCGTAAATGAAAAAAGACATTGAAATAAAATGGCATGAAGTCGGCAAGTCATGCCTGTGGATGTTTCTTGCATTTGGGGCTGGCTTTTTCATCCTTGCTTTACTCAATGGAATTTCTGGATATAAGGCTTTAGTTGAAAATTCTCCATGGATACCCAAGTATATCGGCGACTCAGTTGCGTTTGCTGTCGGTGTGTTCATAATCTGGAGAATTTCTCGGGGCAGACTCAAGGATTATGGTTTCACTCTGGCAAGCAAAAATCTTAAAATCAAGCTCAGCCTCATCCTGGGTATTCTCCTTGGCTTGACAGGGATAATCACGGATCATCTGCCCGAATTGATATCAGGGGTTCAATTTAAGCCCGCACATCCCTATCCTCTCACCGCAGTCAATATCCTGGGAATGATGACTTTCCAATGGATTTTTGTCGGTATTTTTGAAGAGACCATAACCCGAGGATTGATGCAGACCTATTTAATGGAAAAACTGAATGGAGTTGTCACCCTGTATAAATGGGATTTTCATATCGGTTCGATAATAACAGCAATTATCTTTGGAGTTGGACATTTTGGCCCCCATCTCTTTTTTGGCGGCTCCTGGCTAACTCTAGTTCCACATCTTCTTTTTGCGACTGCATTCGGCCTTTGTTCGAGCTACATTTATCAAGAAACAAAAAGCTTAGTTGGTCCTATTCTGATGCATAATGTCATTGATGGGCTGATCTACAGTGTTGATTATCTATT
>CAZGMN010000138.1:0-8520 GCA_964526905.1 uncultured Eubacteriales bacterium
GTTGTTGTCTGCGCTATGACTGGCGTGGTTTTAGTCAATTCTGGGGAATGGATCAAGGGGCTTAACGGCGCTGCCCTCACTAAGGCAGCCTTTGCTGATATTCCTTATGTCGGCCCTATCGTGCTCACGATCGGACTATTAACATTCGTCTTCTCGACCATCCTCGGCTGGTCTTACTATGGCGAGAAGGCTGCTGAATATCTGTTGGGGACAAGGGCGATCATGCCTTATCGGGCAGTCTGGGTCATTCTGGTCATGGTCGGTTCTGTGGCCACCATGCCGGCCGTCTGGTCCTTCGCGGATATTGCCAATGGCCTCATGGCCATCCCCAATCTCATCTCGCTTCTCGTCTTAAACGGCGTTATCATTGCCGAGACCAAGAATTTTCTCTGGCAGAACAGGCTGACTGAGTCTGCCTTGTAAGCCCTGAAATTCGTGCTCCCTTCTTCCTGAGCCCAGGAGCCAGTTTAAACCTGGCTGAGGCCGGCACTTCTTGTCTTTCTCAAACTTCCAGCATTATCAGCACACTTTCGCAATTCCTTATTGCTTAAGTTGACAGGAAATTAAAATGAGAATATAAAGCAAATCATTAAGAGGTTTATAGCCTTGCTTCTTTTAAGCTGAAAAGGGAGGCAAACAAAAGGAGAAAAAAATGATTTCAAAACTAAAAAGAATTTGTAAAGTTTCAGATAGTCGAAGAAATTTTTTGAGAAAGGCCATTAAAGGACTGATTCTAATCGTCTCGGCCTCTCCCTTGACTCTGCTTGCAAAAACAAAGGAAGGCAAAGAATCTGAAGTTAAAAAGCTGAATTTGAAAGAGAAGAATTTTGTGGCTCCAAAAATAACAGGAATTGATATTTACAAATTGACCATTCCTTACAAAGAGCCGATGAGAATCTCTCTGGGACTGATCTCCACTGCCGATAACCTTCTGGTTAGGGTCGATACGGATTCTGGAATCTACGGCTTGGGCGAAGGCAGTCCGGTCTGGGCAATTGTGGGAGAAAATCAGGCGATAGATTTCGATGCCGCCATTCAATTCGCCAGATTAATCAAGGGAAAAAATCCATTGGCTGTCGAAGAAAGGATGCGGGAAATTGAAGGATTAATCGCTCATAATACTACGGTCAAAAGCGCTTTTGATATGGCTCTCTATGATTTGCTGGGCAAGTTCTCTAATTTGCCGCTCTATGCCCTTCTTGCCGGTGAGAAAAGAGAATTTTATACTGACCTGACCATTGGCATTAATACTCCTGAGGTGATGGCAGAAAAAGCAGTGAATATCAAAAATCAGGGTTTTCCTGCAATTAAAGCCAAGGTCGGCACGAATAAGGCCGATGATCTGGCCCGCATCCAGGCCATCCGCAAAGCCCTGGGCGACAATATTCCAATCCGGATTGATGCCAATCAAGGATGGGATTATAAGGTGGCTCTAAACACTCTTTTAGCGCTCGAGCCATACGGGATTCAGTACTGCGAACAGCCTGTGGCCAATTGGAATCATGAAGCTCTGAAATTGCTAAGAGAGAAGACGATGATCCCGATCATGGCTGATGAAGCTGTTTTCAATCATCACGATGCCCTGAAGCTGGCCGCCATGAACGCCTGCGATTATTTTAACATCAAGCTGTCCAAATCCAGCGGCATTCATCAGGCTCTAAAGATCAATGCCATTGCTGAGGCAGCCGGCATCAAATGCATGCTGGGCTGCATGAGCGAGTCGCGGCTGGCGCTTACAGCCTGCGCCCATGTCGTGTCAGCTCGTCCCAATTTCGAATTTGCTGACCTCGATTCTGCCCTCCAGTTGGTCGATGACCCGGTGGTTGGAGGCCTGGTTTATGATCGGGGAAAGATTCTTCTACCTGAGACCCCAGGGCATGGCGCTGACATAGACCCCGCATATCTGAAAAAGCTGGAAAAAATTAGTATTTAACGCTTTTTCCATTGTAAAAGTCTCTAAAGGCTTTAAGGAAAAAATAAAATATTCTTTTTCTTGTGTTGAAAGGAGGAATCGTGAAAAAAAGAATTCTTCTTTATTTTCTCTCTTTGACTCTTCTTTCCTTTCTTGTGCTGGGCTTTTTAGCGCTTGGCCGGGAGACAAAATCCACTGCCGTCCCTTCAGAGCAAAATTATAATTCTAAAATTGATTTCAATGTTCGGGTGAAAATGCGAGACGGAGTTGAGCTCTCGGCCGATATCTATCGTCCTGTTGCTGAAGGAAAATTTCCCGTTATCCTTTCCCGAACCCCTTACACCAAACCAGGTATGCTAAGGTCAGGCCGGTATTGGGCTGAGCATGGGTATGTTTTTGTCGCTATGGATGTGCGTGGCCGCGGTGATTCTGACGGGAAATTCATTCCCTATCGCTGCGATGGTCAGGATGGTTATGACTCTATTGAATGGTGTGCTATTCAGCCTTGGTCCACAGGAAAAGTCGCTACCACTGGCGGCTCGTATCTTGGCCGCATCCAGTGGCTTACAGCCATTTTACAGCCTCCCCATCTTGTGACCATGGTGGCTATGGTCACTCCATCTGACCCGTTTGTGGAGTGGCCGACAGGAACCCATCTGCCCATGGACATTAGCTGGTATCATTACACAGCTGGCCATGTCAGCCAGAATATGGATGCTGTGGATTGGGCCAAAGTTCACTGGCACCTTCCTCTCTACACCATGGACGAGGCTGCGGGACGGCCAAATCCTATCTGGAAAGAGGAAATCGGCCACCCTCAACTGGACTCCTACTGGGAACCCCTCCGCTATCAGAATAAATACGATAAAGTCAAAGTGCCGGTGCTTCATATCTCAGGCTGGTATGATGATGAACAGATAGGAACTCCATTGAATTTTATCGGAATGACAACAAAGGGACCAGCGGAAGTCCGAAAAAGCCAGAGGCTGCTCATGGGACCCTGGCCGCATGCCCTCAATTCCACAAGCAAACTGGGTGAAGTTGATTTTGGGCCGAGCGGTATTATTGACCTCAACGGTTACCTTCTCCGCTGGTTCGACTACTGGCTCAAGGGTAAAGATAATGGGGCAATGTCCGAGCCACCTGTCCACATTTTTGTCATGGGAGAAAATAAGTGGACAGACGAAAATGAATGGCCAATTAGCCGCACCCAATGGATAAAATATTATGTTCACAGCCAGGGAAGGGCGAACAGCCTCTTTGGCGACGGAACTCTATCCACGACTCCTCCTGCTTCAGAAACAACTGATACTTACCTTAGCGACCCGGAGCATCCGGTCACATTCATTACAGAGCCCTCGTTTTCCCAAATAGGAAGTGCGGATGATTATCGGCCTGTCGAGCGCCGCGACGATGTCCTTGTCTACACCTCCGGACCTCTGGCTGAAGAGACAACAGTCTGCGGCCCGATCAAAGTCCAGCTCTTCGCTTCCTCCTCAGCAAAAGACTGTGATTTTATGGCTATGCTTCTGGATGTTTGGCCTAATGGATTTACCCAGAGGCTGATTGACGGGATGGTTAGAGCTCGTTTTCGTGAAGGCATGGAAAAACCTTCACTTATCGAGCCCGGAAAGGTTTATGCCTATAATATAGACCTGTGGAACACCTGCCAGACATTTAAAAAAGGTCACCAAATCCGTCTCCAGATAGCTTCCTCAGCTTTCCCCAAATACGACCGCAACCCTCAGACTGGAGAAGCCTTGGGCAAAACTACAAATCTCCAGACTGCTGTGCAAAAAATCTTTCATGACAAAGTTCACCCATCGCATGTTGTTCTTCCGATTGTTCTCAAGAAATGAATAAATAAATTTATCCGCTTTTCCTACCACTTGACCTTTGCCGTGAGCCTTGCCTGGCGGGGCTGCCTTGCCCAGACCTGGCCGAACATGGGAATATCCTCCTTGACATAAGAGATAGGCTCCTGGCTGTCGAAGACGTTGAAGATATCGGCTCTGAGTGCAATGCTCATGGATTGAGGGACCCTTAGGCTTTTAAGCTTGAATTCCTTCTCCAACCCTAAGTCAAGGTAAGAATGGCCAGGAGTTTTCCTCGTCCCCCTTCCTTCCGGATAGCGATAGTAGCCGCCGAATAAGGGAATATAGCCTAACTTTTCCCAGTAATAACCTGATATCCATTCAAAGCAGACAGAGAGGGTCAAGCCGTAAGGAACGATGATAAAATAATTTGTCTTTAAATCGTGGTCGACAGCTTAATCCTCATACGGCTCTTCTTTGTGCCCGCCACCCTTCGCCCAGAGTATGAAAAAGCTTTTATCATTCTATTTTAAACTGATAAAATATTTGTGTTTCTCGCCCATAAGCCCACAGGTAAGATTCACGGGCTGCAATTAGAGAGATATCATCGTCTACACCTTGATAGCGCGCAAGAAGCTTGCCGTCCTTATCGAAACGGAAGAGAGTCATCTTTTCTGGGTCAGATATCAAAAGAATCAGGTCGCCATTCGCCATAAGCACTCCATCTCTCCAGAAGTTCAAAGTCTGAAAGGCAGGCATTCCCTTTTTCCTCAGTTCAACATTGAACTGAGAACATCGGTCTTTTATCTTCTCGAATTCTGGCAGATCTAAAGAGACAGTTTTTTCCAGCTCTCCCCTTATAGAATAAATTTTAATAAAAGGTAAAGCTTGAAATACAGCATAAACTCTGCTGCCAGGAATTACAAGAAGAAACAGATCGTTCCTGCAGACATCAGGCAGCTCCTTTTTAATTAGTGCTTGCTGAATCTTTAGCATATCATAAAATTCAAAAGGCTTTCCTTCTATTTTGCCTATGGAATCAAGCTTTTGACCGCTAATCTGGTAATGACTGATCAATTCTTCAGTCCTAAACCCCGTGGTTACAAAAAAGACGTCATCTTTAAAACCAAAAGTAAGCATTCCCGTGCCAACATTGAATTTGCAAGGAATCATCCTCAGATGTTCTCCATTCTTTGAAAAATACTGAATACGGTTATTGCCCGCTTCAAAAACTTTTATAGTTCCATCTTCAATCCAAATAAAGCGAGGTCTATTCAACTCCCCAGGCCCGTTTCCTTGCCTTCCGATTTTTCTGATGACTTTGCCCTCGTAATCAAATAAAAAAATCTTATTTTCACGGGAATCGCTGACAATAATTTCCCCCTCTTCGCTGATCACGATATCAGAGGGAGAATTCAGAATTGCCTCCTCTGGCACATCAATACCGCCAAAGGTTTTGATCGGCTTGAGCTTCAATGTTGGGATTGAAGGAGATGCGGAAATAAGAAGGAAAGAGAGAGACAATATTGGTGCCGCGCCCAAGAATACGAAAAATAATTTTTTCATTTTAAGTTCTTGATGTTACCTTGCTCTGCCTCTAGTCTTCTTGCTTTTTAAATATCAGAGGATAGTATGAAATATCACAAAAGAATTCTATCTTTGGTCCAGCATATTGAAGGGATAGCGTTTTTATTTTCGGTGGCGTCATTGCGCCGAGATATTTTGCCATCATTCACCCTCATCCCATCATGAAAGATAATAAACCATAGCTAAAGGGATCGTCAAGACTGATTGGAGGGTTGAGACTGCTAAGCTAATTTATGAATAAACTCCGTTCCAAAGGTCTTCTAAGAAATCAATATAAGGAAGAACTGCTACATCTCCCAATCTTCTTCTCCGTGGCTCAAGGCTGACACATAGATAACGCTTCAATTTTTTCTCCTCTGAGAGTGCACGAAGTGGTTTCAAATCTGAGGCTGAGACGTTTTCTTTTGCTTTTACCTCCACTGCTGTATGGTCCCCAATGATAAAGTCAACTTCAAATCCAGAAGTCGACCGCCAATAGCTCAGCTTCTCTCCAGATATATAATCACTATAGCTAATGAGTTCATGCATGAGATATGTCTCGACAGCCTGACCGAATTCTGGCGTGCCAGGACAAGACTTCCGACCCTGAAGCATAGAAACAGCTCCAACATCGAAAAAAATACTATTTAGAAGAGGCCAAAGGTTTTCTCTTCTTTGACTTCCTCCAAGCAGGAAGCTCATAAAGAATCAGTGTGTCTTTAAGAATTTCAAAATACTCATAAACAGTCGTCCGTGCGAGCTGAGCATCATTGGAGACGTTGGTAAAGCTCACGATTTGACTATTGCATAATGCTGCCACTTTTAGAAAACGGCTAAAAGCTGGCAGGTTACGAATTGATCCTTCTGCCACAATCTCTTCTTGAAGATAAGATCCGAGATAAGCCTGCAGGTCCGCCTGTGGGTCATCTGAAAAATAAATCGATGGAAGCAATCCTCGTTCTGTGGCAAGGGCCAAGTCAAACTTGTCTCCTAATTCTTTGTGCTTGAAGAGGTGCAGATACTTTGTCCTCGCCCGTCCCCCAAAAGATTAACACCTCCGCGCCGGAGCTTTCGTGCACTTGAACCGGTAAGCAGGAATTGGATACAACGTGTTTCGATGAGGCGATGCACTTCGTTCAGAAATTCTGGGAGGCGTTGGATTTCACCGATGACTACAAGACGGTCTTTGGCAGTAAGTTCCTGTCCGATCCGTCCGGGACTTTGGCTCAGAGCGAGATAAATCGAAGTATCGAGCAGGTCGTAAACTTTAACTCCTTTTAAAGTATGATGAATCAAAGAGGTTTTCCCAGTTTGACCTGGTCTAAACAGGAAATGGGATTTTTTCCCAATTAGCGCAGGAAGATTTAATACCCTTTCGATATAGGGCAAATTTGCATCCTTAGGTCTACTTGACATAATCATCGTCATATATCATGCCAAATGACGATACAGTTGTCAGTACTTATTTCGAGCCTGTGAGTATAATCATATTCTTCTTTTTCCATAAACAGAACTAACGTATTTCCCTGTTTATAGAGGAATTCAAAAAAAGGATGATGAACTTTATAAATTATTTTAAAAGATCATCAACGTTTTTAACTTTGGAATAGAAGTATTTCTGGAAAAGAGGATTGGGATCGTAGCTTGTGATTTCTTTGATCAGAGCCATGATATCAAGCTTTTGATGGCGCTTCCGGCAGACAGCGGCATAGACCTGGTCGAGGTTAGCGCCCGGAGAATGCGCTTGAATTTCCCGGTCGAGTTTATAAGCGAAAATAGGCATCAGAGCGGTCATGTCGCCCCCTCCGCTCTGGCGGTCAAAGTTTTCAGAAGATTCGGCAAGGGTCGAGGGCTTGCCTTCGCGTTCGACAACACGGAGATGCTCCTGAAGGCGCATGTCAAGAAACATCTTGAGCTGATCCTGGTTTATGAGTCCGAACTGAGAACAAATTTTTACTGAAATATAGAGATGAACGCCTTCCCGGAACCAAGCTGGGCTCAGGAAATTCGACCAAGAGCGAAGCATGTCGTAAACTGCAGAGATCCAATTTTCTTCTGTAGCTGTCGAATCATAAAGGCGGGTGCCTCCGCCGAGGCTCTTTCTCGGAAAAATGGCCAGCCCGAAAGAATGACCTTCCAGCGGACCGTAATTTTGCCAGGCATGTTTGAAAATGGATTTCATGATATCAATGTGAGGCAGTAAATTTATGTCGAAAATCTGGTCGAGAGCCGCAATTTTGAAAACCTTGCCGTCGAATTTTTCCTCAGTCATGAGGCGCGTTTTGCCGGCTACCCAGAGCTGTCTTTGAGTTTCAAAGAACGGCTGGAGGCCTTGATTTCCCAGGGCAAGCTGCCAGCCTGTCGGGAGCTCCCAACTCACTTCCACCAGACGATTTTCAAGCCCGTTCATCCCCAGAAAGAGGCCTTCGCGGGCTAAGATGAAATTCGGAGAGCCGATTAGCTTCTTGTTAGGGCCAGTGACTGGCGGGGTTATACAGTTAAGTTTATAGATGGCTGTTGCTTCCTCAGAGGTCGGCAGTTGGCTGAAGACCAGGATATCCTTTACTCTCTCTGACTCTACGGAAATTTCCTTATCACGGATAAACCACCGGATACTCTCCAGCAGCTCAAAGTCTTTCAAGTAGGGAAAGGTGTTTTGAGGCCTTACCTCAGCTCGAACAGTGATGAACTGTCCGCTTTCGTCGGGAATCACCTTGTAGCGGCAGACTGGTTCTTCCTCGGCAGAAAACAGAGCTAAACTGGACAAACTGAGCATAAAACAAAAGAAGATGATTCCTAACCCAAGTCTGTTGGGTGATAAGTATCGCATTTTAAATTCAGGCAAATATTTTTAATATTATCTTGCACGCGGTATTCGATTTTGTTGCTTGCCCTTGATTTGCTTTTAGCAGAGGAAAATGAGGATGTCAAGCCGATGAGAAACCTAAGTTGTCAAAAAATAAGCGAGCAGCTCATTCTTCTCTTCTTGAACCTCCCGTAGATCGTCGTACCCGCCAGCTTCTCTATCGCTCCACACGATAGGAAATTCGTTTTTTGGTTATGCAACAAAGCTATAGATATTTTCCACACTTTCTATCCGCTGAGTTTCAAAAAGCAATGGCCGTTCAAAGATCAGTATGTCAATATGAGCACCTCTTGACGTAGATAACCTGTTCAAGAGAGTTATTAACAACAAGGAGAAAATATGAGTTCAATCGCTATAACTAG
>CAZGMN010000139.1:0-4716 GCA_964526905.1 uncultured Eubacteriales bacterium
GATGTTGGCTCGGAGGAGTTCGTCGACGTCGCTCTGCGCAACGCCATCAATGCCGGGAAGGTCGTCGGTCCGCGGATGCAGGTTGCAACGCTGGCCGTGGGCTCAACCGGAGGCCACAACGACCTTGTCGGATTCTCGCCCTACATTAAATTCAATCAGTTCTCGGGTATTGCTGACGGCATTGACGAGATTCGCAAGCTCATTCGTTTCGAGGTCAAGAATGGTGCTGACTTGATTAAGTTGATTGCAACTGCGGGCGTCTTGTCTGAAGAGGAGTCTGTCGGCGCTCCCCAATATTCCCTGGAAGAGATGAAAGCCGTGGTTGAGGAAGCCGCGATGTGGGGTAAGAAAGTTGCGGCTCATGCCCATGGAGCCGAAGGAATCAAGCGTGCTGTTCGCGCCGGCGTTGTCTCCATCGAGCACGGGAGCCTGCTTGATGATGAAGGCATTCAGTTGATGAAGGAGCGTGGCACTTATCTGGTCTCCGATGTTTACAACCACGATTTTATCATCACTGAATTCGCGCGGCTCGGCTATCCTGAAAAGGTCATTGAGAAGGAAAAAAAAATTGGCGACCTGCAGAGAGAGAATTTCCGGCGTGCTTTCAAGGCCGGCGTCAAGATTGCCTTCGGCACTGACTCTGGAGTCTATCCACACGGCTGGAACGCAAGGCAGTTTGCCCACATGGTTCGCTACAGAATGACGCCGCTTCAGGCCGTTCAGGCAGCGACAGCCAACGCCGCTGACTTGCTCGGCTGGACTGACCGAGTTGGCGCTGTTTCGCCAGGACTCTACGCTGATATCATCGCTGTCTCCGGCGACCCGCTCAAGGACGTCAGCGAGCTCGAAAGGGTAAAGTTCGTGATGAAAGGCGGCGTGGTTTATAAAAAGAAATAGCCTGCTGACTTCTGAGAAAGCAGGCCTGGTTTCTCCGGGTCAGTGGTATAATTTATTCTCGGATAACTTTCTGGAAGACCATAAGGAATCATGTATAAGCATTGCCCTCATTGCGGCGCCAGACTCGAATCAAAAAGGATAGAAAGAAGGGAAAGAAATTTCTGCCCATCCTGCCGCTGGGTTTGCTATGAGAATCCTCTGCCGAGCTCAGCCGCACTCGTCAGGAATAAAAAAGGCGAGATTCTTCTCATCCAGAGGGGAGTGGAGCCCGGCAGGGGAAGGTGGGCTTTGCCCTCAGGCTTCATCGAGGTTGACGAGACTCCTGAGATTGCTTGTCTCAGGGAGCTTGAGGAAGAGACAGGGCTCAAGGGAAAGGTTGTGAGGCTCATCGGAGTCTATTCTCAAAAATCCCGGCTCTACAAGAATGTTTTGATCGTCGCTTATGAAGTGAAAGGCAGAGGGAATCTTTTGCCTGGCTCTGATTCGCTGCGGGCAGAGTATTTTCGGGCAGATGGGCTCCCTGATATTGCTTTTCCCAGCCACGCAAAGATCATTGAGGATGGATTAAAGAAGAAGGGATTAAAGAAGAAATGAAAGCAGCTCTTGATTGCTATCCCTGTTTTTTCCTGCAAGCCCTCAAGACCTCAAGGATTGTCACTTCTGATGAGAAAAAGATTCTGGAGATACTGAATGAGGTCAGCCTCGCCCTAACCAGGCTCTGCTTTGATCTGACTCCTTCTGAGATAGGGAGGGAGGTTTATAGGATTATCTCTGCCAGGACAGGCGTCAGAGACCCTTACCGGAAATTAAAAGATGGATTCATCCGCCAGGCGCTCTCTCTTTATCCTGAGATGAAAAAATTGATAGAGTCTTCCAAAGACAGATTGATGACCGCTGTCAGGCTCTCCATCGCAGGAAATATCATTGATTTTGGTACCCAGGCAAAGTTTGATTTGAAGAAAGACATCAAAAAAATATTGTTCCAGGACTTTGCCCTCAATCATTACTCTCAATTTTGCAAAGCCTTGAAGAAGGCAAAGAAAATTCTCTTCCTGGCGGATAACGCTGGAGAGACTGTTTTTGACCGCCTTCTCATTGAAGAGCTCCACAAGCCTGTTATCTATGCTGTCCGAGAAAGACCGATCATCAACGATGCCACAGGCGAGGATGCGCTCCTTTCCGGAATAGGTGAGGCGGCAGAAATTATCTCTTCCGGCTGTGATGCGCCGGGAATTATCTTGAAGTTTTGCTCCAGAGAATTTCTAAAAGAATACCATTCAGCAGGGCTCATCATCAGCAAGGGGCAGGGCAACTATGAAGGGCTGTCGGATGAGAAGCGCCCTATTTTCTTTCTCTTGAAGGCGAAATGCCCTGCTGTTGCCCGAGAATTTGGAGTGGAAGAGGGAGGCATCATCCTGGCTAAAGCGCGCTCAGGCTGAGTCGCTCAATAACGCGCCGCTTTTGCCCCAAAGTTGACTTGGAAGAAGAACAGCGAAGCTCGGCTTTTTAATTTGACAGGCTTAAGTCTGTGTGAATAAAATGGGGAAAAAAAGATGGAGGAGAAATAAATGACTGAAGTCAAACAAACCAAGTCTGAAAGTCTTTTTTATGATCTATCGGGAAAAAAGGGGACTGTCCCCTTTTCAAGAAGGGATTTTGTCAAATACTTTCTCGCCGGTTCAGCCCTTTCTGTCTCTGCCCTGAGCAAGCTCAATGCCGCTGTCTATCAGAGCATAACGTCTTTAAACCAGAAGTACATCGAGGACGAGTCCCCTGACGGAGTCTACTGGGAGGCCCTGAGCAAGCATTTTCTTTTCGAGGACGGAATTATCATGATGAACAACGGGACGATCGGCCCCATGCCCAAGCCCGTCTTCAATTCCCTGATCAAGCACTGCCGGATGCAGGCCACCAATCCTTTTGATTGCTACAATTTTCTTCCCAGGATAAAGGAGGAGGTTCGCACCAAACTTGCCCAGTTCATGGGCGCTTCTGTTGATGAGATTGTCATCGTTGACAACACGACTGAAGGGATAAACTTTGTTGCCAACGGACTGGATTTAAAGGAGGGAGATGAAGTCTTGGTCTCCAACATGGAGCATCCTGGAGGAATCAATCCCTGGAGGCTCAAGGAAAAAAGATTCAGAATCAAGATTATAGAAGTCCCCTTCGGACTTCCGCCAAAGAGCGTCGATGAGGTCGTCGGCTCTATCGAGAAGGCCGTCACACCCAGAACAAAAGTCATCAGCGTCGGACATACAGTCTATATCTCCGGCCTCATCACTCCCCTCAAGGAATTGAGCAAGATGGCCCATGAAAAAGGGATTCTTGTTTGTGCCGACAGTGCCCACGGAATAGGGATGATGAGCCTCAATATGAAGGAGATGGGCATTGATTTCTTTGCCACCAGCCCTTATAAGTGGCTTGGTGCGCCGACAGGTGTTGGCGTGCTCTATGTCAGGAAGGAGGCCCAGGATAAGCTCTGGCCGACCATCGCCTCCAGCGGTTGGGATACCTACCCCGACGCCAAAAAATATGAAACGTTCGGCCAGAGGTCCGATGCCCTGATTGTTGCCTTGGGCGAGGCTATTGATTTTCAGAACATAATAGGCAAAGAGAGGATAGAGAGAAGGATTAAGGCCCTGGCCGGCTACTTAAAGAAAGAGCTGAGCAAAATACCTGGAGTTAAGCTGCACACTTCCCAGGACCCTTATCTCAGCGGCGGGCTGACCGCCTTCTCTGTCGAGGGCATTGAGGCGGGAAGGATAGTCGACTATGTCCGCGAAAAATACAACATCGTCGTCCGGACGATCGGCAATAAACAGGCAGGAACCTATGGAGTGAGAGTCTCAACTCCCATCTATATTTCTTTCAAATATATTGACCTCTTCCTGGAGGGAGTGAAGCATCTGGTTCAGCAAAGGGGTTGAGGAATTAAGAGCTAAGAGAGGCCTGCGGCCTTCCTGACAATTGGAGACCTATCTTTTTTTAGGCGGGCGAGGACCTTTTTGACCTTCTCATCTTGAGGAAATTTGGTCAGGGCCCAAGCGGCGGCTGCACGGACAGAGTCAGGCTTAGCTCTTTGAAAGGTAAATGACTTACTCGGTTTAGCGACGGCAATCAGTGTCTCGATAGAATCCGGCGAGCCGATCATGCCCAAAGCTCTGCAGGCCTGCGCCTGAAATTGAATTTCGGGTTCTTTGTGAATGAGGCTCTTCGGTCTTATTATTTCCAGGAGCAGAGGAACGGCCTCCGGAATTTTTCTTTCGGCAAATACGCTCAGAATGTCAAGTTCAGGCTTTTTTTCAGCCACATTGAGCATCTCCAGAAGAACCGAGTCGGCGTTTTTTCCCGGGATTTGTTTCAGGACTTCGATGACCAGGACAACAGCCTCACTCGGCCCAAGAAGAGCTATTTCACGCAGCAGAGGAACAAGATTAGCATAGTCGAGGAAAACATCGGCGACTTTTAGCATTCTAATTAGCGCTAAAACTGGAGAAGCATGGTTTATTTTCTTTAAAACCGCTTCCACTGCTTCGTCTCCGGCTTTCTTGATAACCGTTGCTGCCAGCCGCCTTGTCTTCAGCGGCATGTCAGAGTTTATCGCTTTGAACCCGGCCTCAGCCAGTTTTAACGGCTCCTGTCGAGCAAGCCAGGTCGCTGCTTTGGCCTTGGTTGTGGCATCCTCAGAATTAAGGTCCTGGAAAGCGAGATTGATTTCCTGCTCCGCTTCCCTCACAAGCTTTGAATCGGGCACAACTCCAGCAAATTTTGAATCAGGCGCAGCAGCTACAGGGATCTCGACTTGAAGAGGAATGA